>JALENJ010000051.1 GCA_022767445.1 Erysipelotrichaceae bacterium | reverse complement strand
CTTTTTATTAAGCTTTTCTTTTTTGCTTGACGTTGTTTATGTGTCTTATTCCTGTTCAGTTTTCAAAGATCTCTTGCCCTCTTCTTTCGAAGAGTGCTGTATTAATATACCAAGTATCACTTGCGTTGTCAAATGATTTTTGCAAATTTCTCGATTATTTTTTTACATGCAAGCAGACAGTCAATGTATCTGCTGTTATTATGCCCAAATAAAAAGGTATTTGAAGTATATTTTATCTTCGCTAAATTCTTCAAACATTTTTTAATTACCCTTTATCAAAATACAAAATAGGTAGGATTCATCCCTCTTTTAAGAATGTTTCCTACCTATTTGCTATGTGGATCTTTAGAAGTCGAAGTTATGCTCGTCTTTCATACGCTCCATAAGAGCTAGTGTAGACTCTGCATGACTTACATGTACATCAGCGTTGCTGCCGAGAATTTCTTCTGGCAATCTATTCGCTGTTGCTTCAGCAAGTTCTCTTGCTTTTTCTTCTCTAATATCTTTAAGTTCAGCTGCACGTTCTTCGATACGACGTGATGTCTCACGGTCGAAGTTTCTACCTGTACCTGCAGGGATGAGCTTACCGATAATAACGTTTTCCTTAAGACCTTCAAGTTTATCAACTTTGCCTCTAACTGCTGCATCCGTTAATACTCTTGTTGTCTCCTGGAAGGATGCTGCTGATAAGAATGAATCTGTCTCAACGGCTGACTTAGAAATACCCAATAGTAATGGACCAAACTTCGCTGGTTTCTTTCCATCGAATAGTAAGTCTTCGTTGATTGCATTCATATTTGCTAATGATAGAGTTTGACCAGCACTGAGTCCTGAATCATTTCCCTCAATAACAATGACTTTCTTCAACATCTGCTTAATCATTACTTCAAGGTGCTTATCGGAGATATCGATTGACTGTGAGGAGTATACCTTCTTAACTTCCATCAAGATGTATTCCTGTACAGCTCTTACACCAGCTACCTCTAATAATTCCTTAGGCGCAATTGGACCTTCTGTCAATTTATCACCGGCAGATACGTGGTCACCAATATTCAAGTTTTGACGTTTAACCTGTGTTAAGTCGCACTTATGTTCGATAGATTCGTTATCGTTGGATACAACGATAACTGTACCTGTCTTATTCTCGTTGTCGTGAACATCTGTGATTTCACCATCAATCTTAGAGATGACAGCTAATCCCTTAGGAGCACGTGCTTCGAATAATTCTTCTACACGAGGAAGACCCTGTGTAATATCACCGTTCTGAGTCGCAACACCACCTGTGTGGAAGTTACGCATGGTTAGCTGTGTACCTGGTTCACCAATCGCTTGGGCAGCCATGATACCAATTGCTTCACCCTCTTCAACAAGGTTACCTGTAGCCATGTTACGGCCATAGCACTTACGGCAGATGCCATTTGTGGATTCACATGTAAATACATTGCGGATATATACTTCTTCTACGCCTGCATCTACAACCATCTTTGCTAGATCTTCATCAACTAATGTATCAGCTTCTACAAGCACCTTATTGCTCTTAGGATCTAAGATTGCTTTTTGTGTATAGCGACCTACGATACGGTCGAATAGACCTTCGATTAAGACTGGCTTTTCACCTGGACGAAGAATCTTATCTTCGTAGATATTCTTAACGAGGTAGCCTCTTTCTGTTCCACAGTCCTCTTCTCCGATGATAACTTCTTGAGCGACATCGACAAGACGACGTGTTAGGTAACCAGATTCAGCAGTCTTCAAGGCTGTATCTGTTAATCCCTTACGTACACCGTGAGTGGAGATAAAGAACTCTGATACGCTCATGCCTTCACGGAAACAGGAGTAAATTGGGACTTCGATAATAGATGGTTGGTATTCTTTACGAGACTTAGACTGTGTAGGACGCGCCATCAATCCACGCATACCTGCAAGCTGTGTAAAGTGGTTCTTGTTACCACGGGCACCAGAAACCGCCATCATGTTGATAGGGTTCATACGAGCCATGGATTCCATCAAGTTATTACCTACATCATTCTTAACGTCATTCCATAGTGATGAGAACTTATCTTCCCACTCTTGTGGTGTTAATAGACCTCTATCACGTAATGTGTTAAATTGTTCAGCCTTCTTGCGACCCTCTGCCACTAGTTTCTCCTTATTAGGAGCGACCGAGATGTCACTTAATGCTACGGTCATACCTGCAAGTGTTGAATACAAGTATCCCATATCCTTCAAGCTATCCAAGATATCAGAAGTACCATTTGTCTTATAGTGATCAAAGACAGCGGCGATTAGGTTACCTAAGTCCTTCTTCTTGAATTCTGAAGTTACCTTGCGGCTTGCGAATTCTTTCTTGATATCTGTACCTAATGGAACGAATTCTGAATCTGGTGTTGCCTTTAGTGTTTCAGAATTTACTTCATTGAGGTATGGGAAATCTGAAGGGAATACACCATTGAAGATGATCTTTCCTACAGATGTTAGTAAGTAAGACTCATTTTGTTTCTCTGTGAAGCCTACTTTGTTAACAGCCTTAGCTGGTAAAGCAATACGGTTATGTAGATGAACAACGCCTGTCTGGTATGCCATGAGTACTTCATTGACATCCTTGAAGACATGTCCTTCGTTTTCACTGTATCTTCTCCATCTAGCTGCTTCTGTCTTTTCACCAAGTTTCTCTAAAGCATCTGCTTTATTCTTGAACTCTTCAGCTGTTTCTTCCATGTTTAGATAGAAGTTACCTAATACTAAGTCCTGTCCTGGTGTAACGATAGGCTTACCATCCTTAGGACCTAAGATGTTGTTTGAACCTAACATCAATACTTCTGTTTCAGCTCTTGCCATCTCGCTTAATGGGAGATGGACAGCCATCTGGTCACCATCGAAGTCTGCGTTGAACGCTGGACATACTAATGGATGGACACGAATTGCACGACCTTCAACAAGTCTTGGGAAGAATGCCTGAATACCTAAACGGTGAAGTGTAGGTGCACGGTTTAGGAATACTGGGTGGTTAGCGATAACCTTTTCCACAACA
Source organism: Erysipelotrichaceae bacterium (assembly GCA_022767445.1). Classification (GTDB taxonomy): domain Bacteria; phylum Bacillota_I; class Bacilli_A; order Erysipelotrichales; family Erysipelotrichaceae; genus Bulleidia. The sequence goes on along the minus strand of JALENJ010000051.1, from coordinate 11,138 downwards.
TCCCATACACGTGGATCTTGACGACCGATTAGTTTTTCAGCTGTCTTTGGATTTGACGCAATCTGTAAGTTAACGAGTTCGTTAATTACAAATGGTTTGTATAGGTTGATTGCCATTTCCTTTGGCAATCCGCATTGCCACATCTTTAGGTATGGCCCAATCGCAATAACGGAACGACCTGAGAAGTCAACACGCTTACCTAATAAGTTCTGACGGAAACGTCCTTGCTTACCCTTTAAGGAGTGGGATAGGGACTTCAATGCACGTCCGCCGGCACCTGTAATTGCCTTTGAACGACGTCCGTTATCAATTAAAGCATCTACTGCTTCTTGTAACATACGCTTTTCGTTTTGAACGATGATAGCTGGTGTTCCAAGTTCTAGTAGTTTCTTTAGACGGTTATTACGTGTGATAACACGACGATATAAGTCATTTAAGTCAGAAGTCGCAAAACGACCACCATCCAACTGTAACATTGGACGTAAATCTGGTGGAATTACTGGTAATACAGTTAATACCATCCACTCCGGCTTGTTGTCTGAGTTACGGAAAGCTTCTACAGTTTCTAAACGCTTGATGAGTTTCTTGCGCTTATCGCCTGTGGATTTTTCCAAGTCTGCCATGATGGCAGAATATTCAGCCTCAACATCGCATTGTTCTAGCAATGTCTTGATAGCCTCTGCACCTGTTTGGGCAACGAAGCTACCTGTACCAAAGATAGCATTGTTTTCACGATATTCTTTCTCGGATAGAATCTGCTTGTACTCTAGTTTTGTATCTCCTGGATCTGTAACAATCCAAGATACGAAGTATACAACTTCTTCAAGTGACTTAGGAGCCACATTTAGTAGTAATGCCATACGTGATGGAATACCACGTAAATACCAAATATGTGCTACTGGAGCCGCTAGTTCAATGTGTCCCATTCGTTCACGACGGACACTTGACTTTGTTACTTCGACACCACAGCGATCACATACAACACCCTGGTAGCGTACTTTCTTGTATTTTCCGCAGGCACATTCCCAGTCCTTTGTAGGACCGAAAATGCGCTCGCAGAATAGACCATCGCGCTCAGGTTTCTGGGAACGATAGTTGATTGTCTCTGGCTTCTTTACTTCGCCATAGGACCAAGCAAGGATTTTTTCTGGTGATGCTAAGCCGACTTTAATCGCTGTAAAGTTATTAATATTCATTCTTCACCCTCCTTATTGGTCTTCTTCCCCGAAGTCATCAAACCCTACGGTAGCTGCTTCAGGAATTTCTTCATCTTCTGATTCTTCTTTGATTGTTAATTCATCGGATGATTCTGCATCGTTAACAAGTGTAGCTGGATCAAACTCGAGTGTTGTTTCTTCCTTGAGTTCTTCCTGTTCCATCTGTTTTAGATCCATTTCATTACCAGCATCATCCATCATACGAACGTCAATTGCGAGTGCTTGTAATTCGTGTACTAATACACGGAATGACTCTGGAATACCAGGTTCTGGCATATCCTTGCCCTTAACAATTGCTTCATATGTCTTTGTACGACCTGTAATATCATCTGACTTAACAGTTAAGATTTCTTGTAATACATGAGATGCACCGTATGCCTCTAATGCCCAAACTTCCATCTCACCAAATCTTTGACCACCATTTTGCGCTTTACCACCTAATGGCTGTTGTGTAACAAGTGAGTAAGGACCTGTAGCACGAGCATGCAACTTATCGTCGACCATGTGTGCAAGTTTAATCATGTACATGACACCAACAGAGATACGCTCGTCATACGCCTCACCAGTACGTCCATCGTATAGAACATACTTACCATCTGGTGAAGAGTTAGCTTCCTTCATAATGTCACGAAGATCTTCATTAGATACACCATCGAATACAGGTGTTGCGAACTTAACGCCTAATTGTTTAGCCGCAAATCCTAAGTGAACCTCTAATACCTGTCCGATGTTCATACGTGAAGGTACACCGAATGGATTCAACATGATATCAATTGGTGTTCCATCTGCCATGTATGGCATGTCTTCAACTGGGTTTATACGAGAGATGACACCCTTATTACCGTGACGACCAGCCATCTTATCACCTTCAGAAATCTTACGTTTCTGAACGATATAAACCTTAACTACTTCATTTACTCCTGGTGGAAGTTCATGATCTTCTTTACGTTTGAAGACACGAATACTGTGGACGATACCTGCACCACCATGTGGTACCTTCAAGGAGTTATCGCGAACTTCACGTGACTTCTCACCGAAGATTGCCATCAATAGCTTCTCTTCTGGTGTTTGGTCTGTTTGTCCCTTAGGTGTTACCTTACCTACTAAGATATCACCCTCCTTAACCTCAGCACCGACCATGACAATACCACGACCATCTAGATTACGACATGCGCTTTCTGCGACGTTTGGAATATCACGAGTGATTTCCTCGGCACCTAGTTTTGTCTCACGGCATTCAATATCATACTCTTCTATATGCACAGAAGTGTAATAGTCTTGTGATTGCATCTTTTCAGACATGATGATGGCATCCTCATAGTTATAACCATGCCATGTCATGAAGGCGATTGTTACGTTTTGGCCTAATGCAAGCTCACCATTTTCCATCGCAGGTCCATCTGCTAGGATTGTGCCACGTTCAACACGTTCACCATCCCAAACAATTGGTCTTTGATTCAAGCAAGTAGAAGCGTTTGAACGACGATACTTCGTTAGTTCATATGTCTTCTCATTGCCGCTATCTTCCATAACGACAACCTTAGTTGCATCTACATAAGTAACAACACCAGATCCAGTAGCGACACAAGCAGAACCAGAGTCACGTGCAATGACATGTTCCATACCTGTACCAACAAATGGACTATGTGGATTCATCAGAGGTACTGCCTGACGCTGCATGTTAGCACCCATCAAGGCACGTGTACAGTCATCGTTCTCTAAGAAAGGAACGCAGGCTGTAGCGACAGATACAATCTGACGAGGAGATACGTCGGCATAGTCAATCTGATTACGATCAACCATCACTGTTTCACCCTTAATACGAGCGATAATCTTATCTCCAACTAGCTGACCATTCTTGATCTCGTTTGCCTGAGCAATAACGTGATCATTCTCTTCATCAGCTGGCATATACTTGATTTCATCCGTAACATGACCATCAACCACCTTACGGTAAGGTGTTTCGATAAAGCCATATTCATTGACCTTCGCATATGTGGTTAGATAGGAAATCAAACCGATGTTAGGTCCTTCAGGTGTCTCAATTGGACAGATACGTCCATAGTGAGAGTTATGAATATCACGTACTTCAAAGCCAGCACGCTCACGCGTCAAACCACCAGGCCCTAACGCTGAAATACGTCTCTTATTGGATAATTCCGCAAGCGGATTCTCTTGATCCATGAACTGTGATAACTGGGATGAAGAGAAGAACTCTTTAATCGCAGCAGTTAATGGACGAATATTTGTTAACTGTTTAGGTGTTAAGTTTGCTGTATCAGCGATAGACATTCTTTCCTTAACAACACGTTCCATACGAGATAGACCAATACGGAATTGATTTTGAATCAACTCACCAACCGTACGAATACGACGGTTGCCAAGCATATCGATGTCATCCTGTGAACCAACACCATCAAGCATTGTCAATTCATAGTTGTATAGAGCATACATATCACTCATTGTGATTGTGTGCTTGTCATTTAATGGATCAATACCAATTAACTTAACAGGTGTATCCTCATGCATCACAACAACTTCTTGTACACAGGCACCAACTAACCATACAACAACCTTACCTGAGTTGTTTGTAGCTTCCGCAACGATCTTTTCTTGATCTGCTGTAGAAAGCTTTGTAACATCTACATCTGGTAAGTAAGATGGGCAGATAACATCACCCTCTTCATTTGTAAGGTCTTCACCATTTACAGTGACACGACCAACTTCAAACATACGTGAACCATAATCAAGTACAGCGTTTGCATTGTCGTTTGTTAGTGTAATAGGGCTAGCAATAATACCAGCATAAACAGTTACCTGCTTGAACTCCTTAGCGATAGCCTTAACATCATTTTCAGTTAGAACTGTGCCCATTTCTAATGTTGTACGTTCTGTCTTACCTTCAAGGTCAACTGCTAAGATACGTCCTACCAATGCATTCTTCCATGTTGTATCCATCACTGCTGTTGTAGGATGGGAAAAAGTATGCGTGAATGGTAATGCACGACAGTTAATACCCTTATCAATTTCACCACGTAATTGGTTTCTTAGTTCTTTGTCGATGATTGTTCCCTTCTTAACTAGAACCTTACCATCAGCACCAACTAAGTCTTTTTCAAGGGAGTTGCCTTCCATACGGTCTAAGATATTTAATTTCTTACGAACCTTATAGCGTCCTGCTTTTGTTAAATCATATCTTCTGTAGTCGAAGAACTTAGCATCCATCAATGAAATTGCACCATCAATTGTTGCGATTTCATCAGCACGTTGGTTCTCGTATACAGTTAATAACGCTTCATTTGTTGTCTTTGTCTTATCAGCCGCAAGTGTATTGCGAACCTCTTCATAATTTCCAAAGATAGATGTATATAACAACATATAATCATTTTGGAATTCACGTTCTTCCTCTGGCACAACAACATCAGAATGGATAGGCATATCTAATGCCTTCAAGAACTTCTTCATGTTTGTTGTATCAAAAGCGTTCTCACCACGTTCTAAGTTCAATGACAAACCAATTGCCTTAAACAAAATAGAGCTTAATACTTTTCTTCTGCGGTCAATGGATACGTTTAATATACGGCCAAGTGCAGCTTTCTTATCGTCGCTCATGAATTCTAACCATGTTCCACGGCTAGGAATCAACTCACATTTATATGTATCACGACCTGTGCGTTCTTCAGATTCAATGTCGAAGTACGCACCAGGGGAGCGGACAATCTGCGATACAATAATACGCTCAGCACCATTGATAATAAATGTACCTGTAGGCGTCATTAAAGGGAAGTCTCCTAAGAAGACCTCTTCATTCTTTGTAATTACTTCACCAGTCTCTGGATCCATAACCTCTAACTCCATCTTACCCTTAAGAGGAGCGCTGTAATTTACTTCTCTGTATTTGCATTCACTGATTGAATACTTAGGTTCACCAAACTCGTAGTCTAGGAACTTCAAACGAATATTACCCGCATAGTTTGAAATCGGATAAACATCGTCAAATACCTCTCTAATACCGTCTCTTAAAAACCAGTCAAAAGCCGCAGTCTGAATCTCTACCAAGTCTGGTAAATCTAATCCACTGCTTACCTTAGAATAATCTCTTCGAGTAGCCTTGTTGCCATAATGCACAACGTGGTATGTCTGTTTATTTTCCATTCGTTCGCCATCCTTTCGCCTGCACCGCCAGAAATGTCGAAAAAGGGTAGACTAACCCCATCCCTATTCGACTCTTTTGCAATTTACTATAATAGTACAACTTTTCTAATCCGTCAACTTCCTACTTTGCAGAATATAATAGCCTCGATCCTTGGCAATCACATCACAATTACCAAAGATTTCTGCAAACTTCTTCTTCGCACTATCCGCACCTTGTTGTTTGCGTATCACTGCATAAATACTGCCACCATTATTTAGGTGCGTATATGCATCTTCAAACATCTTGTAGATAACTTTCTTACCTGTACGTATCGGTGGGTTTGTAATGATGACATCAAATTGATGATCGACACTTTGATATCCATCTGAAACAAATACATTACATTCCACTTTATTTTGCGTACAGTTTATCTTCGATAATTCCACTGCACGTGGATTGACATCAACCATCGTCAGCTGACAGTTTGGATAGATAGACTTTGTGATAATACCGAGTGGTCCATAGCCGCACCCCATATCTAACACGCTACCTTTCAAGTCTTGTTCCGCTATAGCTTTGAGTAGTACATAGCTACCATAATCCACCCCTGTTTTCGAAAAAACTCCATTATCAGTTGTGAATATATATAAACAGTCTAAAAACCGGAAAGTATGTTCCCTCCGGTTTTTATCCAATTCTCGGTTATCGGTAAAATAATGTGCCATTAACCGTTCCTTTCTAATACCCGAAAAGCCGAACAACAAATATTCGGCTTTTCATGTGTTTTAGTTTACTAAAGAATTACTTGAATTCTACAGTTGCACCAGCATCTGTAAGCTTCTTCTTGATCTCTTCAGCTTCCTCGTTAGCAACATTTTCCTTGATTGTTGCAGGAGCGCCATCAACAAGCTTCTTAGCATCTACTAGACCAAGACCTGTGATTTCACGAACAACCTTGATAACAGCAACCTTAGAGTCACCTGCAGATGATAATACAACATTAACTGTTGTTGGAGCAGCGGCAGCAGCTTCAGCTGGAGCAGCAGCAGCTACAGGAGCAGCAGCAGAAACGCCATACTTCTCTTCAATAGCCTTTACGAGTTCGTTTAATTCTAGAATTGTAGCTTCATCAAGATATCCAAGAATATCTTCCTGTGTTAACTTTGCCATGGATAATTTTCTCCTCTTCTTTTTCTTTCTTAGGCAGCTGCCTCAGCAGCTTCTTTTACTTCTTCAGCAGCTGGAGCACTTTCTCCGCTAGCTGGTTTTGCTTCAGCAACAGCATTTACAGCACGTGCAAATGAAGATACTGGAGCGTTCAATACAGATAGCAACATGCTGAGCATGCCTTCTCTGTTTGGTAATGCAGAGAGTTCTTTTACTGTGTTGAGGTCAACAACTTTGCCTTCAACAATACCACCCTTTAAAACTAATGCTTCATGCTTCTTAGCAAACTTAGCCATAACACGAGCAGCACCAGTTTCATCACCACCGAATGCCAATGCATTTGGACCAGTTAAGACTTCAGTTAATCCGCCAAAACCTGCGTCCTCAGCAGCCTTACTAGCTAATGTGTTCTTATAAACCTTAAGTTCAACACCCTCAGCGCGTAATGCTCTACGAAGTTCCGTAACTTCCGCAACGGAAAGTCCACGATACTCGGCAACAATAGTGGATGAAGAGTTAGTGAATTTTTCCTTAATTTCGGAAACAACACCCTGCTTAGACTCTAATACAGTCTGATTCATACTTCACCTTCCTATTCTATGTTATCTAATACACATCTAGAAAGAAAACTCTCACCACAAGGCGAGAGTAAAAGTACATTGATATATGAACTTCCATCTACCTCGGTAACCTTATTAAGCCTACGCCGTTACTGTCTGTGGTATTTGATAACGTAACTATAATAACATTCTTATAAAGAATGTCAAACTCTTTTGTATACAACCAATCCAACAGATTGAAATTCCCTAGCCTCTTCGTGCTATACTAGGCTTATGAAAATAGCTGAAGGCTATATGCCATACTTAAACTATCAAACATATTACCGTGTTGTAGGAGACATTCAAAAACCTGCACTTATCCTCTTACATGGAGGTCCTGGTTCTACACATAACTACTTTGAACTTTTAGATACTCTTGCAAGTGATGATTATTGTCTTGTGATGTATGACCAGCTAGGATGCGGAAACTCTTATGTTGATCATCATCCAGAACTATGGACACCTAAGACTTGGGTGAATGAGCTAATTGCTTTAAGAGAGCATCTTAATCTAAAGCATGTACATCTATTAGGTCAATCTTGGGGTGGCATGCTTGCACTGGATTATCTATTACATTATCAACCAGAAGGTGTCTTATCTTTAATCTTATCTAGTACGCTATCCTCTGCCTCTCTTTGGGCAAGTGAACAACATCGTATGATTCGCTTCATGTCACAAGAAGACCAAGAAGCAATACGCAAAGCTGAACAAACACAGGACTATACACAACCAGAATATCTACTTGCCAATCAACATTTCATGCATGCTCATTGTTGTAGAGAATATGTAGAAGGTAAGGATCCGGAATGCTTAACACGTCCTAAGAAGAGTGGATCTGAAGCATATCTGCATGGTTGGGGTCCAAATGAGTACACTCCACTTGGTACACTAAAAGATTTTGAAGTCACAGATGAACTACATAACATTCATATTCCTACACTCATTATCTCAGGTACAAATGATTTATGTACACCGTTGGTAGCTAAAACAATGTATGATCACATTCCAAATGCAAAGTGGGAATTGTTTGCGGATTGTCGTCATATGGTATTTGCAGAAGAAACTGATCAGTATATACAACTATTATCTAGTTGGTTAGAAAAAAAACACAATGTTCAATAACATTTGTGTTTTTTTATGCATGTTACTCAATCACTTCAATATCATGTGGATAATGATTCAATACCTCACATCCATTCTCAGTAATTAGCACTAAGTCTTCAATTCGACAACCAAGAATACTTGAATGATAGATGCCAGGTTCAATGGAGAATGTGTTACCAACTTCTGTTAAATCGGTATATGCTTGGGATACATCTCCATACTCATGCGTCTGTGTCCCAATGAAGTGACCTAAGCGATGCGTGAAGTCTTCTCCATATCCGCCCTCTGTAATAATGTCTCTAGCAACAGAGTCGATATCGCATAAGCGTACACCTGCTTTGCAATAAGCTTCTGCGTTTTCGTTTGCCTGACGTACTAGATTGTAGATGTTTACTTGTTGTTGATTTGGATATTTCTTATAGAAGAATGTTCTGGTCATATCTGAACAATATCCATTCACAATACAACCAACATCGAATAATACGGTATCTCCTTCTTGTAGTACTGTATCATCCGGCATGTGATGAGGATCTGCTGCATTCTTGCCAAAGGCAACGATAGGTTCGAATGAATATCCACTTGCACCAAGGCTTTGGTAGATACCCAACATCTTAGAAGCTACTTCTAGTTCTGTTACACCTTCATGAATCAATTCCTTGAACTTCGCCATCGCAAGATCATTAACATGAGACGCTGCACGCATCAGTTCTTGTTCCTTGGCATCCTTGATTGAACGTGTCTTATCTACAGCTAATGATCCAAGCTTAAATTGACTTGCTAGCTTTTCTTCCATCATTGGGACGAGGAATCTAGCCTGCATAATCTTATCCACACCAAGTGTCTTTGTAGGATCTAAGTATGGTTTTAATACATCTGTAATCTGATCAGTATCTTTGTAGTAAACTACCTCCAATCCCAAATCACCATCAAAGCGAAATAATTGATTCAAGAATAAAACTGATTTTATTTCTTTGCCTATCAATAAGGCAAAGAAACGTTCCCCAGGTTCCACTAACTTTCCACATAGATATGCTACGGATAATGGATCTGTAATCAACAGATTATCTGTTGTCATCTTTTCTATCACATTTGTAAGTCTTGTACTATTTAACATATACGTTTACCTCTGCATACTGATATTCTATCACCACTAGATTGAAGATATAAAAAATCTCACAACCGAAGTTATGAGATTAGAGTGTTATTCAACTGTAACTTTGATACCAGGACCCATAGTTGTGGATACTGTTACACCCTTTAGGTATGTACCCTTAACTGTTACAGGTCTAGCCTTTAAGATACGGTCATATAAAGCCTTGAAGTTTTCAACAAGAGCTTCTTCAGAGAAAGATACCTTACCGAATAATACGTTGATGTTTCCATCCTTGTCTACACGGTATTCAACCTTACCCTTCTTGATTTCATCAATTGCCTTAGCAACATCCATTGTAACTGTACCTGTCTTAGGGTTTGGCATTAATCCCTTAGGACCTAAAACCTTACCTAACTTACCTAATTGACCCATCATATCTGGTGTAGCAACGATGATATCGAAATCGAACCATCCACCTTGGATCTGTTGAATCATATCAGCGCCACCAACGAAGTCCGCACCTGCTGCCTTAGCTTCGTCTTCCTTAGCACCTTGTGTGATAACTAAGACACGTTGTGTCTTACCTGTACCGTTAGGTAATACCATTGCTCCACGGATGTTTTGTTCAGCCTGACGTGGGTCAACATTTAATACGAAGCTAGCTTCTACAGAAGAATCAAACTTAGTTGTGCTGATTTTCTTAGCTAAAGCAATCGCTTCTTTGTAGTCATAAACTTTAGCGCTATCAACTTGTTCTAACGCTGCTCTATACTTCTTTCCTGCCATTATTACTTAGCCTCGCCTTCTACTTCGATACCCATGTTACGTGCTGTACCAGCTATGATCTTCATAGCTGCTTCAACGTCATTAGCGTTGAGGTCAGGCATCTTATACTCAGCGATTTCTCTTAACTGAGCTAATGTAATCTTACCAGCCTTAACTGTCTTAGGTGTGCCAGAAGCCTTTTGGATTCCTGCAGCCTTCTTTAGTAAGTTGGCAGCTGGTGTTGTCTTGATGACGAAGTCGAATGACTTATCTTCGTAAGCTGTAATGATTACAGGAACGATGTCACCGTGACGGTCCTTTGTCTTGTCGTTAAATTCTGTACAGAATTTAGGCATGTTGATACCTGCAGATGCTAGAGCTGGACCTGGTTTAGCTCCACCAGCAGGGAATTGTAGCTTAGCTACTTTTGCAATTTTCTTTGCCATGTGGTTTTCCTCCTTGTATTGTAAATCCACACGCAGTGGTCAACGGACATTGCTATCCTCCCACGCATGAGCGCACTAAAGTGCCTTTATATAATAGGATACTAGTCCTAATCCGTCAAGTTACTTCAGCTTTTTACTAGCAATCTACGCTTGTGTTGTCACAAACTGTGAACGATATAACTCGCTATAGAATCCATTTTCTGTCATGAGTTCATCATGATTACCTACTTCGATAATCTTACCAGCTTTCATAACAATGATTTGGTTCGCATTGCGGATTGTAGATAGTCGGTGTGCTACCACAAAGCTTGTTCTTCCTTTCATCAGGTGATTGAAGGCCTCTTGTATCTCTAGTTCTGTACGTGTATCAATGGATGAAGTAGCTTCATCTAATATCAACATGTTCGGTTTACTGAGCAGTACGCGTGTGATACATAACAATTGTTTTTGTCCTTGGCTTAAACTATCGTCTGTGACGATTGTATCTAGACCTTCTGGCATACGGCGAATAAATTGCCAACTGTGTGCTTCTTTGGCTGCTTGGATGATATCTTCATCACTTGCATTATCTACTCCAAATGCAATGTTATCTCGAATGCTTGCTTGTTTTAA
>JALENJ010000050.1 GCA_022767445.1 Erysipelotrichaceae bacterium | reverse complement strand
CTTTTTATTAAGCTTTTCTTTTTTGCTTGACGTTGTTTATGTGTCTTATTCCTGTTCAGTTTTCAAAGATCTCTTGCCCTCTTCTTTCGAAGAGTGCTGTATTAATATACCAAGTATCACTTGCGTTGTCAAATGATTTTTTGACATTTTTAATCGGTTTTACTTGGTGCTTGAATAATATAACAATTATTTTGGTTTCTGTAAAGAAAAAACGTGAGATATTCCCCACATTTTTATGCGACTTCATCATATTTATCTGAAATCATCTTTAAGTACATTTGATAGTACTTATCGATACATTCTTTGTTAAATGGATCTATTTCTTTATCCATATCATTGATCAATTCTTCTAGTTGTGCTTCCACAATATCCATAACATCATCAGGATAACGCATTTGTTTTGCATGTTCGAAGTATTCATTTTCATCCAAAACTTGATAAGTACGATCTGGATATAATTTGACATCTAAATCGTAATCGATGTTTTTAATTGCTTCGCCATCATAGATGGTTGGTGAAGCTAGATTGCAGTAGTAATAAATTCCACTATGGCGAATCATAGATATGACGTTATACCATTTCTTTCGATAAAAGAAACAAACAGCAGGTTCTCTCGTTAACCATTTTCGATTATCCGATTCTATGACCCAAGCATGATCCGTAACCGCAATGATATGATCTTCATCCGCTTCTAGCACATAGCCTTTACACCATGTTCTATGCAGACTGCCGCCATGTTTAAAACTTTGTATATGTACAAGTGAACCAACTGATGGATACATGCCTATCTCCTATCTTTCGTCATTTTATTTTACAACTGATTTTGTTTTGTGCAAGATTGAATATCCATGCATCCTGAAGCTTATAAATGAAATACGTGTGAAGCAACTGTAAAGTAAACGATAATCGCTACTGTGTCAACAATCGTTGTAATTAATGGAGAAGCCATAATTGCCGGATCCATCTTTAGCTTTTTCGCAACGATCGGTAGGGCACAACCTACAAATTTTGAAATCATAACGGTAACAACCAATGATACCGCAATAACAAATGCTAAGTATGGGTTACGATTCAAAATCAAGATACGAATACCATTCGCAATACCTAATACCACACCTACAATAATTGAAATCTTAAATTCTTTGAATACAACCTTGAAGAAATCTCCGAATTTAATTTCATCAATTGCCAATCCACGGATAACAAGTGTTGAACTTTGTGAACCGCAGTTTCCACCTGTATCCATCAACATTGGAATAAAGGATACAAGGATTGGCATCACTTCAAATGCGTGTTCATATCGAGAGATGATACTTCCAGTTAATGTTGCTGAGAACATCAATATTAACAGCCATACAATTCTGCTTCGTGCATGTTCCCAAACGGATGTCGAAAGATATGGTTTATCACTAGCCACAATCGCAGCCATCTTTTGCATATCCTCTGTTGTCTCTTCTGTCAAGACATCAATCGCATCGTCAAATGTCACAATACCAACAATGCAGTTTTCTACATCCAATACTGGTAAGGCAATCAAATCGTATTTCTTCATTTTCTTGGCGATATCTTCTTTATCATCACCCGTGTATGCATAGATGAATTCTTCTTTCATGATGTCTTTGATCAATACATCAGAGTCGCTTAACATCAAGCTCTTAGCACTGACGATACCGATCAATCTACGGTTTTCTACAACATAGCAGGTATATACTGTTTCACTATCAATACCAACTCTTTTAATCTTCGCTAGCGCTTGTACCACTGTCATCTCTTTTGTAAATTCGATGAACTCAACTGTCATGATACTTCCAGCTGTATCATCCTTATACTTCAAAAGATGGTTGATGTCTTTTCTTACGTTTTCATCTACTTTATCCAGCAATTGTGTCACTAAGTTTGCTGGCATCTCAGATAGAAAATCTACTGCGTCATCTGAGTAAAGCTCATTCATGACTTTTACGATTTCTGTGTTGTTGAATGTCTTAATCAATCGCTTACGCGCATCATTGTCTAAATATGAGAATACATTCGCTGCTTCTTCTTTTTCTAGTACTCTAAAAAAGATAGCTAAGCTACTATCATCTAATTCATCTAAAAAATCCGCAATGTCAACTACATTTTGTTTCTTTAAGTACTCGTGTAGTTCTTTTAATTCATTATAGTTAATCCAGCTTAAAATTTTGTTTTTGTCCATAAAAAAATCCCCTTTCAGATAGCTTGATATAGCCACCTGAAAAAGAATGATTTGGCTATATCATTTGTTTTAACTTTATATCGGTGTTACTATCGCCTGATATATCATCCATGGATATAGCCCTCCTTATGGTTCAATTATTATTTATATGTTTCATTTTAGCAACCCTATGCTATGATTTTTTTATGAATTCAATACTAAATCAACAAATTTGTGCACTACTAGAAGAAAGCGATATGATCGCTGCTTTATCTAATGTCAGTGCCGCCATCAAGATGTCTTATGCAAACACCAATTGGGCTGGTTTCTATCTGGTGAAAGATGGTGAACTTGTGCTTGGCCCTTTTCAAGGAAAACCTGCTTGTACAAGGATTCCATTCGACAAAGGTGTTTGTGGAAAGTGCTATCGTACCAAAGAGGTACAGCGCATCGATGATGTCTTAGCATTTCCCGGTCATATCGCCTGTGATAGTGATAGTCGCAGTGAACTATGTGTGCCTATCATCGTCAATAATGTATGTATTGGGGAGATTGATATCGATGCACCGATTGCTAGCCGCTTTAGTGAAAAGGAGGAAAAAGAAATGCTGCAAGCATCTTGGGATATTGCCCAAGCTTGCCTACAGCATCATTGGTTTTAGCGGTATAGATCGTATACCATTGTTTTATCGAAGTAGCGTACCGCTTCATCGATTGCGCTTGCGGCAGAGAACAATGTAATCTTACATCCACCTAACATGGTTTCTCGAACCATGTTTTTCTTTTTCATAATCTCGCCTACCTTGTTGAAGATATCGCTATCTAACTGTAGATTGAGATACTTGCGCCATACTTCTCCATCTGGAGTTTGTACTTTAGCTCCCTCAATCCCAATCGGTCGACAATCTGAGCGATACTCCGCTAGATGCATGCATGTTGTAGAATCAAAATCACATCCTATCAATAGTACATACCCTTTTAGTTCATAGAGTCTTGCGGTTGGCGATTCATCTGCCAAAGGAAAGTGCATGGATTGATGATTGCATAACAATCTTGCATATCTTCCCCAAGCACAATAAGAGTACCTTGGATGATTCGACGTAACCACGCCTTCTCTTAATCTAAAGTTTTCAACTACGGAGCCCATATAGTGCACATCAGAATAGTTTGGATCATAAGCGGGGATTGCGTTGCGTACTTCTTTGTAGAGAGTTGGTTCAATAGCTGGATATTCCCAATCAGCTGGTTCACTGTTGTCGCTGACTTGAGAAGGCATCAAGATTGTGCCACCATCTGCACATAATTCCATCAATCCATCTACAATCGTACGAGCACCACCTACTACATAACCGAAAGCAGACATCTGTGTGTGCACTTCTAAAATCTGATTGCCAGTAATACCGAGTGACTTTAACGCTTGTATAAAGTTCTCTTTTGTGACTGGATCAGAAACTGTCTGTTTCATATCTGTCATAGTTTACTTAAAGTATTCCTTTGCTATTTCTGTTCCTACAATTGCGTTGTTAAATACAAGTTGAATATTGGATGCGAGTGACTTACCGCCTGTTAATTCAGCAACTTTTGCAAGCAAGAATGGTGTGCATTCTTTTCCTTTGATTCCTTTTTCATCCATTTCCTTGATTGCGGAATCAATGACAGCGTTGATTGCATCTGGATCCATAGAGTATTCCTCAGGGATTGGGTTTGTAATTAATACACCACCATCAAGTCCTAAGTCACGTTTTGCACGGATGATTTCTGCAGCTTCTTTGTAGTCTTCAATCTTGTGATCAACTTTTAATCCAGATGTTCTTGTATAGAATGCTGGAAGTTCTTCTGTTTGGAATCCTAATACAGGTACACCCTTTGTCTCTAGTACTTCTAGTGTCTTTGGTAAATCTAAGATTGCCTTAGCACCTGCACAAATTACAGTTACGTTTGTATTTCCTAATTCCTCTAAGTCTGCAGAGATATCAAATGTAGATTCAGCACCACGATGAACACCACCGATACCACCAGTCACAAAGAATTCTACGCCTGCTTTTTCTGCGAAGATCATTGTTGTAGCGACAGTCGATGCACCCCAGCTCTTATTTGCCATAATAACTGGAATATCTCTTCTAGACACTTTAGGAATGCTCATGCCACGCTTGCCGAATTCCTCGATTTCCTCTGGTGTCATACCTACAACACCTTCACCGTCGATAATACCTACTGTAGCAGGTACACCGCCATGTTCACGGATGATAGCCTCTACCTTAAGTGCTGTTTCAACATTTTGCGGGTATGGCATACCGTGTGAAATAATTGTTGATTCAAGAGCGATAACTGGCTTGTGCTCCTTTAGTGCTTTTGCGACTTCTTCGTTTGTTCTTACTTTCATAGTGTTTTCTCCTCTATCTTCATCTGTGATACTTTTTCATTTACTTCTTTTGTATTTAAATTGCGTCTTCTTACAGCATCTTGTTCAATGCTGATAACTGCCGCACTAATACCAAATTTCATTGCTTCAACTGGATCTTTTCCAGCAAGTCGACTTGCAACATATGCACCAAGTAGCGAATCTCCACCACCAGTCGCATTCTCCATGTTGATCTGTCGATGTGTAAACCATATCTTCTTTTCTGGCGTACCCAATAGTAATCCACGATCCGCCATAGAAATAATAACTTCTTTTACCCCTTGTTGCAAAAACCAATCTAGACTTTCTTTCGCTGTTTGTTCATCTTTAATCCAAATACCAGTTAACTCCTGTGCTTCATACTGATTTGGTTTAAAGATATCTAGATGTTTTAAAACAGGTTTTAGTCTAGCTGCTTTATGGGCACTAACTGGATCTGCAGCGATCCTAGATTTCGCATTCTTTGCGATATACTCGATACTTTCAATCTCCAGATTGGAATCGATGATGATGATATCATTTTCATCCAATGCATTAAGTGCATTGTCCAATACTGTTTCATCCATCTTACGTAGGATACGCATATCATTCATACCCAGTTTCATATCACGATTATCATCAAGAAGTGCGATGTAGATTGAACTAGGTAAGTCCTCAATCACCGGTGACATTGAGACATCCATTCCCAGTCGTATACAGTCCTCTTTTATGGATTGTCCATAACTATCTTTTGAAAAACAAGTCACAAACTTCGTATTCTCACCTAGCAAAGCACAAATTTGAGCAATGTTTCTTCCAACCCCACCAAAGGCAATGTGAATTTCACCAGGGTTGGAATCATAATTCTGTAACGGAGCTAAACTGGAACCAACAATATCAATATTGGCTCCCCCTATCACACAGATACTATTCATTTAATTTTCCCTCTCTTTTAAATGTTCTGTCTTTTTGAGTGCTTCTTGTAATACCTTAATTTGTCCTGTTAGTTGTTCATAGGTATTTTCCTCTCTAACTAACATTAAGTATGAATCCATCAACGCCTGCTTTACAATAGAAGCATCTTCTGCATTTAATTTATTTAAATCCAAACCATTGGTAGATTCAATCATCGTCTGTAACGTATACATTTGATGCATCACCCTAGCTTCTTGCAAAGATTCTGTGAAGATATCCCGCAGGGACCATTCTCTATTTGTAGGTGTTGCACTTACCATAATGCCATCAAAGTGTTTACCCACTTCATCAAATGCATTGTTGATATCCCGAATCTCTTCTTTGGATAAACCTTCCATCAATAGGTAGGAATGTTCAAACGCTTCACTATTTCCCAAATCATTTGGTTCAATATTCAATGCCTGCTTAAAGCGCATTTCTAATTGTGTATCATCAACCGCACTGACTTCAATTCCCTTTTTGTTTAGGATTTCGAAGTAGATATCTTTGTTTTCTGGTGTTAAACCATAGAATATAACTTTTTTCACGTATAACCTCCTGTTTTCATTGCATTTTGTGCATTGTCCTTTGATTTTATGAAAATTCCATTTAAAATATAAGTATTGAAAGGGGGAGTATGCAATATGGCTATGCCTATTTATGAATCCGCTGAAGACTACTTAGAAGCCATCCTAGTCATCCAAGAAAGAAAAGGAACCGTCCACTCTATTGATGTAGCTGAAGAAACTCACTTTTCCAAAGCTAGCGTAAGTGTAGCGATGAAGAAGTTAAGAGAGAATGGATATATATCAATGGCCAAAGATGGATCTCTCAAATTACTTGCGCCTGGCAAAAAGATTGCCGAGAGAATTTGGGAAAGAAATCGTGTATTAACACAATTTTTTATTGCCATTGGTGTTGATGAAGAAACAGCTGCGCGTGACGCACATAAAATTGAACATGATTTAAGCGACATCACCTTTGAGAAGATCAAAGGGGAATTTGCGAGTCGCTATGGACAATCCGAGTAATCGGATTTTTTCTTTTTTGTATAAAAAAGTCCCAGCATCTACCGGGACAATCTATTCTATTGAACCGGTATTTGTTTTCATCCGGCATCGTTCGTGTGAATCTTTATTGTAAGCACTTACGTATAAAATTTCAATCACATATTTTACTTTTGTACAAAATATGTGAATCCACCCTTTGCCACTAGCTTCATTTGGTTGTTAAAGATCTCTACTTCAATGTAGTGAATGTGATTCCCTCTCTTGATATCCTTTGCGATAGCAATCAGACAATCCGTATCCGCAGTTGAGCGAAGATATTCAAAGTTCGAGGATAACGTAGGTCCATATCCTCCTGCTGAATAGAAGGTACAACCAGCCACGATATCCGCAAAGTTATAGCTGATACCACCATATATCAATCCAAGAGGATTCATATCATTGGAACGTACCTGCATTTGTGCCATAGCATATCCATCATTCATGGATACCATGGTCATACAAAACTTCTCTCCTGCATCTTTGAGTAGTGGATATAACTGTTTTTCAATCGCAAATAAATTGCGATTGTTTTCAACTTGTATATCTACATGCATGCCGGGTTCCAGTAAAAGTTTATTTTCTGCCCTTAGTTCTATCGCTACGCGATAATCATAGAGTGCAACACTTGATGTATGCATCGGTATAACGCGATAGGCAAGCTGTTGTAGATATTCGATATCCCATTGATTACCCTCAATTGGTACAAGAGCATAATCATATTTCTTTTGTTGCTTGATATACTCTGTATCCCCACTGACAAGTATTGTTTTATGATCTGTGCTGATACAAAACATATCATCTTGGATATGTTCGATATGAACATCGTTATAGGTTGCACTTTGCCCTACTTCTAATAATTCACGATTCACAACTTTTGTACGATCTTTTAGTATTCCCAACTGAATCAGTGAATTCTTAGTTTTCGCTGTATAGATTACAATATCTGCCTTATGTGTATACTCTTTCCCTTTATCAGGGTTGATATAAACAACTGTATTGTTATCTGTGATAAGGCGAAAACTATAATCACCTTGATACAACAACTCACTCATTCAGTTTTCACCAACCAATCTATTCAAAGCTTTTATCACTCGTTTTTCTGCATCCCGGAAATGATTTCCAGGATTCAACTCGGATGTGATATTGATATTTCTTTGCTTGAGATGTGCAACAATCTCTTCAAAGTTAGCTTTAACACTCGCCATCGTTGGATTCTTGGTATTAGCTTCTTTATCTCCTAAACTCATGTAGATATCTTTTGCGTATACTGTATGTGTTTTGATATGTTGTGTCATATTCAAAAACCATACAGATGGCGATACTGCTGCTATTTGATCAAACATCTCTGTTTGGCTCATTGTCCATAGTGCAAACATCCCTGCCAATGAGTATCCTGATAAACACAAGTGTTTGACATGAATATCATGTTCTTGTATAAACCATTGCCAAAAGTCCTTTAGCTCAGCCAACAATAAGCTAGCTCCATCACCGAAATCTTGTTTTCCAAAGATAGCAGGAGCTATCCAAGGAGATAGTTCCCTCCCCCAATCTTTGATATACACAGCGATAAACAAGACATCTTGATTCTCTATGCCCTGATAAATATTCTCTGTATTTTCAGGATGTTCTTCTTCCGTTAGATATAGGATTGCAGTTTTTGCACTGCCGTTACCATAAATCTGATACTGACGATCTTTATACGTTATTTTATTCATAGCTATATTTTACAAGTATTTGCCACATCAATAAAGTTATGTGTTCTTAGTTTCAATTTTCTAAACGATAGCACATCCAAAATTGTAGACACGCAACCAAAAATATCACCAACATTACAACATACGCAATCAAAAAATAGAGTAATCCAATTCGTATTTGTGTATACGCAATCACCAACAACACCAAAGGTACTACACCGATTACCATCTTCCGGATTGCGTCAATCTTCAATATTTCAATACGTCTTTCATCTTCTAGATGCGTATCTTTTAATGTTTGATAATCCTGTATTGCCATGCATACAGGTATGATGTGTAAGAAGATAAGTCCAATACCACTGATCATACTTACAGTAATTAATAATCTTGCGATTATCAACTTCATGCTAGAAAACCACAGATAAATGGATATACCTAAGACAACAAACGCAAAACAGATAATCGCAAGAGAGAAAATCGTTGTTAAATATGAGATTTTTTGGATTGATTTTGTATGAATCATCTTGTCTCCTTTTGAAAAAAGATGAAATTTTTCAATTCCATCTTTTAGATTATTTCTTTAAGTTCGCAACAGATGTTGGACATGTCTCTGGTGTACATGCTCCATTTGGTCCTAAATCACCTGAACGGTCTACAAAGCTTTCTGTATGTAACATTTTGTGTGCCCGATGACTGAGTGGTGCTTCATAGAACTCACTATAAAGTGTTTGAATTTCAGGATTGTCCATCGGTGTCTTGATAGTCTTTGCATGATCCTTTTCATATAGAGTCGCAATACGTGCACTCTTAGCAGCTTTGACCTGTGGTAGTTTCAATCTTGGCATACCGCCACCACCGATACATCCACCTGAACATGCCATGACTTCAATAAAGTCGTAATGTGTTCCTGTTTCTTTCATATGTTCATAGAACTTACGGAAGTTACCTGTACCATGAATTGCCGCAACATGTAGGACTGTATCACCAATCTTTACATCTGCCTCACGACTGCTTTCAACACCACGAATCGCATCGAATTGAATTAAGTCAGCAGGTACTTCTTGCTTGGTGATAAACTTATAGGCTGCGCGCATAGCGGATTCCATAACACCACCAGTATTCGCAAAGATGATACCTCCACCAGAGGCCTCTCCCATAAGTGGATCAAATGTTCCATCCTCCAAGTTTTCAAAATCGATTTCTTCAGCACGAATCCAGCGAGCTAACTCACGTACAGTGATGCTGTAATCAGAATCACGCATACCTTCTTCATGCCAATAATCTGCCGAAGAATTATTCTCAGGACGACGGATTTCCGCCTTCTTTGCTGTACATGGTGTTACACATACTGACACAATATTCTTAGGATCAATATGATTCTTCTCAGCAAAGTATGTCTTTTCAGTCGCTGCCTGCATGCCAATTGGACTCTTGGCAGTTGATAAATGCGGGATTAATTCCGGATAAAAAGTCTCCGCAAATTTCACCCATGCAGGACAACAACTTGTAAACTGTGGTAAATCACCCTTGCCATGCAATACACGCTCAATTAACTCTGAGGCTTCTTCCATGGTGGTCATATCCGCACCAAAGTTGGTATCTAGTACATAATCACCACCAAGCTTACGCAAAGCACTGATCATTTTACCTTGTACAAAGGTACCTGCAGGCATACCAAACTCTTCACCTAAGCCAACTCTTACAGCAGGAGCTGTTTGGAACACAACAATCTTATCAGGATCTTGGATTGCGGCTCTTACACCTTCAATCTCAGATCTTTCATTCAAACTATCAAATGGGCAAACAGCCACACACTGACCGCATTGAATACAAATTGGATTATCTCCATTTGTGGTTAAATCATAGTAATCAAATACACCTGCATCAATCGCACACGCACGACGACATAGGGAACAATTCTTACATTTTGCTAGATCTTGCACAATAGAGATATTGTCACTAGCGATGGGCACTCTTCTATCTAAAAATTGATACTTACTCATTCGTCTCTCCTCTATCCATTTAAGAAAGATACCATTATTTAGGTAAAAACACAATGAGACTAACATATTCTTAAAACAATTTTATGATTCGAAACCGATATTGTCTTAGTTAAAGAAAAAGGAAGATGTCCGATTTATAGAAAGGAACTGTTATGATTCATTCTATCAGATTAGATTGGAATGAATATGAAAAAGATTATATTAACCCCTATGGAAGAAAACAAATACAACATTATTAAAAAATTAGTTGATTATTCTGGTAATAAGCATCGTGCTGCTTTAAAGCTGAATTGTTCAGATTGAACTAGGTATCTTTATTCGTGATACAACGATCAGAAACTGGTTATCAGAATATGATGTCTTGTCCCCAAACGAATAGAACAAACAACATCTA
>JALENJ010000028.1 GCA_022767445.1 Erysipelotrichaceae bacterium | reverse complement strand
TAGATGTTTTATATCTATTTTGGACACACTAAAAACAACCTGTCCTATTGGGAGTTATTTTAGGATAGTATCATTCTCATCTTCTTTTGGTGATATTTCATCAGGTTGAATCCCATACAGATCAAATAGAGCTCGTTTTCCACATTCTCCATTCCTCTTCTATGGATTCTATTATATTGCCAATCATTCTTGATGATTCCAAATGTTCCTTCAGCTTGTATACATCTTTGTTGTCTTAGTTGTATTCCTGCCTCACTGTCCAATAGTTCCTTCGCATGTACCTTCAGTTCATCAAGGATTGGATTGATGCGTACTGCTCGTGTCTTGGCTTTCGTACAGTCCTTTTTGAGTGGACATCTGTTACATGTCTTGCATTCCCACACCTGTGTTATGCATAGATAGTTCGTTTTTGTATTTTCACTATCCTGTTTGTATATGAACTCTCTACCTTGTGGGCATATCAATTTCCCGTTTTCTTCTCTCAACAGGTTCTCTTTTCGATAGATGTCTTTCTTGAACTTGACTGTCTTTTCATATCGATAGTTTTGATATTTGAGATAGCTATCGATATCTTTTTCTAAACAGTACATGTAGTTGTCATAGCTTCCATATCCTGCATCTGCTACGACGATACCTGGATATCCTTTATATCTTTTCTCATAGCTGTCCATGAACGGAATGAATGTCTTCGTGTCACTTCTGGCATTGCTTACCATGACATTCATGATGAATTCATCTGATTCTGCTAGTTGTACGTTATACCCAGGCTTGAATACTCCTGTATTGTTGTAGTAATCATACTTCATATGCATAAACGTCGCATCATGATCTGTCTTACTATAACTGTTTCTATCATTCCCACAGATATCGATGCGCTCTTGGCATTCCTTCAGCTTTTCATTGAGCTTCTTGAGTTCCTCATATGCCTTCTGTACTGGTGTCTTGTGGTGTCCTTTCCCTGATACGAATTGAACCTTATTCTTTGCACACCACAGCCATATGGAAACGATGTATCCTCCAATGGCCTGCGTATCTTCATAGTTTTCTGTATAGAAGATATCTGTTAGTTTTGTAAGTTGTCCAATCGTATCCATTATTCTTGATAGGGTCTTGTCTTTTGTCTTTATAGCTGTCTTCTTCCATACGAAGCTGAACTTATTGGCACTAGCTTCCATGGAAGTTCCATCGATGTATAGGATACGTGTATTTGGTATATACAAATTAAGCTCTTCCAGCTAAGCAAAATCTGTATACATCTCCTTTCTTACCCAGATTAGTATCGGTCTGGGAAACCGTGTAGAATTGAGATCGTGAATGCGTACTAGAATCTTATGTATTTGTAGCTTTGACTACGTAAGGTATTATCTGACCGCTTCGTTGTTTAGAAATTGTTATTAGTTAGATGAGCCCTTCTTTTATTGAAGTGAGTTCACATTTCGCACCATATTCTTTGATACTTCTGAAACGGTGGTACTGGTATTCATCACAGCTTAATTTTGAAAGGAGTCATTTACATGATCAACATTGGTATCGATGTCGGTAAGTTCAAGCACTGTGCTACAGTACTCAATGATTCTACCGGCGAAGTTCTCATCAAACCCTTCTTCCTCACAAACGATCGGAAGGGATTTGATCTACTCTATTCTAAAACAAAACAATTTATTCGCAGGAAACATTCCGTTGGTATGGAAGATACCGGTCATTATATGATCAATCTCACAAATTACCTACTCGACAAGAAATTTACTGTCAAATACATCAATCCAAGGGCTACCTGCCTACGTCGTAAGGAACTTGGTGTATCTGCCAAGAATGACAGAAAAGATGCGCTTTTGATAGCAGAAATGTTAAGCGAGAAGAGATTCTGGCGTTCCATTTCTCCACGTACTATTGAAAATAGTAAATTTCGTGATATCACTCGTCTTTATCACCAACTCCAAGAGCAGCAGAATCAAGATATGAATCGGCTACAGAGGGCACTAGATATCGTATTCCCAGAAGTGAATTTACTTTCGTGGACACGCTATTCAAAAGCGTATATGAAATTCCTGTCAACTTATCCTAGTGCTTCATCAATCGCCTTTGAAGATATCCGTAATCTTCGCAAGGCACTCAAAACAGAGGGAAAAGGCAGACAATGTAAGGTGACCGCAGAAGAAATCAGAGAGCTTGCCAAACATTCTGTTGGCGAAAATAATAGTTCCATTGAATTGGAAGTAACATCTATCATCGCTGTCATCATTACCAGAGAAGAGCAGCTTCGCATTTTAGAAAAGAAAATAGAAGAATTCAGTCACAAGCTAAACTCTCCTATCATTTCCATCCCTGGCATTTCTCATATCTCAGGAATGACAATTCTTGCGGAAATCGGAGATATCAATCACTTTCAGAACACGGGAAATTTGATATCCTTTGCCGGAATGGATCCGCTTGTATACCAGTCCGGTAAATATGACGCTGCACATATGCCTATATCCAAGCACGGTTCAAGATATATGCGCAAGGCTCTGTATCAAGCTGTATTCACTGTCTGTAAATATTCTCCGACCTTCCGTGCCTATTATACTAAAAAACGTAATCAAGGAAAGTCTCACAGATGTGCCCAAGGTCATTGTGCACGAAAACTTCTCCGTGTGATATACAAACTTCTTAGTACGAATTCTCTCTATAATCAAAATCATATTCACTGATTGAATTATCAACCTATAATAATCATCTACGTACTCAAAGCTACAAATGTAGTTGTTTTAACTGTACTCTATTCACGATTTCAAAGAACGTTTTTAAGACTCTTCTGGATTTTTGCGAGTCTCAATATTTTTCACATTTTACTTGATTTTCTTATAGTTAAATACCTTCATCTTCTTACATATGACCGACATGATCTCTGTAAATATATCTGAAGCGTTTCCTTTGATTTGATTCGATATGAATCTTTGAAAGGCCATGAAAGTGATATGTACCCAGAATCCTGGACACATATTTGAATTAGGCTGAACACATGGATGCCATCCTGTATTGCACAGGTGGCATCCATTTTGTTTTTGCCTGAATTCTTCTATTGTTATAATAATCGATATATTCTTCTACTGCAGCTGTAAACTCTTCGAATGATTTAAAATCTTTCTCATATCCATATTACAGTTATCATAGCAGTTTCCTTTCCGTGACATTGATTGAATAATTCCATGTTCAGATAATTCTTTTCTGTAAACTTTATGTTGATATTGCCATCCTTGATCAGAATGAAAGATGATTCCCTTAATTGAAGGAAACTTATCAAATGCCTTGTTTAACATTCTTTTTACCTGATCAAGATTGGGACTTGTAGATAAATCATAAGAGATAATTTCATTTGTATTCATATCTAATATTGGTGATAAATAGCACTTTCCCCACGTGAAGTTAAATTGAGATACATCAGTTGTCCATTTCTGGAGAGGTGCTGTT
>JALENJ010000022.1 GCA_022767445.1 Erysipelotrichaceae bacterium | reverse complement strand
TGGCTGACAGTTTTTAATGCCGGATGTGATAATCCAAAAAGAGCCTCGCCATACCAATTACTCCCCTTATTATAAAAAAATAAGTGCAGATGTCAGAGTTAATTACTCTCTAACAACTACACTTTTATGGTACTAAAAAAGAGCGGTATCACCGCTCAAATAAATTACTTAACTAAATCTTTTAAAGTCTTACTAGCTTTGAACTTTGGAGCCTTTGTAGCTTTAATCTTAATCTTTTCACCAGTTGCTGGGTTTAGACCTGTACGAGCCTTCTTCTTAACTACTGTAAACTTACCAAAGCCATTTAATGAAACCTCTCCACCCTTTTTAATAGTTGTTGAGATTTCATCAAAAATATAGTTTACTGCTTCGCCAGCAGCCTTCTTTGTTAAACCATATTTTTCTGCTAAATCTTCTGCTAATGTCTTCTTTGTAACGACTTTTACTGTTGCCATGTCGATGGCCTCCTTTTTCTTTTGATAATTTTATTTTATATGATTTTCTTTGGTTTTCAACACTTCATATAGAAAAAAAGTGCCTATTTATCAAGTATTTACCCCAAAATCATATAAAAAAGAGGTTTTCACCTCTTATTTGTTACTTAGCTGCTTTACTTAAAGCTTCTTTTGTAGCTTCGATAATAGCGTTAGATGTTAATGTAGCACCAGATACTGTATCTACATCAGCCTTGTTTTCCTTAACAATAGCAGCTGGAACATCCTTTAATGCGCCATCAGCGATTCCTTCTGTTTCCTTGTTTTCTGTAACTTCTACAGCTGTAATCTTGGATTCATCAACAGTAACAGAAACCTTGACGTCACCATTACGTCCCTCAGCTACACCTTCATATGTACCTGCGTTGTAGATAGGCTTTGCACCAGAGTTGCAACCAACTAATGCTGCAGAAGCAGCGAGTGCTAAAATACCTTTAACTAATTTCATTTTTATTTTCTCCTTTGGATATACGTATTATACAAAATTCATATCACTTTGGGCAATGATTTGCTTATTTTGTAACAAATCCAAGGCTGTATAACATATTTTCGTTTGCAAAAAACGAATTGGATAAAGATGTTTTCTGCTATTCCGTAAGCAAACTTACACCGGTTTCTTTGTCAAACAAATGCATACATGCAGAAGGAATTTCAAAAGAGAATACCTCTTTGGTATGATAACTTCTTCCATCTTCCCCATGATGAACCGGCAATACCACAATACAGTCCTTATTTTGCACCTGTAAGTGCAGATGGATCGTAGATCCCATCAACTCCGTTACCTCGATTGTTCCCTGTAAATGATTGTCATTACCGATTGTTACATGTTCCGGTCTGAAGCCCACTTTGATTGCCTGATCTGCACATTTTTTGGCATTTAGAATTGCCTGCTTTTCACGATCTAACAAAATTGCTTTTTCTCCGATATAAACAACATATTGTCCGTTCTCATTCACCAAAGTACCATCAAGAATATTCATCTTTGGAACACCGATAAACTCTGCCACAAACAAATTCTTCGGACGATTATATACATCTTGCGGTGTCCCCACTTGCTGAACAACACCATCTTTCATGATTACGATACGATCCCCTAAAGTCATCGCTTCGGTTTGATCATGGGTCACATAAATAAATGTCGTTTGAATCCGTTGTCTGAGTTTGATGATTTCCGCCCGCATCTGATTGCGAAGTTTCGCATCCAAGTTGCTCAACGGTTCATCCATCAATAATACTTTCGGCTCACGAATGATCGCTCTGCCAATCGCAACGCGTTGTCTTTGTCCGCCAGATAAAGCCTTTGGCTTACGGTCTAAATATTCCGTGATGTCCAAAATTCTTGCGACTTCTTCAACTCTTTCCTGTATCTCATGCTTCGGATATTTTCTTACCTTCAGCGGAAAGCCAATATTCTGTCGTACCGTTAAATGCGGATATAATGCATAGTTTTGAAATACCATGGCAATATCTCTGTCCTTTGGCGCGATATCATTGACAAGTTTATGATCAATGAACAATTCTCCTTGCGTAATTGTTTCCAATCCTGCAACCATACGCAATGTTGTTGATTTCCCGCAACCTGACGGTCCGACCAGCACAATAAATTCATTATCCTGAATTTCTAAATTAAAATCCTCTACTGCAACAACACCTGCATCTGTCACCTTCAAATTCGTTTTTTTGGTGTGACTTGTGTTAGGATAGATTTTCTGAATATGTTTTAAACAAACCGATGACATTTTATGATCCTTTCTGTAATCGAACTAATTTTCTTCGTAATTTTCTGTAAAACTCATAATCTTTGATGTATGCATGTTCCTTAACGCCATACTGATCCTGCAAGATTTCACGGATATCTTTGAAACAAAATACTTGCTTGTATAACGCGGTATCTTGTGCCAATAAATTCATTTCTTCGTAAAAGCGAATCAATTGATAATAGCGCAAACTCAAACGCGGATACCCGTCATTACCCGGATATATCAAATAGGAATCGCCGGCTCGAAAATCCAAGAAACGACCGTCTTCATTTGGTTTTTCGGGGAATGCAACATATGCCCAGCGCAGTAATTTTTCAGCGTGGAAATATTTCGTCAAATAGGCAAGATAGCGTATATCAATTAAATCACTGCTGATAAAAGTGTTCGGTTCATCCGGTCCACAACATATATACCAGCCATCAAATTCGGCGCTGCATTGACATGCCGTAAAAAAACTCGTCACTAAACGATCGATAGCGCCCCTACCGTCTTTTATAAAATCAGACTTATCAATTGCACACTGCACACGATAGCGCGGATATTTTCGTTTTAATTCCGCAATCTCTTCATACAGCAGTTCTTTATTCTCCGGTTCATCAATGGCAACAATAACATCGTCTACACATTGTTTCTCAACAAAGAAATCATATAATGCATGCATGTATTCCTCGATTTCATCTTCGTTTAAGTAATTTAAATTGCTGTAAACCTGAATCTGTTTATTCCAAACACCTGCCAAACCGAAAACTTCAATTGTAGGTCCTAAACCCACATGCATGCACAATTGAATATACCGCCATAAATTACTGAAATCAAAGCACAGCGGATCTCGGTGCACTGTCACCATATTATTTTCAAATATATTCGCAATATGGTTATCATGAAATAACTTACTTTGTCCATGCCATGGCGCATCACTTGCAATCACGGTAATCGTTCTTACACCGACAGGAATCAAAGTTTCCAAATATCTTTTTAAGATTGCAAAATGTCGATCACTATACGGTTCCACGTTGTAATATCTTGCCAGTGTTGTCGGATGCATCCATAAGTCTAAATATTGTTTTCGCAGATTTATTTTGCCGCAGTTATTTACGATAATCTTTTGCTGTTCAATCATATTTGCTTTCATGCCACATGCCTGCATATAGATTGATACTTCAATAAAATCCTTGAAAGACGTACCGTATGCCCACAAAATGATATCTTCCCCTTGTCGATATACTTTCTGACTGTTATCTTCCAAGCGATCGTACATCATTCCTTTTTCTGTCATTACCGCTTCAACAAAAGATAACTGCGCATCACATACAACCCATAAATTATTGAAGGATTCCGGCGTATATGCAAAATGCTTTCCTGTATTTACAACACAATCACATGGTGCTTTCATGTATATCTGAAAGGCGACATAAGAACCTTCATAGTAATCCAGTTCATGTAATATAAATGAATCCGGCTCGTTGAGTCCATGACGATAGCATTCATTCAATAATTTCATACGTCCTGTCTCTCCAATACGATCAATTGATGCAGACAACAGGAAAGTTTGATTGTTTGATCACCGTCGAAAACACACTGTTGATATTTCCATCGTCCTTTCGGTAAACGAATCTGCATCTCTGTTTGATTTTCTTGATAGATCGGCGCAACCAACAACTTATCGCCAAGCATAAACTGATGGATTTCCTTTTCAAATCCCTGATGAGGAAATACATACTCCAGCAATCTTGCCATCGGTGATTTATCACACATAGATCGAGTTAATACATCATAAATATACTGACTATATTTTTTGCGATAGGAAAGTAATTGATAACATTCATGCATATCCTTTAACACTGTATTCGGTAAAATGGAAAACTGCATACTCGGCAATAATACGGCTGTCTGTAAATGTGCCAGATAAATATCCCGATTCAGCGCTCTCCCCTTTAATAAATCCTTCACCTCGCCGCCGCCGATCATATCCGGCGAACTGAAGGGCTGTCCCATCAATGAAAGGGCTAATGTACTTGGAACCAAACTTATAATTCCTTTCCCATCCCATGTATGTTGTTTATCACTCAAACGATTGTATATCGACATACCGCCGTTATAATAACTGCTGCGAATTTCATTAAAATCATATTGACTAGCCATGCTTGCCCATAAGTGTGACTGCAGATCCGGTTCATGTTCAACAAGATAGTACATACTGTCTCCACCGTCCATTTTAAAACCATCAATACCGATTTCCATTAATCGAGATAAGCATGTACTGATATATTCTCTCGCCTCTGATTTTCTTAAATCCAAGCAAGCAGATATCCCATTCCACCATTGTAAGGGATATACCTCTCCTTTGCATTTCAACAACAGATCATTATCTTTCGCATATAAATAATTCTTTGAGTCAAAACTGATATACGGTGAAATCCAAACCATCACACGAAAACCAAGTTGTTTTAACTGCATGACCATTGCTTTGACATTCGGAAATTTTTCTTTATCAAAGCAATAATCGCCATAATTTTTTTCCCATTTATCATCAATGATGATTGTCCCATTCTCTAATGAGAGATTTTGTATCTCTCTTGCATAACGCAAAACTTCCTCCTGCTGAATTTTGTATGGACAAAACATCCATGTATTATAAACGGGTTTCATGATCAGGTCAGAATGGATATGATAGTTGTCTTTTGCAAAAATATGTTTTGTACAATAGCGGTATGCGCTTTTTAAATCAATCCCTGCTTCGATCACTTCCACTTCGCTGTCAAATACAATCACTCCGGATGAAAAGTTTGCGATAAATCCATCTTTTCGATAGATAACTCTACCCATATTACTCAGAAGTAACGGCATCATCTGATTATAAGTAGGATTACTCTTAAACTGTATAACGGCATTTGTATTTATATCATACGGCATTTGATTGCCATACTCACTGACGGCAGGATAGAATACCTCCCTTTCAAGAAATTTCACCAGCATAACTATCCCTTTATAGATCCTTGCGTTACACCACTGATGATAAATTTCTGCAACAATACATAAACGATTGTAAGCGGTAAGATTCCTAACACAAGCATCGGAAACATACTTGCCCAATCCGTTGAAAACTGTCCTACATTACGATATAACTCTTGCAGAATAACGTTATTTTGTCTGGATTGTAGAAATAAAGACGGATTCAGATAATCGTTCCATGTGCCAAGCATAACAATAATCGTTACTGTCGCAAGTACAGGTTTTAATAACGGTAATACGATTCTGAAGAAAACACCGAATACACTGCAGCCGTCAACTTTAGCGGCTTCTTCCAACTCAACTGGTATCGCGGATTTAATAAAAGACTTAATCAGGAAAATCGAACTGATCGTACTTGCGGCCGCGTTGATCAAAACAACGGAAAATAAATTATCTACCAGTTTTAGTCCACTCATAATTTTATACAGACTGGATAAGCCCATCTGTACTGGAACCATCATTCCGACGATAAAGAACATATAGATAAAGCGATTTATACGATTATCACGTCTAGCCAATGTGTATGCCGCAAAAGTACTTACCGTCACATTGATTAAAACTGTCATCACGGAAATAAATGCAGTATTAAAAAGTGCCTTTGGATATTGCATTTTAACAAATGAATCCATATATGCATCAAAACTGAAATGTGAAGGAAGCGCTAATGGTGAAGTCGCAACTTCCGCTCCTGTCTTAAATGTAGAAACAACCATGTAATATACAGGTATCATCCATACGCACACTAACAGGAAAATGCAAATAGAGATTATTCGATTTTTGATTTTCTCTTTTTTCATCAACTTACCTTCCTTTCCCATGCACGCAACAAATACATCAATATCAGTGTAAAGACCATCACAATGATAAAGAAAATAACACCATACGCGGCAGACAACGCATAGTTTCCTTCATTGAATCCGATCTTGATCATGGAACTGATAATTGTTTCTGTTGCATAACCCGGACCGCCACCGGTCATCGCCTGTATAATGTCGTACACCTTCAAACCGCCGACAAGAGAACTGACCAATACAACAGTCGCTCCGGGATAAAGCAACGGTAAAATCAAATGAAAGAAAATCTTTGTATCACTTGCACCGTCAATTTTTGCGGCCTCTATCATATCCTCCGGAATAGTCTGCAGATTAGCCAAATAAATAACGACAGCCCAACCTACCCATTGCCATACCTGCGAAAAGATAACTGAGTTCAATCCGTTCTGACTATTTAAGAATTGCACCGGTTCAAAACCGAATTTCATCAAAAACTGATTCACGATACCGATATTCCCCGGCGACAGCATTACCTGCCAAAGATATCCCATGACCAGCGGTGAAAACATTGCCGGCAAAAAAAACAAAACTCTGTATAAATTTGAAAACCGAATCTTCTTATTCAAAAAAACCGCAAGTGGAATTGCAATCAAAGACTGAAACAACGTCATGAAAATTGCATATTTTCCGGAATTGACCAATGCGGTCTTCAACATTTCGATCTTAAAGATCTGCCCATAATTTTTTAAACCGACGATGATATAATCAATAATATGAAATTTATTATAATTTGTAATACTGAAATAGAAAGTTGTGATGATCGGTAATGCAACAAAAATACAATACAAAACCAACGCCGGAATTACCATGCTTTGAAATTGTATTGTTTCTTTATATTTTTTTAATGATTTTTTTAGAAAGTTCATTTGACCTCCTTAGGTATTGAATATATCAGGAAGGCACATTTGCCTTCCTGATGACTGATGAATAATTATTTTAATGCTTGTTGTTCAGCAACTTTCTGATCCATATCTTCAAGAACTTTATCGATTGTCATGTTGCCCTGTAATACTTCCTGTAATCCTTTGCCTAAAGCGGTATTGTATGCATCGGATCCCTTCCATACAAACCATGGGCAATATACATGTCCGCTGTTGAGGACTTCCATAACCCCTGTAAACTGTTCTGGCAATGGAATATCCGCACCTTTCAGGAATGATCCGCTGCCCGGTGAACCGGCGCACAATGCTTGTTGTCCTTCCGGAGTTGCCATCAATTCCAATACTTTCAGTGCTTCTTCCTGATGTTCGCTCTTCGCATTTACACCGAATGTAACGCCCGGACCGCCAATCAGATAATTGTTGCCTTCTTTTGTTCCGACAAAAGGCATCATATCAAAGTCTAAGTCAGGGTTGGCTTCCTTAATTGCCTGAATTGCCCAAGGTCCGCTCTCCCACATTGCTGCTTCACCTGTTGCAAATTGCTTCAATGCTGTATCATAATCGATCTGTAACATATCTTGTGTTACATACCCGTCTTTAAAGTACTGTGACCATTTTTCAATGATCGGTTTCAATTCGGAATTTGCAAACTTGCCTGTTCCTTCATTGATAGATTGGTCAAAGCCTTTTCCATTAGCAGTCTGTAAATAATCCACAACCGCAAGACCCAATGCACTCTTGGCAAATGGTTCCCAAGACTTGGCACCCCACGCTTGCGGTAAGATACCCTTTTCTTTCAGAATCTTATGAACGTTCATCATTTCATCAAATGTCTTCGGAACTGTAATTCCGTTATCCGCAAAAATCTTCTTGTTGTAGAAAACACCCTCAAACCAAGAAATTCCCGGAACGCCATATACCTTATTATCGACGGAAATACTTGCAATAGATGCGTCTGAATAATTCTTAATAAACGGTTGATCTGTCAATTCCAATAAGTATCCCGCTTTTACATGCGCCGGATTTTCTCCGGTCGGGATAATGTCAGGTCCTTCTCCGGCTTGTAATTGTGCGTCCAATGTACCGTTGAATTGATTGATATCCACGAACTGGAATTCAATATCAATGTTCGGTAATTTCTCGGCCGCCAATTCCAAAAACGGTTTAACTGTTTCTTCCTTATTCCAATACATCATTCTGATTTTTGTTTTACTATTTTCTTTGGTCGAAGTACTTGTAGATTTGGTTGGAGAACACCCCGCCAACAGGGCTGCCGCCAAAATTGTCGTAATCAATTTTTTCATTATATAATTCCTTCCCTTTTCTTTACTTATATTTTGTCTGATTTAAAATGTAATGAAAATGACAATATTTTACGATTTATATAAAAATATTTACATTTTAAAAAGCGGTGATTCATCGCGTCAGATGAATGACCACTTTTGTACCGTCTTCATTACTTTTTAGTGAAACACCATACTGATTGCCATATTTTAAAGCAATGCGCTGATGAACATTTTTTATACCGTACCCTTTTGTAGGCAAAGTATACAGTTCCTCCGGGTGTGCCATCCCTTTGCCGTTATCACTGACAATCAAAAACAGTTCATCTCCTTGGGAAGTAACTTCAATTTTTAAATGTCCGCCTTTTTCCAATGAACCGATTCCATGTAATATTCCGTTTTCCACGATCGGTTGCAAGATAAATCCCAAGATCTTATCGTTCCGATATATTTCCGGACAGATTATTTCATAGGTGAAGGGTGTTTCCACCAGTTTTTGTTTCAGTTTGATATAACTTTCGATATTGGAGAGTTCTTCTCCTATTGTGATCATCTCTTCCCCTTTATTAAGGGCTGTCCGATAGAAGTTGGATAATTCGACCGCAATTTCGCTGATTTCCTTTTGTCCGCTGTATTTTGCCTTCCAGTTGATCATGCTCATAATATTGTAAAGAAAATGCGGATTGATTTGCGCTTTTAAAGCCGTCAGTTTCAATTCTTCCTGCTTCTTTTCCTCCGACATCATCTGTTCATGATTTTTAGAGATCACCCGTCGATAATACAGGAATAAAATCACAATGATACTGTTACTGAGGATAATCACGATCAACATTGTCACCAGATTAATCTCAATCAACGATATTTCCACATGATATTTCAAAGTAATCGGATACAGATCGCTTGTTTTAACCAATTCCAAGGTATCCACATGAAGTATCTTTTCACCGAGTTTTTCTTGATTCACAAATAACTGCCAGCCCTTTTCGCCGGAAGAATTTTCTAATTCCTCGATCAGTTTCGCAGAATCCAGTTTTGCATTGATAACTCCGGTCAAATGAAGACTGTTCTTCTCTAAAATCGGGTATGCGTAATATAACTGATTATCCTGCATATACAACAACGGTTCTTTGGTATCCTGTAATTTCAGAAACCATGCATAATTTTCGATATTCTCATCATAGGAAATAAAGTTGCCGTAAGATCCTATCGGTGTTGCGGATAAAACCTTCAAATCGTCAATAAAACTGTTCGGGCTGGTTACCTGATACCAAAAACTCAATTCCAAATTCTCTTCAACTTCGTTATTTGCTTTCAGATCAGATGCATATTTATGTAAAAATATTTTCTGCAACACAGGATTTCCCGCAATAAACTGCATTGTTTTTCGTACATCTTTTAAATCTCGCTCAATATTATCCAATACATCTGATAAACTATCTTCGTACCCTTTTCTTAATAACGTATATTGTTGTGACCTTGCTTGCATGTATGTAAAAATGCCCAGCATCGTTACCATAACAACAAGTCCGATCATGAATAATTTTTGATATATTGATTTCACATGTATTTTCATCTGAAGTTCCCTTTTCGATATTCACTCGGCGTAACACCGGTAAACTTCTTAAAAATCATATTGAAATAAGATGGGCTGTCGTAGCCGACCATGTTTGCAATCTCAACGTTTTTGATGTGGGTTTTCTTCAATAACTCTTTTGCTTTATCAATTCTGAATTGTGTTAAATATGCAATCAAAGTCGTATTTGTTTCTTTTTTAAATAACGTACATAAATAACTCGGACTTAAATATACCGCATTGGCAATATCTTCAATCGAAATATTCTGCATATAATTCTTGTAAATAAATTCTTTCACGCTGCCGATGACATTCATATCACTAGGACGTTTATCCATCTGCGCAATAATGGCGGATAATTCATGTATATCCGCTTGTAATATACGATCAATAATTGCATTAGAAAGATAACTGTACTTTTTAATAAAAGCATACCGGAAAGAAGGCGGCAGGATCGTATAGTGCTCCTTCAACTTTGACAGCAGATCTTTCAATTCATACCGGTCCAGTAAACTCTCTTCGAATACGTCTGCCTCTAACATATAGTCCTTAGGATAAATGGTAATTCCGTTCTTTAAACACAGATATTTCTTTGAAACTGAAAGAATATGTTCATATTCCTGTCGATACTCCGATAAATTCTTAAATTCATCAGAAATGACAAAATGATAATGGCATTGCAATTTCTCCATTCCTGCATGTAATTGATTTAAGTACTGTTCAGTTAACTTCTCCGTCAAAATCAGATAACGGTGATTTGATATATGTAATATTTCCAACGCGTGCCCACATACCTCAAGTGTATTCACCTGCATCTTTGAAAGTTCTTCTTCACTCTCGATCAATATCAGATAACCGTATATATGCATATCGGTATGTATAGAATTGTCAAACAAGGCGTGTGAAATGATTTCTTTGTATGCTGACTGCCTACGTGCTTCAATGATTTTGATTGCGTTCTTCATGATTCGATAAAAATCATCTTCCGATACGGGTTTTACCACAAAATCCATCACTTTCAAAGCGATGGCCTCCTTGGCATATAAAAAATCATCATATCCGCTGTAAATCAAATACACTGTATCCGGTTTGATTACTTTGGCTTGTTTCAGAAATTCCATCCCGTTCAATACCGGCATTTTAATATCCGTAATGACAATATCAATATTATTTGCTTGCAGAACTTCCAAAGCAATTGCACCGTTACGTGCTTCAAGAATATGAAAAGGATAATGCATTTTTGCTAAAAGAAAACGTAGTCCATCACGCTCAAATTTATCATCATCAACCAATAACAGATTCATACCATTTTTATTGTACGGTCTTTCGGATTTTTAAACAACTGCTATTTATTTACTATGTGATGGTCGCCCGTACGATAGTCTATCTCTACACCTGGTTGTACGTTATAACAGAATACATTGAAACAAATACCCTCACCATCATCTTCAATCGAACGTGCTTCTAACAGTACACCTGTGGCTACTAAGTTATCACCCTCAAAGATTGGTGTACTGCGATATAACACATGGTTACCAGTCTTTAGAATATAAGCAGCTGTTCGATCTTCGAATTTCTGCATACCTACCACATTCATATATCTGGTACCGGTAATCAGATTTTCTACATTTGCGTTTTCACCAGCTAATTCATACGCAATCAGATGACAGCGATTGTATAAGTACTTTCCATCGACGAAGTCGTATTTTGCTAGATGCCAACCTGTTGGTTTTACCATTGAGATAGAACCTCTTTTCTCAGTTGGCATCAGATCAATTCCTATCATCGCAATCGCTGGTCCACATCTACCTAAATAGTCTAAAGGACTATAACTCTCATGTTCACCTGCACTTAGCTCTTCTTGTGTAAAGAATGGAATATTGTTGTTAACTTCAACATAAGGAGAATCTTGGTAAGCTTCAATATCCTCTATTTTAAAGTATGCATTCTCATTGACTGGGATATGTCGGAAGTTGTTGTTCCATATCATACCAGCCAACAGGAACAATACGGATATCGCAGATATGATCTTCTTGCGGAAGCGTTTGGTTGATTTGCGTTGTGTACTCTTTGTGCAATAGACAATCAGATATACAAAGACAACCACAAACAATCCCATGCATACATATGTTGTAATTTCTTGATTTGACATACTACTATTATACAAAAGTTATATCTCTACTCCATGAAAAAAAGCGGATATACCGCTTATAGACTCTCTACAACTTTGAAGACTAAGTCTGCACAATGTTGTGCTACTTTCGCTTCAAATTCATCATAGGTGATTGCACTTTCTTCATCTGCTTTATCAGATATCGCACGTACAATCACAAATGGAATATGGAAGTCACTTGCAACATGTGCGATTGCACATCCTTCCATTTCACAACACTTTGCACCAAAGGATTGGATAATCCATTCTTTCTTTTCTTTTTGACTGACAAAAATATCCCCACTGGCAACTCTGCCCTCAAATACTTGAATTTCAGGTGCCACCTCATGTATGCTATCTATCACCAATTGGCGAAGCTTTGGATCTGCTTGGAATTCAACACTCTTTCTGCCAGGGATTAGCCCAAGTGGATAATTAAATTCTGACACAACAAAATCATGATAGATGGCATCGGTTGAAACGACAATATCTCCGATATTGATTATGTTATCTAATGACCCCGCAATGCCTGTATTTAGGATATGACTGACTTGGAATTTGACACACATGGTTGTTGCACAGATGGCCGCATTGACCTTACCAATACCACATTTAGCAACTACGACATCTGTCTTTCCAATCTTACCGATATGGAATACATTTTCACCAATTGTTTCTACACTCTCAATTGTCATGCGTTCTTTGATGGTTGCGACTTCCACATCCATCGCACCGATAATTCCTACTCTCATCATGCGTAAACTAAATTCTCCTCTTTGATATTCCACAATGTATTTTCTAGATAGCGATTTGCCAGATACTTTGCCATGGCTAGATTTTGATCTTGGTAATTACCACAATCCGAAGCAGTCGCACCAGGAATTTCACCTTCATAATCACGAATAAACACAAATAATTCTTGAATTAACGGTACGATTTGTTTGGACTCCAAATCACCCTCTAACAACAGATAGAATCCTGTACGACATCCCATCGGTCCAAAGTAGATCACTCTATCTTTCCACTCTGGTTGATTGCGTAAATATGTCGCCCCTAAATGTTCAATCGTATGCATTTCTGCAGTATTCATAACAGGCTCATGATTCGGTGCTGTCATACGCAAATCAAAAGTCGTAATTGTCACATTCTCAAAATGATCTTTACGAGATACATATACACCAGGATTTAACACAAGATGATTCACATTAAAACTTGCTATCTTTTCCATAATGCCCCTCTTTTCTACTATTACTTTTATAGCATATTAAAAAAATATTTGGAAACTTTCAATACTCTAATATAATAGTTTTATGAAAAACTTAACAAAAAAAATATTCACACTAGTAACTTGTCTCCTATTAGTATTTTCTTTCTGTACTCCAACATATGCATATACAGAAAATTCCGATATCGCAAAGGGTTTATACAGTACACACTACATTTTTATGGATGCCGATAGTGGACAAGTATTATCCCAAAAGGACGCAGATGAACAGATCAGTGTCGCATCTCTCACCAAGATGATGACAGTCCTACTTGCGATAGAAAACAGTTCATCACTGAATGATAGAATCACAATCACAGATGATATGTTAGATGGATTATATGAAGAGGAAGCCAGTGTTGCAGGATATACCGTAGGAGATACACCAACCATCCTTGATCTATGTTACGCAACCGCATTACCATCTGCCGCAGATGCGGCCAATGCCCTAGCCATCCACGTTGCTGGAAGTTATGAAGCATTCTATGCAATGATGAATGCTAAAGCAAGTTCCATTGGAATGAATAATAGTGTATTCCAAAGTGCACATGGACTCGATCGAGATGGTCAACACTCTACAGTCCGTGATATGGCTACCCTATTGCGTTACGGATTACAAAATGCCACATTCAAAGAGATCTTCTCTGCACATGAATACACAACCTCACCTACAATTAACTTCCCATCAGGTATCCAACTAGAACATACGATCTGGTCATCCGCTGATGTCAACGGATATCAAATTAACGGTCTACTTGGTGGTAAGACAGGATATACAGGTGATGCTGGCAGATGCCTTGCCTATTGGGCAAATATCAACGATATGAACATTATAGGCGTTACCCAAGGTGCTCCATCCATTCCAGGATTCCCATCCTCCAATATCAAAGATGCCGAAACAGCACTCATAAACCTGTCTGCTTGGCATCCTAAAGCAGTACTTACCACAAGCCAAGCAATAACGAATATCACATACAAGTCATTCATGCATACATCCAATATCGCTATCAAGATTGATAAAGATATTACATTAGATTTACCAGATGATGTAGAAGTCACAATCACAAATGATCTA
Source organism: Erysipelotrichaceae bacterium (assembly GCA_022767445.1). Classification (GTDB taxonomy): domain Bacteria; phylum Bacillota_I; class Bacilli_A; order Erysipelotrichales; family Erysipelotrichaceae; genus Bulleidia. The sequence goes on along the minus strand of JALENJ010000022.1, from coordinate 30,620 downwards.
GCGAAGAGTTATGAAGCGAAACTATATGATCAAAACATACAGGCAAATATATCATTCCTCGTCAATGATACGCAGATTTATAATCGTACGATCACAATCACTCTGCCGAAGGAATCCAACTTCTTTGGTCGCATCATCTTACACTTAAAGAACTTTTTAAAGGGCTGATTACTCAGCCCTTTTCTTGACACTTCCCATCTACAATTTCGATGATGCGATTCGCATTGGTCAACGTAGACATACGATGAGAAATCGTAATCACAATCTTATCTTTAAAATACTTTTGAATTGTATATAACAACTCTTTTTCATGCATGACATCTAACGCACTGGTTGGCTCATCCAAGATGATAACATCCGGTTGTTTTAACATGATTCTAGCCAAACCAATACGCTGTCTTTCACCACCAGATACACGAGAACTCATCTGCCCCATTGGTGTTTGATAACCATCCGGTAGACTCATAATAAAATCATCTATTCCAGCATTCTTAGCTGCACTACGAATCTCATCCAATGAAGAGTCCATCTTGGCAATCGCAATGTTGTTGGCAATTGTATCATCAAATAGATACGTATCCTGTTCTAGTACGGCAATATGTTCATGTAATTGCTCAAATGAATATCGATCAGCAGAACTACCATTGATCAATATCTCACCACGGTCCAATGGATAATATCTCAACAACAATCTCAGTATCGTAGACTTACCAGATCCACTTTGACCAATGATACCGATATGATCACCTGCATGAATGGTTAAATCAAAACCATCTAATACACGATGATTTACACTTGGATATGTAAAAGATACATCCTTCCAAGTGATTTCATGAATTGTATCCAAAGGTATTAACTGTTGTGGATTAGAAGTGAGTGGTTTCGCATCTTCTATCAAGAAGATTCTTTCAGCTGCTCCATATGCCTCTAATAGATGCGATACCACAAACGTCAAAGAAAACGTTGATGAAAAGGAAGCAGCCGCTATCATCGATACCACAACAGTTCCGATAGGACTAGCATGTTGTTGACTGACCAAGTATCCTGCCACAACCAAAATCATGACTCTACCAAGATATACAAAGAAATTTGGTAAAGCAGATAATATCTGCTTATGCATGGTCATCGCATGCATATCCTGATTCACCTGTTCATTGTATGCCATGACCTTCTCAATTCTTTCTTGTGCCCCATTGAAGATCTGTATATCTTTAATCGCATAGACATTCTCTAAAATACTAGCTTTTAAAGTACCTAAATCCTTGCGATACACACTTCCAATATGGCGACCAAAACGTAAACCCAACAATGGAATCACAATACTGATCATGATGTAGATTGGAATTAATACATACGCAAAGAGTGGATGATATAACAATGCGATAAATACTGTCGTAACTGGTAGTAAGATTACCGTAAACATCGGTCCTATTGTATGTGCGAAGAAATACTCCAATGTTTCAATATCACCAACTGCAATGTTGATTACATCACCTATCTGTTTATCGATTAAGTAGGCAGGTGCCAATCGATCTATCGATTGAAACAAATCTACTCTCATTTTAGCAAGTATACCATACGCACCTAGGTGCGAAAAAACACCCTCTAAATATCGACATACTGCAATCAAGATACCAGATACCAGCATCATGCATGCATATAACCACGCACTACCATTGTTTAATATACCAATAATACGCAATATCCATAATGCACCAAAACCCATTACACCAAGGTGTGATATATTACCGATGATACTTGCTAGTGTAGATACGACCAAGTATCCAGCAATTGGCTTTGCCTCCTTAATTAAACGTAGAGTTAATGTAGGAATTGAATACAGATATTTTCTCATGACAATTCCTCCATTCTTGCCTGTTGTTCAACCAACTGTTTATATAGACCATTATTTGCCATCAAGGCTTCATGATTTCCACTCTCTTCAATAACTCCATGATTTAATACAACGATTTGATCTGCATTTTTTATCGCCGATAAGCGATGCGAAATAATAATCAGTGTTTTCTTCTTTGATAATCGTTGTATACAATCCCAGATAATCTTCTCACTTTCAGGATCTACTGCTGAGGTTGCCTCATCAAAGATGATATACTCTGCATCTGTTAGTAATGCTCTAGCAATGCCAATCATCTGTTTCTGTCCACCAGAAAGATTGGCACCAGACTCACTGATGACCGTATCCAAGCCATCTTCCATCTTTTGGATATGACTCGCTAAACTAACTTCCTTCAATACTTCCCAAATCTGGTCATCACTAGCGTTATGATTAGCAAACAACAGATTATTACGTATCGTATCTTGGAATAGATTCACTGTTTGTGGTACCATCACAATCTGTTTACGTATATCAGCACTATCCATGCTTGCATAATCATTACCATTTAGATAGATTTCTCCCTTTTTTGGATATATAAACTTCATCAATAGTGAAGCGATCGTACTCTTACCTGATCCAGATAGACCCACAAGAGCAGTTACCTTTGATTGATCAATCTGTAGATTGATATCATGTAACACTTCTTTTCTTCCATCGTATTGGAATGATATATCACGGAAGGTAATTCCTGTTTCATCGATGTGTTGTGATTTTGTTGTTGATGTCTGTACTTCTGTATTTAAGATGTCTTCTGCTTTACTTGCGACACTCACTGCAGTTAAAGCATCATGTGTAGCAGACATCAATTGACGAATGGATGCGAAATAACTGTAACCAAACAACAAAATCATAAGCGCACTACCTAGTTCTATCGTACCTGCACTTAAACCGATTACCGCAATCAACACACAACCAAATAATGTCAGGTAGATGATACCTTCCGTGACTAAAAAGGATGTAAAATTCACCTTCATAAACGCATTGATCTGTTTGTTTAGGTAATCCGCTTTTTGTGCTAACGTATCGGCATGTCTTTTGGATTGATCAAATAATTTTAAGGTGGATAGTCCACGGATACTATCCAAATAATATCCTGTCATATCCTCCAATGATACCCAATAGGTTCGACGTAGATTCTCGATACGATAGCGGAAAACATTATGTAATGGCAATAATACAAACGATACAACCAACAATAAACAAGCTACCAACAGTGATCTTTGATAGATCTGTGTAAACATATAGATAGGCGCTACCATACTAAATATCAAGCTTGGTAAGTATACACTGTAGTAGACTTGCATCTGCTCAATACCATCCACAACTGATGTTATGGTTGCGTTTGGCCCAATCTTCTCAATATATCCTGCATCTAAAGCCATCACTTTAGAAAACATCTTCAATCTCAATGATGTTCTAGCAGCTGCTTGTGTACGATATTCTAATTCTCCTTGAACGAGTTGAAATACCAATGTCATCAAGGAGATAAAAACAATTTGTACAATCACATTTCTAATATCTGTAGTTATGAATGTTGGATTTGTCATATTTCCTAGGAAATAGGAGATACTACCAATAAACCAAGTCATCATCACCAATGAACAGATGCGTATCACAACAAGAGAAAGTATCCAATGCCAAAGACCCTTTGTCATTTTCAACAATGTTTTATCTAACAACAACATAAATACCCCCTAAAAAAGGGAATCTCAGAAAGATTCCCTATGCTAAAGCAGCTTCAAATACTTTACGTACTTGTTCCTTGCATTCATCATACTTTTCAAACAAGTGTGATTCATAAATCTTCTGATCACCAATCCACATACATGGAACAGCGTGATAATCATATTGATCAATGATATCAGGATGCTCGTTTTCTTCAATCATATCAATCTCGATGTCCTTGTAGGCTTCATTTTCAGACTTTAACTCTTCAATTGCCTTATTTGCTTGTGCACAATATGGACAAGTATTTAAATGGAAATATGTAATTTTCTTCATAGTATTTACCTCTGCATTTATTCTACTGAGTTTTAATCAAAAAGAATATTGATATGCTCACTCAGCACTCTTATCAGCGATGATTTGATCTGCTACGTACTTTCCAGACACAAATGCCCACGCAAGACCAGCTCCACTTGGCATACGATCGCCAAATACATTACCAGCAACACTGCCAGCCGCATAGATATTTGTAATAGGATTGCCAGAACCATCTAATAGATTTAACTGTTCATTGACTTTTAAACCACCTGTAGTTTCATAACGATATTTGCTTAACGGAATGATACATACAGGTTCGCCTGGATTTAAGGTACCTAGCTTAGAAGTAGAATCTAATGCGTTAATTTCATCATTGCGTATCGCAACACTACCAAGGACTGCCTCTGGATCCAAATCAGCAGATTCCGCAGCCTCTAGAAGATTATCCCCACGATATGGCAATATCGCATACTCACCTTCCAAAAACTTCTCTTCTGGCTCGGTCAATAACGCCATCGATAACAACGTCTTCTTCCAAGTTTCAAAATTTGACGCATTCATTACAAGATATGCACTCGCATTATTTTGATTTTGAATCGCATCTGAAATCTCATTATATGCTAGTGACTCATCCACAAAACGTTGACCACTATTGTTGACTAACATCAATCCCTTACTCAAGATAGACGTATTCGCCGCGAAGGTATCCAACGTAATATCACGCACATTAAATCCTAAGTAGTTATATACAGCCGCATTATTCTCCTCTATCTGATAAGGATGTTCCTCGTTATTTGCTAGAATTAAAGAATCACCTGTATTGGTTGTTAGACCAAGGTAGTGAGAAGTACGATCTGATTCCGCTACCAGATTTAGATTGCCCGCAGAAGATCCCGTCGCCAATACAACATAATCGGAATAGGTCTCAACAATATCCCCATTAGCCTTCTTCGCAGTCACACCAGTAATTTTTCCATCAGAATTGTAACGTAAACCAACAATACCTGTATTTGTATATACATTAGAGCCAGATACCTGGACTTCCTTACGTAAGAGTTCATCAATCTTACCACTGGTTTCATCAAAGCCAAGTACCGCACTTCCAGAAATACCCTCTGTTTGGATAAATCCCTGCTTCTTATCAAAGGTAATACCAAGTATCTTCGATTCCCAATCGACAGTCTCACCAATATTTTCTGTCAATAGTTGCGTTAATGCAGGATTGTTTGTCTCTCCACTTAAAGTGGTAATATCCTGTGCCAATAGATCTGCACTAGATACAGTATCCTCAATACTCGTTGATCCAGCCACAATCTGACCACCATTTGCTTGATAACGCAATGAACCACCAAGTTCACTATCCTTTTCAATCAACGTTGTCTTATAACCCTGTTGTTGTAAACGAAGTACGGTCGCAATTCCCGCAACACCACCGCCAACAACCGTCACATCAGACTTTTCTTGGATCACTTTCTCTTCATTTTGACCAATACAATCTTTCTGCCAATCATCCACATTACCATTTGCGGCAGTGATCGCATTGCCAATCGCTTCTAAAACACCTCTAGAAGTAACTGTCGCACCAGTCGAAACATCCACATTCAATGACTGGTTATTCACTACATATTCAGGTATCTTCTCTAAAGCTGCTTGTGATACAGACTTCGTTTCAGTTTGATCAAACACCGATACATTCGTTAACTTTCCATCACGGAAGCCAACAGATACCGTAATATAGCCGTTATAACCTGTTCCAATACCAGTATAGGTTCCATCATTAACCTGATGAACACTCTCATCCTTCTTACCTAACGTACAACCTGCTAGAGATAGTACCGTCATGGCAATCATACTTTTCTTTAATAACTTTTCTATTGTATTCATGCAAACATTATACCATTGAAACGATATAACAAAATATGTGATTCAACACATCATTTCTTCATGTAATGTTCACATTACGTTCGTATATTTTTAACAAATCCCTATTATAGTAATAACTGTAAACAGAAAGGAGGACAAAGATTCATACAACTAAAGAGTAGTACAAAACATTTCTTCAATTCATAAATCCCCCCAATTTATAAATGAATTAGGTAACCATCATTCCCCGTGATGGTTATTTTTTTAATGTGATTAGTCATCTATTTTGGCGGTTTGTATTTTCAAAAATCATATATTCATTAGAATAAATGTACCAGACAACTATATACGTTGCACAATCCCTTTTGATAAAGATGTACTTATCCATACCAGCTTGAATCATGTATTCCAGTAATGATTAATGATAAAATATCGAAGACTTAGCATTTAAGTCTTCGATAACAAGCATCATTATTTATAGTACTTCAAGATTTTTGGTAAATCCGCAATGGTAATAATACCTAGCGGCTTTTCACTTTGTTTACCATTTTCTGTAATGAGAATTGCTAGTAGAGATAATCCTTGATCTCTTAGTTGATCAAAGTATTGAAATACAACATCCACATGTTGACTCTTACTGACGAATAGTATTTGTGTGTTTTTATCGTCAGATAAGATATCTTCAATCTTCGTCGTATCTAGATTTCCGTTGACTGCGACTTTGGCGAGTTGTTCAAGCGTGAGAATACCAACATATCTGCCATCTTGGTAAACTGGTATCTTTGAAGTATGCATGGATTGCATTAGATTGAATGCATCTCGTAATCTTGTATGCATGTCAATCACTTTAACTGGCATGCTTGCATACTTCAATATATCGCTTGGTTCACATAATAGTTTTGCGATACGTTCAATATCCTCTGTTACACTATCGCATGGTTCTGCGATGATCTCTTCTTCTTTGCCACGGTTGTGGACAATCGCATTTCTTAACTCGTTATATTCGCGTAGTGCTTGTTGATTTAATGAGACAACTTTACTTCTTTTCGCACATCTGGAAATGAGTTGTGAGAATGGTATATAACTTGGATTATCCAGCATCTTCGTCAGTTGGTTTTCGCACTTTGCATAGGCATTAAGAAATCTTGTAGCGTTTGTCATAACTTAGTCAATAACCCCTTCTAGTTTCTCTAATGCACTATCTGCACTCATATGGTCTAAAACCATCTTCATCAGCTTCTCCATTTGTGAGCCTTCACTGTAGTCTGCTTTTACCATGTAGTTCGCACGTCCTTCGTTGATGAGTTTTTCTGCAGTAGCTTTAGCACGTGTGGATTCTTCGTTGTATACCGCAATGGATCGACCACCATATTCTTTCACCAAGCGCATGCATGGTACATCGGTAATTCCATCTGCGACATATACCATCTTTGTAAGTGGGATTGGTCTTTTTCTTGGGTCGATATATGTGTTGAGGTCTTCCGCATCATTTTCATCCAAAACTTGTTTGTTAATACGGAAGATGTACTGCGTTTTGGTTGTGTAGTTCACAATTTGAGCTGGCCATCTTGCCAATCCATTTTCATCATAGTAATAACTACATGCATAGATATACTTAAACTCACCAGCTACTGATACATTCTCAATAATCTCTTTCATTCCACTGGAGATGATGTAATGTTCTACTTCTAAGCCTAACTTTTTACCATATGCATTGATGCGCTTAAACCAAGTATCTACCCCTTTATACAAAACAATGCCCTTTCCAACACCTTCGAATTGTTGTTTTGTCAGTGGTTGATGAATCTCTTCAAACTTCTTTTGTAATAAATAAAGATAAGCACTGATAGAATCCATGTGATTCTCTACAGAGAGCTTCGTTACCTCTTGCCAAAACTGCTTAGGATTCGTATATCCTAGGGATGGAATGAGGCTGTACTCTTGCATATCTTTACCACATAATGTTTTATCAAAATCATATAAAATCGCTATTTTTGTCATGTGTTCATTATAAGTCAGGATGGTGAATAGAGTCTAGAGTTCTGTATGATGAATACTTTACAATCCACACAAATAGTGCTTAACAATTCCATGGTAAAAACAGGAAGGTGATCGTATGAAAAAATAAGAAAATGATACCTATCGCCATTGTGATTGCAGTAGTGATACTCTTTTGTTGGTATTGTTGTTGCCAACAATCATGCACGTAAGAAATATGATACGGAATATCAATCTGCTAAAGAGGTAGATCAAACATTAACTGATACGATTGAGAAAGCCAATGACTTAATGAGTGTAACACCAGCTGATACTGTAACAGATTCATCAACTTTGGATACTTTAAATCAAGCAATCTCTACAGCCTCCAACGATAAGGGTGTAGATGATATTGCCTAAGGCAAGATATTCTTCTTTCAAATCAATCCTGCAATCAAAGCGATACAACAGGATAAAGACACAGCCAATAACGATATCAAAGCAATCAAAGATGCGATGGAAAAGGTATCCTCTAGTGTAGAGGAAAAGAAGCTCAATGACGCAAAGGCGAGCCTACAAGCTTCCATTGATAGTGCAAACAGTTCTGCTAACGCAAGTATTCAAGCCAAGCAAGAAGCTGATGCTCAAGCTGCAGCTGATGCACAAGCACAATCTTCTTCCTATAACTACAGTAACAATTCATCATATAGTGCTTCCTCTTCATCATCGTATGATTGGCGTAATGATCCAAATCTAACGTATGAAGACTGGGTTCGTTTATTCCCACCTTCTGGTGAGGAAGCGAGTGTATACGCAATTGGTTATTAAAGGGAGTGAGATGACTCACTCCCTTTTGTATACTCTAGATTTCTAATAATTTTAAGATACCAGCAACGTAGATTTCTGCTTGTAGTAATAACTCATCAATCTCTACATATTCATTGGCATCATGAATGTGATAATCCTTGCCTTGGAATGCACATCCAAACGCAATAGTATTATCAATTCCCTTCGCATATGTTCCACCACCTAAGGTAATTGGTTGTGCTTCACTATCGCCTGTTACCTCACGGTATGCAGAGCATAATGCACTAACAAGTGGAGAATCCACTGGGAAGAACAATGGTTCATGTGTGCTTAGAACTTCAATGACACCATTTTCATCTTCAAGCTTGCCTTCCATTAACTTCAACACTTTACGTGATGTTAAAGTCACTGGAAAGCGAACATCAATCGTTCCTTCAATCACACCTTCATGCATGTTGATGATACCGTTGTTCTGTGTTAGTGCACCATATTCATCTTCACACTTCGCACCAAAGCCACTACCATCTGTAGCTAGACCAAAGTGCTTGTCATAGAACTCAACAAATGGATCTTGGAAACCTGCTTGTTTTAGACCTTCCATTAGGTATGAGATCGCATTCTTACCAAGATGTGGTAAACTTGCATGAGCCGCAATACCCTGTACGGAAATCTTGACATCTGTATCATTGATATTCTCAATGTTAAATTCTAGATTTTCGTTATTGAAGTAATCTTCTAATGCTTTGCGTGAGAAACTATTCTTGTCAATGACAACATAGCAGTTACGACATACGATGTTCTTAGCTGTACCACCTTGAATATCCTTGATGTTGGTTGCCTTGGATAGATAGCGCATGCCAATCATACCCTTTTCACCATGTACACCTGGGAAATCTCCATCTGGTGTAAAGCCATAATCCACTGAGCCTTCTTTTTCTACGTAGTACTTGAGACCCTTTGAACCTGTTTCTTCATTTGTACCAAAGATTAGACGGATACGCTTTGTCAGTGGTACATGCATGTCTTTAATGACTTTAAGTGCAATCATGCTTGCGACCATCGCACCCTTATCATCACTGACACCGCGACCATATAGAACACCATCTTTTTCTACCATTGTAAATGGATCTGTATCCCAGCCATCTTCTTTATGTGCTGGTACAACATCTAGATGTCCTACAACACCGATGAGCTTTTCCCCTTCACCCATCTCTGCATAGCCGATGTAGTTATCCAGGTTAACAGTTTTAAAACCATCTTCCTTCATCATTTCTAAAGCAGCTTCTAATGCTTTCTTTGGACCTTGTCCAAATGGCGCATCTGCTTCTGGTTTTCCTTCAACACTATTAATCGATACCAATTGATCCAAACGTTTTAAAAGTTCTTCACGGTATCCATTTACCATAGATTTAACGTCCATGATTATCCCTCCGTAATTCGATATGTATATTTTATTACAGATTGATATTTAAACCAACTGGGCAGTGATCTGAACCTTCTGTTTGATCAAATATCAATGAATCCTGTACTTCTGGCATCAATCTTTGACTGACTAGGAAATAGTCAATACGCCAACCAACACCTCTTTGACGTGCTTGCATACGATAGCTCCACCAAGAGAATTTCTGTTGATCTGGATATAGCTCTCTAAATGTATCGCTAAATCCGGCAGATAATAGTGAAGTCATCGCAGCACGTTCTTCATCTGAGAAACCTGGATTCTTGTGATTGGTTGCTGGATTTTTTAGATCAATCTCTTGATGTGCAACATTTAAATCACCTGTATAAATCACTGGTTTCTTTTGATCTAATTTTACAAGATGCGCTTGTAACATCTTTTCCCATTCCATACGGAATGGCAAACGCAATAAACCATCTTTTGAGTTTGGTACATACGCACATACGAAATAGAAGTTTGGATACTCAAGGGTGATGACTCTACCCTCTTTGGTTGTATCCCCTTCAATTTCATACTGTACACTGATTGCCTCTTGTTTGGCGTAGATAAGAGTTCCGGAGTATCCTTTTCTTTCAGCGCTATTCATATACATATGATAGCCCTCGAATCTCATCGCATCCTCAAGTTGTTCTGGCTGCATCTTCGTCTCTTGTAGAGCGAAGAAATCCGCATCCTGTTCCTTGAAGAAATCTGCGAAACCCTTCTTCATCGCTGCACGTAAACCATTTACATTCCACGAGATAAATTTCATGCGCGAGTAATCTTTCCAGTTGCCTTCTTGAGGAAGGTCTTATCCTTACCAGTCAGTAATGGTCCAATCTTCTCCCAAATCATCTTGTGATATGCATTAATCCAATTTAACTCTTCATCACTGAGATATTGTGGATCAATCGCATCGCGATCATATGGTACATATGTAATATTCTCAAAGGATAAGAATTGTCCGTAGAAGTTCTTCTCTTCCTTTTGAACAATCATCTCATTCTCAATACGAATACCTAACTTATGTGGTAGATATACACCTGGTTCATCAGTAACAACCATACCCTCTTGTAAAGCAACAGCTCTACCATTCACTGGCATACCCCAACGGATACCCTGTGGGCCTTCATGTACGGATAGTACATGACCAACACCATGACCAGTACCGCATTGGTAATCTATGCAATCATTCCATAGAGGATTTCTTGCTAAGATATCTAAGTTATTACCTGTTGTTCCATACAAGAACTTAGCATGTAATAGATCAAGATGTCCCTTTAGTACTTTTGTATATAACTTCTTTTCTTCACTCGTTAAGTTGCCTAGGGCAATGGTACGAGTGATATCTGTTGTACCATCTTTATATGTTCCACCAGAGTCTACCAACAAGAAACCTCTTGCCTTAACATTCGCATGTTTTTCTTGGGTAGCTGTATAGTGCATCATCGCAGCGTTTTCTTGATAAGCACAAATTGTTTCAAATGATGGTTCGATATAATCCTTCTGTTTTGCACGTAATGTATATAGATGATCTTGTGCACTAACTTCAGTCATTTTGCCTTTTACAACATTTGTCTTTACCCAGTTTAAGAACTGAATCATCGCAACCGCATCCTTAACGTGTGCGTTACGTGTATTCTTGATTTCTGTCTTATTCTTGATTGCACGGAAATACACAACTGGAGAAATCGCATCGATGATCTGATTGCCTTCAAGTGCCGCATAGAAGTTGGCATTTAAGTGAGACATATCAGCCCATACCTTCTTGCCTGTTAACTTCGTTAGATCCTTGAGAAGTGCAGTATAAGGACGAACCGTTACCTTGTTATCCTTGAAGTGTTTTTCAACCTTGGCTGTTAACTTCTTCTTATCTATATAGTAGTTAATCTTCTTATCCGTAACCATCATGAATGCATAGCTTACTGGTGTGCATGCAATATCATTACCACGGATATTTAAAGTCCAGCATGGATCTTCAAGCGCTGTTAACAACAACACATCAGCACCGCTGTTCTTCATAGCTTGACGTACACGAGCAATTCTATCGCTAGCCTCTTCACCTGTATACTTCTTAGGTAATACATACAATGGTTCCATAGGCATTGCTGGTCTATCTTTACCCCAAACAACATCTACTAGATCTTCACTTGTGTAAAGAGTTGCTTTCTTTTGTTTTAAAGCACTTTCTAGATGTAGATAATTCTTAGCAGAAACAACAGAACCATCAAATCCTAATACACCATTTTTTGGTGTGTTATCAATCAAGAAATCAATTGGATTAGGTACACCTTCTTGACGAAGTCTCATCAGAGTAACACCAGTTCCCTTTAATTCATCTTCCGCCTGTGTAAAGAATCTTCCATCTGTCCAAAGACCAGCGAAATCTTTTGTGACAATCGTGCATCCAGATTCACCACTGAAGCCGGACATGTATGACTTACTCTTAAAATAGTCTGCTGTATATTCATCAGAAAGATGATCATCTTCATTCGGAATATAGTAAACATTGATTTTACGTTCTGCCATCAACTCTCTTAATTTTTGAATTCTATCTTGTATCATCATATTTTTCACCTCGTATTTATTATACTCATATTTTTGAAAACAAGCGATATAGCGCTTCACTTTGTTAGAAATAACTAACTAAAAGATTGTAGATAAACACAATCCCAATGAATAATTCTAGGAATAAAGTTTCTATTATTGTATAAATTATGTACAATACAATAAGAGGTATACATGGAAACAGTTACACAAACATTTTCAGTCGCAAACTTATATCTACAAGCAAGTGCCGATACGATCTACAACTGTCTTATCCATACAACAGGAATCATCACCGTACATGTTTCTTTAAGTGAAAGAAACGTCGTTGTAGAATATCAACCTGATATCATTACACCAGAACAAATCGCACAAAAGATAAAAAGCTGTGGATATCACGCATATACACATGAATACACCACCAACCAATTTGTTGAAGACCATCTTGAAGTCCCAGAACCTAATTATCGCAATGTCTTTGTCCTATTGATTGTGATGGTGATTGTCCTCATCCTATGGTTAATCAAACTTACCCCATGGATTGCATTATTGTTGTCGGTATACGCAATGTATATCGGTCGATCTCTATTCATGCATGCTGGTGAGGAAATCAAGAAACACAATCCATCGACCGCAGTACTTAGTAGTCTAGCAGTTATTATTTCATTGATATATGGTATCTATTTAGCTACACAAAACCTAGTCAGTGCATATCCATTTATTTTATCAATTATCGCAATTCTAGCTTCCAGTATGTATAAGACTAAATACCTTAAGTACATGCAAGCAATTTCTAAACAATCTTATCATCTTAATCAATACATACCAGAAAACACATCGGTATATAAAAATTATACAGAGACAATTTCAAAGACAACCAAGATACAAAAAAATCAGATATTGATTATACGACCAAATGAAATCATCCCTGTCGATGGTATCGTCATCGATGGATACGCAGCTGTGGATGAATCCACCCTAACAGGACTAGATTCCACCATCACCAAAGCAGAAGGCTCCAATGTCTATGCAGGTACACGTTGTATTCACGGTTCCCTACAAATACGCGCCGAGAAAATCGGCGAAAAAACAACGCTATTACAATTCGCAAAGCTTGCCAAGGAAACCGCAAATGACAAATCGTTCGACTCCCCATTTAAAAACTTTAGTCGATATCTGTTCTTCTATGCGATTATTACTGCTATCGTTTTATTTGCTGGATGGTTACTCATCGGCAGATCCTTATCTAATACATTGAGTATCGTCGTAGCAGTTCTTGCTTCCGTGGCGATGAACGCACTAACAATCGCATCCGAAAAAGAAGTACTTGCAAGTGCTCTATACGCCGCAAAGAAACACATTCTATTCCGCAGTGTAGACGCACTTGAGATGGCAGGCAAAACAGAGACCATCTTCCTAGAACAAGATGATATTATCATGCAGGCAAAACCAGAAGTCACCGACTTCTTACCACTTCAACAAGAAGATAGCAGCTATATGCGTTACATCGTATACAAACTATCTAACAAACGACATGATGTATATTCACTAGCGATAAGTCGTTATCTAAAGACACATCTAACATCATCGACGAATCGAGAAGATATCACACGCCTACAAAACAACACACAAAACAATACCTACAAGCTAACAAACGTGAAAGAGCTATCTGTAATCGATGATACCTGCAAACAACTATTAGCACAGGGTAAAACAGTCTTCCTACTACAAAATGAAGAGAATAAGCTTGGTATCGTCGCATTTGCCAAACCACTACTAACAAGTAGTATCCCGGCACTAGATAAGATCAAACAAAATGCAGAGATTCATCTGTTCACCAACTCCTCCCAAGAGGAACAACATTATATCCAACAAGAAACACATATCACCTACATTCATCAAGTAAAAAATAGGGAAGAAAAAGATGCTATTATACAATCATGCACGCATGATGAAGTAACCATGTATGCAGGTACACTAGCCAATACATATCATCCAAACGTCGATATCCATACACACTTTGGAATCAGCTCAGATTTAAGTGATCGTAATAAAGATATCATCATCACAAGAAACCGTTTGGATGACCTAGCACAAGCTATGCAAATATCCGCAACGCTTAATCAAAGAATCCAGTTCGACCAGATACTGATTATCGTATATCACGTGATCGCCATTCTACTATTTGGATTCCTCATCCCAATCTTCTTTGATTTACCACTTCCTGTGATCTTACCATGTATTTCATCCATCGGTATGATTCACTTCCTATTTAGAAAACATACACAACAATAAAAGGTCTCGATGAAACCCTGCTGAATCTACCAACGGTTTCTATATGGCGAGACCTTTTTTGATGCTATAAATGTATGTTTTAAAACAAAACTGCGAATCTATCGCTACTGAAATTTGGATTTCAGAAACATTTGTATATTACAAATTCTTAATGATATTCAATTTTCACCTTTTCTGTCCATCGGTCTATCCTCGACTTTCTGGAAAAACAGTTCATCCATTTATAACTGGATGCTTTTGTTGTAATTGAGTAACACTTCCTTCATGAGCCTGTACCTCCTTTTCCTTTCTGATTGGTACTTCTCTTTTCACTCATACTATAACATCAAACAAAAAATTTGGAAGTCTATTAATTTATATTTATTTGGCGTATAATTATCTTATTGGTCCAAGAGGGACCATTTCTTTTTATGGAGGATAATCACATGATACAAGATATATATCCACATATTTATAAAAACGCATTTCAAACAGACAGAAAACCTGTAAGTCATGATATCATCTTCTCCTTTGATCACGACCAAGTGATCCTTCAAGATGACCATCACTTCTATACATACCAACAGATTGATTCCATAAAATCACTGTATTACTTATTTACAATTGATGAAACGCAGTATTTCCTAGCAGACTTACAAGATTTACCACATGTATCGATATCCTATCAAAAGCTACGTACCTATGAAAATCCAACATTAGGTTTTGCGGCTATCACAGCATGGCAAATCTATCGCTGGATTGAAGAAAACCAATATTGTGGTAAATGTGGTCATACGATGGAATACGACAAGAAAGAACGTGCCATGCGCTGTCCACAGTGCAACCATATCGTATATCCAAAGATATCACCTGCTGTCATCGTTGGTATTACCAACGACCAAGGACAAATCCTAGTCACAAAATACGCACATGGTGCCTATCAAAACTACGCACTCGTCGCCGGCTTTTGTGAGATTGGTGAAACAATTGAAGAGACTGTCAAACGTGAAGTTAAAGAAGAAACTGGTCTGGATATCACGGATTTGAAATACTATAAATCTCAACCTTGGTCATTTACATCCACAATCTTATTTGGTTTCTGGGGTAAGGCACATGGAAACCAAACCATCAAAATGGATGAAAATGAACTACGTGTTGCCCGTTGGGCAAACAAAGATGAAGATATCAACACATTAGACAATTCATCTTTGACTTCAGAAATGATCCAGTATTATAAACAAGGAAATGTACAATAAAGGACGGTATATATGCCGTCCTTTATACATTACACCATCATTTCCTTGGGAATATCAACATGTACATCAATCACTTGATGACAAAAAGGCTGTTTAAACTGTAACCTTACACAATGAAGCGCAGGTCGATCTAGATGCTCAATACTACCACCATAGAGTTGATCACCCACCAGCGGGTGTCCAAGTCCAGCAAAACCAGCACGTATTTGATGTGTTCTACCTGTTATCAAATGTACTTCAATCATTGTTGTATTTTCACTTCTCTTTAATGTTTTATATTCCATCTTGCAAGCTTGACCATCCTGGGTATGTACTCTTCGATGATTATCTTTGCTAAGATGGAAGGATAACTCACCACTATCTGGAAGTTGACCTTGTATAATTGCGATATAGGTCTTCTTTAGTTCATCTGTATGTCTCATCTTTGTCAATCTAGCAGCTGCTAGTTGGTTTTTAGCATATAACATAATCCCTGAGACATCTTTGTCTAAACGTCCGATAGGACGTATAACAAAATGTTCATCTTGATAGTAGTTACGCAGTGCTGTTCCCATATCATCCTGCAGATGTAAGTGGCTTGGATGAGATGGCATACCAGATGGTTTATTGACTACAACAACATCTTCATCCTCATATAAGATTTCAGGATAACATGTGACTTGTCCTAGAGGAAACACCTCATTTTCTAACTCCTCAATAACAAGAACATCATCCGTATGAACAACATGATTAACACGGATGAAGTTGTTGTTTAAACACAACTTATAATTAGAAAACTTGAAGCGTGATATCTCATGGCGACTAAAACCCAAAGACAACAAAACGGTCTTGACTGTAAGACCGTTTTGACTATGTGTGATTTGATAACTTAGTTTTTTATTCATCTGCTTTAATCATACTACGTAAATAGCTATCGATAAATCCATCAATATCACCATCCATAACAGATTGGATATTTCCAACTTCATAGCCTGTACGTAAATCTTTGACCATGGTATATGGCGCAAAGACATAGGATCGTATTTGAGAACCCCACTCATTCGCCTTTACCTCACCACGAACAGCAGCTGCACGTTCTTCGTTTTCACGAATCTTTAACTGTAATAGCTTAGACTTCAACATATTTAAGCAAGCTTCACGGTTTTGAAGCTGTGAACGTTGTGTTTGACAGAATACTGTGATTCCTGTTGGAATGTGTGTCATTCGTACCGCAGAGTCTGTCTTGTTGATGTGTTGACCACCTGCACCTGATGAGCGCATGGTAATGACTTCTAAGTCTTTATCATCAATTTCGATTTCTAAATCATCTTCAAACTCTGGCATGATTTCAACAGACGCAAACGAGGTATGTCTTCTTGCGTTGGAATCAAATGGTGAAATGCGCACTAGACGATGTACACCACTTTCTGCCTTGAGATAGCCATATGCCATTGGTCCTTGGATCATTACAGAACAGGACTTCATACCAGCTTCTTCACCTTCTTGATAATCCATTAAGTTGATCTTGAAGCCTTTCCTTTCTGCCCATCGCATATACATGCGATATAACATCGCAGCCCAGTCCATCGCTTCGGTTCCACCAGCACCTGGATGAATTTCCAAGATTGCGTTGTGGTCATCATATGGACCTGATAGTAGCACTTGAATCTCAAATGCACTGAACTTCTTCATTGTTTCCGCATATTCCTCACTGATGAGTTCATTCATATCTTCATCAAAGGATGATGATAATTCCGCAATCCCATCACTGAGTTCCGCAAATGCGGATGTTAATGCATGGTGTGTTTCAATCAACTCTTTGAGTTGATTGCTTTCACGAATAATCTTCTGTGCTTTCTTCTGATCATTCCAGAAGTCAGCTTCTTGCATTAACGCATTGTTTTCTTGTAAGTGTTTCTCTTTGCCAGTTAGGTCAAAGGGAGTAGCCAAGCGACTCCAATTTGGCCTGGCTTTGAGAAACACTTTGTTTCATCTCGTATAATTCCATGATTATGCCTCCTGTCTATTTTCGTTAACTACACAAATATTCATACAGAATGTGACAATCTCACGTGAAACTGTACGCATCATATCTTCGAATAAGTTAAATCCTTCTGTGACATATGCTTGTAGAGGATTGCTTTGGGCATAGGAACGTAAACCAATACCATCACGTAGCTTAGACATCGTATCGATATGATTTGACCAAGCACGGTCGATCATACGTAGAGATACTTCCTTTTCAATTGGACGTACTTTTTCGATGACTTTGGCAATCTTGTTTTCATAGTCAGTCCATGCCTTCTCTAAGCAGATATCCACAACATCAGATTCGTTGCGACCTTCAATATCTTCAACTCTGACAACGCCCTTAAATCCTAATGCATCTAATGCGTTGATGAGTTCAGCGATATCTTGTTCCTTAGACTCACTATTGAAGTGAGACGCAACGACATCTGAGATAACACGCTTGAACATATCATGAATCACTTCATGAACATCATCATTTTCTAAGATGAAGTTTCTTGTTTCATACATCGTTTCACGCTGTTGTCTCATAACATCATCGTATTGTAGTAATTGCTTACGAGCATCATAGTTAACACCCTCAACACGACGTTGTGCTCCAGTAATGGAACGTGTAACTGTCTTGGATTCAATCGCTTCATCGCCAAGACGAGAAAATAGAGATTCCATGTGCTCTGCACCGAAACGGATCATCAAGTCATCTTGTACAGATACATAGAAACGAGACATACCAGGATCGCCTTGACGACCAGCACGACCACGTAACTGATTATCGATACGTCTGGACTCATGGCGTTCTGAACCTAGTACACATAATCCACCAAGTTCACGTACACCCTCACCTAGTTTAATATCGGTACCACGACCAGCCATGTTAGTGGCAATCGTAACTGCACCCTTTTGACCAGCCTTAGCAATAATCTCTGCTTCACGTGCATTGTTTTTCGCATTCAATACTTCATGCGGAATATGACGCTCTTTTAGATATTTAGAAATCAACTCAGAAGTTTCAACCGCAATCGTACCTACAAGTACAGGTTGACCCTGCGCATGTCTTTCTACAACTTCATCCACAAGTGCACTGAACTTTGCCTTCTTTGTGCCATACACTGCATCTGGATAGTCGATACGTGCAACTGGACGGTTGGTGGGAATCTCAAAGACATACATGTTGTAAATCTCTAGGAATTCCTCTTCCTCTGTCTTAGCAGTACCTGTCATACCACAAAGCTTGTTATATAGACGGAAGAAATTCTGGTATGTGATTGTAGCTAGGGTTGTTGTCTCCTGCTTGATGGAGATACCTTCCTTGGCTTCAACGGCTTGATGTAAACCATCAGACCATTGTCTACCCTTCATCAAACGACCTGTATTTGGATCGACGATAACAATCTCATCCTCTTTCTCATCCACAACATACTCAATATCCTTTAACATGATGTAGTTAGCCTTCAATGCTTGATTGATATGGTGTAATAGCTGTGTGTGATTTAAATTAAACAAGTTATCGATGCGGAAAGTCTTCTCAGCCTTAGCAGTACCACTTTCCGTTAACTGAACAGTACGAGACTTGACATCCACTTCATAATCTTCGTCCTTAACCAAGCGCTTCACAAAACGATCTGCTTGTAGATAAAGATTAGCAGTATCTTTCTTACCACCTGAAATAATCAATGGTGTACGGGATTCATCGATCAAGATAGAGTCGACCTCATCGACCATCGCAACATTCAATTCACGCAATACGCGATCTTCGACACGCGTTACCATGTTGTCACGTAAGTAATCAAAACCAAGTTCTGAGTTTGTTGTATATGTAATATCACATGCATACGCAGCACGCTTTTGTGCCTTCGTCAATTGACGAAGGTTTAATCCAACTGTTAGTCCTAAGTAGCGGTGAATCTCACCCATCCACTCAGAGTCACGCTTAGAAAGATATTCGTTGACAGTTACAACATGAACACCCTTACCCTCTAGGGCATTGAGGTATACTGCCATAACGGATGTCAATGTCTTACCTTCACCAGTCTTCATTTCGGCGATATCGCCGCCCTGCATCACTGCAGCACCCATCAACTGAACAGGGTATGGGAATTCCCCAATGACTCTACGACACGCCTCACGAGCAGTCGCAAAAGCCTCTACAAAAATATCATCCAACGAAGCACCATTCGCAAGTTTTTCTCTTAAGTAAGGTGTCATCGCTTTCAGCTCTTCCTCACTCTTTGCTTTATATTCTTCTTCCAAATCTAAAACAGGTTTGATCTTCCTTTCAATCTGTCTTAATTTGCGGGCGTCTTCATTAAATAATCTACTGATAAAATTTGCCATAATGCCTCCATAATTTTTATACTCAACAGCTCCTTCATTATATAGTTTTGGCTTATAAAAGGCAATGAACAAGGCATTGTATCAAGCATATCTTAAGACCCATGTGCCCCCAACCAATAACGATTGATACTAACAACGTAGATACATATCTTCACATCGAATTTAGATAACGCATGTAAAGCACCTAGCATAGAGGCTCCTGTGGTTAAAGTATCATCCACCAACAATATCTTCTTAGGTACTTTTATACCCTGTTTTAATCGGATATTCTCGACCATCTTCAACCGTTCTTCTTTACTCTTATCCCTTTGATCATAATCATCTATCTTTTCAAACAAATCCAAACTTTCCAGACACAACCCAGAATACATCTCTTTTAAATGATGAAAGCCACGCTTGCCTACCTTTGCCTTCGAACTGGGCAAATAACATACTGTATATCCAAAGAAACGAATATTTAACCACCAACGTATTGGATAGATAAATGCATGTTTCAACGCCTCATCAAAACACTCTTTATACTGGATTAGCATACTGGCAAATACATCATCATACAAATACGTAGAGTACAAAGGATACCCATGAAACTTCATATGAAAGTCCACTCTTGATAGTGACAATCTACATGCATGACATAAAGGATCTTCACACTCTAAGATATCCAGCCAATCTCCGTCCCCTTTTTCCTTTTGACACATCAAGCAACGCATGATTGATTCGCCTGCACAATCTTATCTTTGCAGATACCAACAAGTTTACTTTTCTCATTACATAAAAACAGCACATCTCCACTTGGCGATAAGAAACTTCTTCCAGCTCTACCTGCCATTTGAATTAAACCAGCTTCATCAAATACCGAATGATTCGCTTGCCATATACAGATATCTACATTCGGTATCGTCACTCCTCTTTCTAATACCGTCGTGGCAACCATAACCACATGTTCATCTTTCTTAAATTGTTCAATGATTTCATCCCTGTTGTCAGCGGTACTAGTACATACACAACAGGGCATTAACATATGTAACACACTACCAAGAATCCTAGCTTGCTTAATTGTAGGCACAAATACGATTCTTGGCTTGCATGCATGTTTCCTTAACCAGTATAACAAAGTCATAAACATCATCCATACTGGTTGAATACGAATGATCGGAACAGGTAAATCCTTACCATGCGGTCTACGGTTTAATACTATACGACGCATCAGTCCATCATTTACACGTTTCATCAAAACATCATCTGGTGTCGCTGTTAAATAAATGATATGACCAATACATGCATTCATCGCAATCCCATGCAATACAGCGTCACCACGAAAAGGAAAAGCATCCGGCTCATCCAATATCAACAAAGAAAAACAATGATGATAACGATACAACTGATGCGTCGTACAAACAATCAAATCACCATCCAACTCATCGGTATGACCACCACATACAGCCACAATTTTAGCTTGCCTAAAATACTGCTTTAAACGCTGTGCAAGCTCCAGCACAACCTGTCTTCTAGCAATCGCAAAACACACCTTTTTCCCACATCTTAACGCATCAGAAATACTTCCTAACACCATCTCCGTCTTACCAGCACCACAGACACACTCCAACAACACATCCATCTTTGTAATATACTCTCTACACTCATCCGATGCCTTCCTTTGATATTTCGTTAATGGATATTGTAAACAATATTCACTACTATCCTCATGAACCTGATCCAACTGAATACCCTCATGATCCTCTTCCATCATCGCTCTACCAAAACCGATACATTTGCGACAATACATACCTGCTTTTCCTTGATAGAAGTAAGACTTATCCGTATTTCCACAACGTATACATCTCATACCTGATACCTCCACTTCTATATACCGCATATAACATTCATTCCATAACAATCTTTATGAATTGATTATGATTAAAAAACAGGAGATTTCTCTCCTGTCCTTACATATCAAACCATTGAATTTCATTCTCATCTAAATGCAATGTAAAGCTTGAACCATCCCCACGGTAGATCGTTGTATCTTGTGGTTCATAGGTGTTATTGACTGCGCAATAGCTTTGTGTAGATGGATATACATTCACATCAACATTGTAGTTATCAGAGTACCACTGTTTCATTTGGTCTTCTTTATGTGCTACATAGAAGATTGCACGATACAGTAGTCTCGTATTTTCAAAGCTGAATGGTAAGCCATTCATGTATACTGCTCTTCCTTTTCCGTATTGGTTAACTGCTAGTTTAACGGATAAGTCTTCTTGTTTGATGACTGTTGTACCTGGTAATGCATATACACTGTTAACATTCTCACCCCAGTCTTCATGTTCTAGCTGCTCACTGATAAAATGATCGTGTGTTTGCCAGTTGTATTTATCTGTATGGAGTGTGAAGTCTAGTTCTTTATCAACACCTAAAACATCATAAAGTGTAAAGAACTTTCCGTTCTTGGCACAAGCGGTTGGTTCACCAACACCGATGAATCCTCCACCCTGGTCAACATATCGACGTAAGATAGTGATGATTTCCTCATCAAATTGTTCGCCACCACTAAAGCTTGTATAACTACTACCGTAGTTTAATACAACATCAATATCATCTAGTAAGTTTGGATTTTCACGCAATTCTTCAAAGCTGATAAAACGTACATCGAATGGGAATCCGCTAAGTGCTTCTAGTACACCTGTATAGGAATATATCTGTTTATAGCGAATTGCGTGATGAACAAGATGTGCACCCCAACGGCGTAACTCACCATAGCTGTTTAATACAGCTACCTTCATTAAGTTTAATGGTGTTTGTTTACCAACATGGCTATACAATTCTCTAAATTCATCACATACCTGTTCAACATAATCAATAAACTTAGGGAACTTCAATGCTAGTTTTAGATATCCACCATAGCCAATTCGATCAACTGGGCTGCGTAAGATTGCACGACGTGCTGTGACCCAATTGACTTTCGCTTCTTGTAGAGGATCTCCGCCCTCATGGAATACATCTGGGAAAAAGTATGGCAAGAATCTTCCTTCTGTATATTTAACCCCTTTGATATCGGATATTAGACGTAATGTAGAACCTGATCCAACACTACCTACAACAGCGTCTAAGCCAATTTCCGCAAAGTACTTACCAAATGGCTCTGTTCCAATCCAGTGGTCCCCTAAAAACATCATGGCTTCTTTTCCATAGGAATGGCAGATATCTACCATCTGCTTGGCAAGTTTGCAGACTTCTCTTTGCTGGAAGTCAATGAAGTCTTTATATTCCTTTGTCGGAATACAGAACTGACTGTTTTGGAAACCTTTATTGATAATATATTCCGGTCTAAATGGATAACCAACTTCTTTTTCGAATTTGTCTAAGATATATGGTGATACAGAGGCACTATATCCATACCAATCTACAAATTTCTCTCTGGCAAATTCGTCAAACTCCAACGTAAATTGGTGGAAGAATGTTGTAAAACGCACCACATTTACATCTGTTCTTTCTTGACAGAACTTATGTAATTTCTCAATGACGTGCTGTTGGGTTTCTGGTAAGCGTACATCCAATGTCATCTGATGTTCTTCATCAGACCAATCATTGGTTAATGAGTTGTACATGTGTACTGGATCCCATATAACAAATGCTAAAAAGCTAACTGTGTATGCATGGTATGGGATTGTTTCCTCAATGACTACTTCCCCTTCGTTCTCATCATAATACCAGTTTGTTACAACAGTATCTGTTGTTCGATCAATAACTTCCCACCAACGATGAATATCATCTGTAGGATTGACTTTGAATTGATCTTTGTAAAAGTGTTCCATGATGCGTACATGCAAGCAGGTATCTTTTGCGGTGATAAAATCACTCATCAGATACATCTGTTGCATTTGTTCTGGATGGGCTTTCGCCCACTCATTATCTTTGCGTGTTGTGTAGTATGTCGCATATTGCTTAATATCCATCTGGCGTAAAGCCTGTGGCATATCTGTACCATCGCAATCACGAATCGCATCTGCTTTCCACTTTTTAATAATCTTGATTGTATCGTCGATTACATCGATATCGGTTGGCACCGTTACTCTACCATAACTCATTCTATCTCTCCCCTAACAAATTCGATTCGTCGTTTCGACGTCAAAGAAATGTACTTTCTCTAAATCCATCGCAAGCTTAAATGTACCATGGTCCGCAATATCATAACGAGCGTTAATTCTTGCCTGTAGTTTTTGATCTGCTAGTTTTCCATGCAAGATGAATTCATTGCCTAATAACTCATTGACATCAATTTCAAAATCAAATACTGCACTTGGATAGGTTTCCTTTACGATTTCTTCGCTATGTAAATCCTCTGGACGAATACCCATAACAACCTCTTTGCCATCATAGCCTGCTAAATCTGCTGTAAATTGGCCTGGAAGATGTACTTTTAAGTTTCCGATATGGAACTCTTCTTCCTTGGCATGATATGTACCTTTTAGGAAGTTGGTTGCTGGAGATCCGATGAAACCAGCGACGAACATATTTGCTGGATTCTGATAGATTTCCTTTGGTGTGCCAATCTGTTGAATGTAACCATCCTTCATGATGACAATACGACTTGCCATCGTCATAGCTTCTGTTTGGTCATGTGTAACGTAGATTGTTGTAGCACCAATCGTCTTATGAAGGCGAATAATCTCACTGCG
Source organism: Erysipelotrichaceae bacterium (assembly GCA_022767445.1). GTDB lineage: Bacteria > Bacillota_I > Bacilli_A > Erysipelotrichales > Erysipelotrichaceae > Bulleidia. Next base: position 5,558 of record JALENJ010000022.1, on the reverse strand, counting down.
CATCTGTACACGTAACTTCGCATCGAGGTTACTCAATGGTTCATCCATCAAGAATACTTTTGCGTTACGTACAATTGCTCGACCAAGGGCAACTCTTTGTCTTTGTCCGCCAGATAATGCCTTTGGTTTACGATCTAGATACTGTTCAATCTCCAATGCCTTAGCAGCTTGACGTACACGACGATCAATTTCATCTTTATTTGTCTTGCGAATCTTTAGACCAAATGCCATATTCTCATAGACAGTCATAAATGGATATAATGCATAGGATTGAAACACCATCGCAATCTCACGATTCTTAGGCGCAATATCATTTACCAACTTATCATCGATATATAATTCGCCATTGGTGATATCCTCTAAACCCGCAATCATACGCAGAGTTGTAGACTTACCACAACCAGATGGTCCAACCAATACAATAAATTCTTTATCTTGAATCTCTAAATTAAAATCATATACAGCTTGTACTTTATTGTCATAAATCTTATTGATATGACGCAATGATAAATTTGCCATATGATATCCCTCCTACTTATATCTCTTGTTATAAAGCCCAATCACAAATAATATCCCGACTAAGCCAATTACCTGCATGCATAAATTAATATAGCCAACATTTCTTTGTCCGATGATCACCAGCAATACACTGATGATAAATACAACAATCATCAATATTGATTCACTTGTATGTTTCATTTCGTCCCCCTAATCCTTTAATCCACCTAAAGTCATACCTTGTGTTAAACGTCTTTGTACTAAGATATATAAGATTAGTGTTGGCAACATGACGATAACCAAACCTGCATACATCGGTCCATAATTTGTCGCAGCCTTCTGGGCAGACATCAAATTCTGAAGACCGACAGGCAAAGTCTTTAAAGCCTTTGTTTGCACAAGTGTAAGAGAAATAATATATTCATTCCAGAATGCCAAGAAATTGAACAAGATAACCGTGATAATACTTGGTTTTGCCATTCTGAACATGACTCTCACCATGGTTGTAAAATAACCACAACCATCGATTTCAGCTGCTTCCTCATACGCCTTTGGAAGTGATCTAAAATAACTCGATAATAGATATACAGTAAATGGAATTGCGGTAGAAGCGTAGACTAACGCAAGCACAAAACGATTGTTCATAAAAAACTGCAATCCCATCTTCGCCAATGCCTTATCCCATCCATTCAACATTAAGAAGATAGGCACAACGATATAATTCACATTGATAAATAGACCTGCCATCATCAATCCATTGAAGAATCTTCTACCCTTGAATTTAAATCTAGCAAGTACATACGCTGCAGGTAGTGATACCACCAACAAGATGATCAACGCCATCGCAGTAACTAACGCAGAGTTGATAATAAAATCACCAACCTGGGCAATCTTGAAGGCATCGATGAAGTTCTGGAAATTGAATCCTTGAGGCAATGCCCATGGATTACCATAGAACTCCGCATTTGTTTTCACAGATGCCAAGAATACCCAAGAAACAGGAATGATAATCGATATCGCTAGCGTAATCAACGCAACATAGATAAATATCTTATATAGGCTAAAATGTTTTTCACTCATACGAATCACCATTAAATCTCAATAGAATCACGACTTGTCACGCGATTGATTGCCCACGATAGCGTAAATGACAGGATAAAGACCACAGCACCAATTGCCATACCATAACCATAACTAGAGCGATTGTATGCTTGCAGGTACATATAACTCAGCACCGTTTCACTGGCCCCATCAGGACCACCACCAGTCATAACTTGTACAAACAAGAAACTCAAGTTAATCGTTGAGATGACAAAGAAAGTCAAAGTTGTACGAATGTTATCCCAAATCATCGGAATCGTTACCGAGAAGAACTGTTTCACCTTTCCACAACCCTCCAAAGCAGCCGCTTCATAAAGATGCTCAGGAATCGTCGACATACTTGCCATATACATCACCATGTAATAGCCAATGGCTTGCCAAATCAGTGCAGCAATTAAGGCAAATACAACAAGGTTAGGATCCCCCAAGTACTTTGTCGTTCCAGCATGACCACCATTGAATAGTGACACCAATGCATTCAACAAACCATTTTCAGAAGGATCATAAATCGCACTGAATATAGCGGATATGACAACAACCGATAAAATATTAGGAATATAGAAAATGATACGGAAGAAATTCTGTCCCTTAATCTTTTCCCTTACCAATATCGACGCAAACAAAATCGCAACCACCATCGTAATAATCGTCACTAACACAATGATCAAAATTGTATTCTGCAATGCCCGAATAAAATTCATATCCTTAAATAGACTCACAAAATTACGCAAGCCAACAAATGTACGATTATCGCTGAGTCCACCCCATTTAAACATCGACATCATAAATACATTTACAGTCGGATATAACATAAACACCGTAAACAATATCATCGCAGGCGCAAGACATATCGTAATAAACAGTCTTCTAGCGATACTCTTCTTCATTTCACTACCTCCCGTTAGGATAAAATAACGACAGTTTTCACCATCGTTATTTTAATTATCCCTAATGCTGATTTATTTATTTGCTTCAGATATCTGCTTCACTGCATCAAGTGTCGCATCATACCATTCATCTACAGTTTTGGAACCATTTACAATTGAGTTTACAGTTGCGTATAGCACACCAGAATTCGCATCTGCTACACTGACACCTTCAACGATGTTATCCATTACTTGGAATCCAACAGCGTTGGACTTAGCACCGTTATCATATACTGTGTAATACAAAGCATTCATATCATCTGCACCGATGAATTCAGAAGCGTTCTTAACTGGCATAACTGCACCACCATTTTCATAGAATAACTTTGTAGCTTCATCAGAATATAAGAATGTAATGAACTTCTTAGCTAATTCAGGATTCTTAGCTTCCTTAGGAATGAATACCTGCTCTGTAAATGTTGTTGCGTAAGCATCGCCCATGGCGTCAACCTTAGGTAGAGCTGTGAATCCCCACTCAAAACCATCAACACGAGGAGCATCCTTCATCTCTTCAGGTAACCATGTACCATTTGGTACAAACAATGCTTTATCATCTAATACCAATTGTTGATTTTTCTTGAAGTTATCGCCATTTGCGTTAGCTACTGTTGTAGGTTCAACATATTGTGCTAGCTTACCAACGATCTCAAATGCCTTCTTCACTTCTGGCATATTCCAAGCATCAACATCATAAGTCATTAACTTCGTGTAAACCTCAGGACCAGCTGTTTCATTTAATAATGCAGAGAAGAATGCATCAAAGTAACCAGTTGTAGGATATGTGAATAAGGAGATACCTTCAGCCTTAGCCTTCTCACCTAACTCCCACATCTCATCCCAAGTTGTAGGAACTTCCCAACCCTTTTGCTTAAATAGGTTTGCATTGTAGAAAAGTCCACATGGGCTGTAATTGATAGGTGCTAGATATAATTTACCATCCGCATAAGGCATCGTAGCTAAGCCCTCATAGATACCACCAATGAGCTTATCCTTCACCATTTCATCTTCGCCATAAACCTTTTCATCTAATACATCAGAGATGTCAGTCAACATCTTTTCAGCGATCATTGTATCTGTTAAGCCACCTTTGGATCCAACAGATAGATAAACTAAATCAGGATACGTACCTGCTTGTACTTCACTACGTAAAGTATCAGCGATGTTCTTTTCAAGACGAAGGTTAACCTTCACACCTTCCTTCTCTTCAAAAGCTTTGACTACTTCTTCCCAGCCCTTAGTGCCATAACCACCATCAAGACCAGAAATCTCTAATGTGTTTTCAGAAGTACTTCCCTCTGAAGTAGCAGTATCTGCTTTCTTACAGCCAACTAAACTAGCCGCAAGTAAACCAGCTAAAGATAAAGAAATTAACTTTTTCATTATTTATTATCCCTCCCAAAAAAGTTATTTTTGATATCTTTAGTGTAAATGTGAAAACGCTTTCAATAAAGAGATATCTTGCTATAAATTATCGAAATATTGTCCATGCATGAAACTGCCGCAATATTTTATACAAAACGTAATAATGCATGATATGATAATGCATATATGAACAACGCAATTGCACAAAACACAAATGATCAATGCCTACTGGGTAAAATACTCTACGTAACACACTCCCGCTATGAAGGAGATTGGCATTCAACCCCTCATAGCCATACCAGTGCCGAACTCTTTTATGTTATTTCTGGTAAAGGAAAATTCTACGTAGAAGGCAGATATATCGATATCCAAGAAGATGATCTTATCATTGTAAATGCCTATACAGAACATACCGAACTCAGTAAAGAAAGCTCCCCACTGGAATATATCGCTGCTGGCATTGAAGGACTACACTTTGATAGTGATGACCAACGCTTCAATAGTAATTTTAGCGTACATAATTACAAAGCATATAAAAATGATATTTTATTCTACTTAAAGACATTATTATATGAGATGGAGCACCGTGATAACTACTCACAACAGTGCGTTAATTCACTACTTCAAATCATGTTAATCAACATGATACGACGCACTGATATATCACTCAATGTCTCACCAGTCAAAAAGACAATCAAAGAATGTGTCTTTATTGAAAACTATATCAATACACACTTCAAAGAAGATATCGATCTCGATAAACTCAGTGAAATATCATTTTTAAACAAATACTACCTCGTACATGCATTCAATCAATACAGAGGTATATCTCCAATGCGATATCTAGTCAAAAGACGCATCAACGAAGCAAAGTTCCTGTTAGAAACAACCACCCACAACATGAACGAAATCGCCAATATCATTGGCTTTTCAAGCCAAAACTACTTCACCTACGCCTTCAAGCGTGAAATCGGTTGCTCACCAAGAATCTATCGTAAACAATTCCTAAAAATCGAGTAGGAGGAAGTTTTAAAGAGTTTTAAAGAGTTTTAAAACTTCCGACCTCTCACACCACCGTACGTACCGTTCGGTATACGGCGGTTCACAACTTCTTCTTGGTCTGAATCCGTAACTATGTTCTGAAAACACTTCTTCAAATATCGGGTTTAGCACCTGATAGATTGCTTGTTGTATCCATCGGTCTTTTACCGCAGGTATCCCAAGGTCTCTTTTGGTTCCGTCTGACTTTGGTATCTGTACTCTTCTGACTGCTAGTGGCTTATACTTCCTTTGTCGTATCTTTTGTGTGATACTCTCGCCATACTTGCATATGTATTCTTTGAGCTCATCTACCTTCATCCCATCAATCCCACTGGCTCCCTTTCCTTCGCTTGAACTTTCCCGGTCTTAAGTCCACCCTTGGGACAGCACAGACTGTTTCGAGGAATCGGTCATACAATTTTGAAACTCGTAAAACTTAAGTTCTGTTTGGCCCTTTATCCTTTCGGACTACTATGGCCTCTGCTGACTTCTTATCATTCGTTGTTACTATGCCTATCGACTGCGTAGCGTTCTCTACCTCATCTTTGACACTGATAAGACCTCCCAGAGTAAGACATACATCTTTCCTGCCATCTACCCGCCTCATTTACCAATCATACTGTTGTAGTT
>JALENJ010000009.1 GCA_022767445.1 Erysipelotrichaceae bacterium | reverse complement strand
AAAGAACTTGTTACATTAGCGGTAAGCCAAAATGTGCAGGTAGATTGTGTTTTCAAAACAATTATAATTGATGGAAAACCACTTGATGAAGAAAAGGAATATTGTTTTTTAACGAGTGATTTTCTGCAAAGAGGATATGGCTATGAGATGCTAGGGGAATCCCTAAAAAAGACAAGCTTTGCGAAAGAGTATTTTAGAGATCTATTAGAAATGAAATTAAATGATTTTCAGTTTATCGAATCTGCGCAAGTAATTCGCTTTCATCGAGGTAAACAATGAGGAATTTCTTTTCAAGAAGTAATAGAGGTTGGACATTTTATTTTCTAGGCTGTTATGCGTTACAGCCCCCTTGGAAAATATTGTATGCATGTTAATAATACTGACAGGAAAATCGTCTTTCATCTGGGATGATAGGGACAGCTTTACAGGAGTAATCATCGACTTTGATGAACCGACCATCACCCTTGATGATTGTCGCAAGAAATTGATCAATGGTATCACTTTCTCCTTGTACATAGATTTCTACCAAACCATTATCTAGATTTTTCACACTTCCCGTTAATCCATAAGATTGTGCATTCATCGAAACGAAGTAACGAAAACCGACACCTTGAACTCGTCCTTCCACAAAAATATGATAGCGTACCATAACATACTCCTCCTTACAGAGATTATACAAAATGGATTTTCTGATGAGCAAGTCATATAATGAATGCAGGTGATAAACATGATACATTTACTATTAAATCAATTTACATTCGACCAAGCTTGGGGCTTTAGTGAACTATCTCAACTCATCGAGAAAGATATGAAGGTATTGATGATGCCGTTATCGTATAACGATGGTTGGTCCAATGAATTTGTGACTTGGGATGACTTATTTACAAAAGAGAAACCAGCGTATGAGATGATGGTACGTCCTTTCTATAACTACGGTATTCTTGAAAAACAAATTAGTTGGTTTAATTATTACCAAGATAATTACGCAACCGCAAAAGCGAAAATTGAAGCTGCGGATATTCTTGTAATTACTGGTGATTGTGGTGAATGGATTATGCAGAGAATCGAAGATTTAGGTTTACGTGATTTACTGTGTAACTTTGATGGTATCCTAATTGGCCATCATGCAGGTGCTCTTGTACAACTTGATACTTTTCACGAGTCAAATCCAGATAATGCATTTGAACTACAAGAAGGACTAGGGCTACTAACAAATTTTGATGTAGATATTAATTACGTCGAAGACGAAGAACATTTATCTACAATCATTCGTGAAATTGAAGATGTAGGAAATCCAGTAGTAGCAATCCCTAAAAATAGTGGTCTATTAATCGTGGACGGAGAGTTTACATTACTAGGAGATTCATTTGTTTTAAATCATACACATCTAGATGATATCTATCGTGCCTATGATAGTTATCGTTATGATGTATAACTACTAAAGGAGAAATTGTTAATGAACGCAGATTTTCATATCAATGGAATACAACTAGAAACAGAGCGACTTATTTTAAGACCGTTTGTAAAAGAGGACTTAGGTGATTTTTATGCTTACGCTTCTGTTGAGGGTGTCGGTGAAATGGCTGGTTGGAAACATCATGCCAGTAAAGAAGAAACGCAAAAAATATTAGATATGTTTATCGAGAGTAACCAAGTATTTGCAATCTATCACAAAGAAGACCAAAAAGTAATTGGTTCTCTTGGAATCGAAAAATATGGAAGAGAAGAAGCTTTGACAGAGTTTGCGACCTATCAAGGAAGAGAACTTGGTTTTGTTTTAAGTAAAGACTATTGGGGAAAAGGCATCATACCAGAAGCAGTAAAGATAGTTATCAAGTATTTATTTAACGAATTGAACTATGATTTCCTGCTTTGTGGGTATTTTTCATTTAATCAACAATCAAAGAGGGTTCAAGAAAAATGTGGCTTCCAGCCATATCGCAAACTAACGATGACTACCTTTGAGCATACAAAAGAACCACTTATTTTAAATCTTTTGATTAATCCACATAAAAATATAACATTAGAGTTTTCTCATCCTGAAACATTGATTTATCCACAAAATATATCAGAGAAACATATATAGAAATATGTAGTAGTATTTGGTGAACAACAAAATATAAGTTGGACATCTATGATGAAAAAGGTATGATAGTTGCATGAAATATATTGTATGTGATGACGAACAGCTTCAAATGGATATCTTGTGTAAGTACATTCATGAATATGCACAATCACATCATTTGGAGATTGAAATATTAAAATATACAGATTGTGATAATCTCTGGTGGGATTTGCAGAATGGTCTTGTCGCAGATTTACTTTTATTGGATATTCAAATGGAGAATATGACAGGGATCGAACTTGCTCGTAAGATGAGACAAGCACGTCTAAATCATTTGATATGTTTCATCAGTGGTGTCAAAGACTTTGTCTTTGAAGGATATGATGTAGACGCATTAGCCTATCTTTTAAAACCTTATGAGAAAGATCAATTATTTAAGATATTAGATAAGGCAATCAAGCAATTACAAATATCAGAAGAATTTTCGATTATTTCTTCTAAGAAGGAAGTATATAAAATTTATCATCGTGATGTCATTGGTGTTGAAGCACTTGGCCATGAGACAAAGATTTATTTGCGTAGTGATGGCATGAGTGAAGAAACAACAATTATCATCAAACAGAGTATTCGTGAAGTTCTTGAAATGTTGCATATGCCATTATTACAAATTCATCGCTCTTTTGCAGTAAATATGAAAAATATTGTACGTGTAACAAAGAAGGATTGTATTGGTGAAGATGGTATACAGTTCCCGATTGCACGTGGTAATTATGAAATGTGTATGCAGGAATTTATCGCAGCCAATCGAGGTGTATTATGATGGCTGTAATCATATTAGTGGGATTAGCGCTTTATGAAACTATTATCAAGAAGATAAATATAACATTCATGCATGTGATTGTGTCAATTATGATACTAGCACTTACAGGATATAGTGTTTATCGTTTCTCTAATATGATAGTTGTATGGATTTTCTTATGTTTTATTTGGAATCATTATCATTTCTTAAAAGAAGAAAGAATCTTTTCAACTATCATCATTCTGTTGTATCTTGGAATTCTGTTCCTTGGTGTTTATTATGATGGTTTTATCGCAGGTGGTATTGCGGCGCTAATCTTTATTTTATTGGAATATCTCTTACAAAGAATTATGAAGCGTGAAGAAGATAAAACAATCATCTATCAGAATAAACTGATGAAACAGCAGATGGATGAAATTGAAAACATCTACATGACCATGCGTGGATGGAGACATGATTATCATAACCATCTACAGTCTTTAAAAGGATATCTTTCTTTGAATAAAGTTGAGCAGATGAAAGACTATCTTAATGAACTTGAGACAGATTTGGATTCTATCGATACACTCTATCATTCTGGAAACTTACAATTAGATTCTATCTTGAACGCGAAACTTGCGATTGCGGAAAAAGGACAAATTCGTATTCATTGCGATGCGTCAATTCCGCCACAATTACATGTATCAGATTTAGACTTGTGTGTTATCTTAGGAAATCTATTAGATAATGCGATTGAATCTTGTCGAAAGATAAAGAATCCAGATGAACGATTTATTCGAGTTTATATTGGTATCCTAAAGAAACAACTCTATATCTCGATTACAAACGCTACAAGTGAGACAGTAAAACAACGTACCGATCACTATTTCACGACGAAGAGAGGCGACCATGGACATGGGCTAAAGAGAGTTGACCAAGTCGTGAAGAAATATGATGGATACCTAAACCGTCAAAATGAACCAGGTGTATTTGCGACAGAGATTGTACTACCTCTGTAAGCATTTCGTGCATGAATTTGAACAATTCATGCATTTTTTTAATAGCTTTAGTCATATGAAGTATTGTATTTCTGCAAGGAGGTAATCACTATGAAGCTTACTAGATGGAATATTTATAAGGATATGTTCTACCGATTATGGGAATGTGATCCACATGTAATCAGAATGATGTTGTTAGAGATTGTTATCTCGGTAATAGAAGGATTTATCGCTGTATTATTACCGGCTGCAATCATTCAATTTATTACTACACCCCAAGATTGGATAACATTGGTATTACAAATACTTGGTTTATTTGCGGTGTATGGACTCTTTAGCATGCTGCATGTTTATCTTGCAACAAGAAATAGTATGCAATATATTATTCCAAGACAAAAATTATTTGTCTTACCAGTGCTCAAAAAGGTGCAGGAATTAACCTATTCCTACTACGAAACAAAGCTTGCTCAGGAAAAACTTGAAAATGGAATCCGTGCATTAAATAGGAATATGGAAGGTGCGGAAGGTGTATACCATAATACGATTGTTGTTTTATCTGCGATTCTCAGCTTAATACTATATGCAATATTTATCAGTCAAATTGGATTACCAATCCTTTTAGCTCTTTTATTCATTTCTATTCTTCATTATGGAATTTATGAAAAATGCTATGCATTGTATTTAAAGAAAGATGAAGAAAAGGCAGAGAATTATTCGAAGTCTCGTTATTTTAATAGCCTTTCTCAAAAGAGTTCGAAGGGAAAGGATATCCGTCTCTACCAGATGCAAGATCTTTTAAAAGCAAAGATGCAAGAAAATAACGATATTCTCGTACAGAAGACAATCGCCGCTTCAAAATACAAAGGATGGATAGCACAAACAGATGTTATTTTAGGATTTATCCGTGATGGGATTACCTATGGATATCTAATCTATTTGATGATGCATGGCATAATTGAAATGAGTTCATTTGTTCTCTATATCGGTATTGTGATTAGTTATGGTCAACGATTCACAGCTTTAACTGCTGAGATTGCAAAATTGCATTCTAATCTAGATTTAACAAAGAGAACGTATGAATTTGAAATGGATAAAAATGTGATTAATCAAGATGGTAAGAAAGTGATTGCACCATTCGATATTGTGTTTGAGAATGTATCTTTCCAATATCCAGAAAGTGAAAAGTATGTCTTAAAGAATTTTAATCTACATTTTACAACAGGAGAAAAACTCGCACTTGTAGGTGTAAATGGTGCTGGCAAGACTACAATCGTGAAACTGTTAAGTGGATTGTATACACCAACAGAAGGAAGAATCTTAGTCAATGGTATCGATTTGAAAGAAATTAATAAAGAAGATTACTTTGGAAAACTTGGGATTGTATTCCAAGAAATTGATCTATTCTCTATGACAATTGGTGAAAATATTTCTTGCATGTATGAAGAAGACTATGATGAAAATCGCGTACAAGAAGCTTTACGCATCTCTAAGTTAGATACGATTGTAAATCAGTTACCAAAGGGAATTCATAGTTATATCAATACAGATCTATCTCCAGATGGAATCAACCTCAGTGGTGGACAACAACAACGTTTATTGCTCGCAAAGGCATATTACAAAAATCCTTCTTTACTCATCTTAGATGAACCGACCGCAGCACTAGACGCACTTGCGGAAAAGGATCTGTATGAAGAGTATAAGGAAATTACAAAAGATAAGAGTGCATTATTTATTTCACACCGTTTAGCTTCAACTCGTTTCTGCGACAATATTGTCTTCTTGGAAAATGGAGAGATTATTGAACAAGGAAGTCACGAGCAACTTATGAAATTAAATGGTAAATACGCTGAGATGTTTGATGTACAGGCAAAATACTACAAGGAGGAAGAACAAGATGAAACTCAAGCAATTCTATCAACAAACGCATGATTTGATTCAACTTTTAAAAGTTCAATTCCCTCATATTACTGTACAGATGATTACATTAGCTTTCTGTAAAAGTACACCTAACTTTATTGTACTGTTTGGATATTCATATATTTTAGACTTATTACTTACAAGCCAGTTCCAAGCAGCAATTCAAGTTGTCACGATTATGCTGGTGAGTAGTTATGTATTATCCTTCATTGGTAATTGGATTGACTCTTATTTACAAGGATATGAATTTATTACAGATGAAGTAATCATGAGCCAGGTGAACTATATGTCGTTTACCATGCGCTATGATATTTTTGAAGATAACGATAGCATGCAAAAAGTACGTGCAGTAAGTAATCGCATGAATGCTACAGGTGGAACTGGTTCTTTCTTACAGATCATAATTCTGTTATGTACTAACTTATTTTCTGCTCTATATGCATTATGTTTTGTAGGGTACTTGTTTTATCAGGCAATGCAGTATTCGTTTTATTTAGTATTACTACTATTACTGGCAGTTGGCTGTATTTGTTTTGGCGTTATGATTTTAAAGCGGACGAGTGCTTATTATGAAGACTTAAATAAAAGAAATATTCATAACAATTCCGTGTTTAGCTATCTCATCACAACAATGGTTAATGTAGAATACAAGAAACAAATGATGATCAATCGAATGGGTCAGTTGTTTGAGAAGTATTTTAAAAATATTATTAAAACATTGCATGTTTATTTGGACTTTTCTAAGAGAAAAGGAAGATATGAATCTGTATATAACTTCGCATTAAGTATTTTTGGAGCATGTACATATATTTATATTGCATACTTAAGCTTGCATGGTTATTTATCAATTGGTTCTGTACTCTTATATGCAGGCGCGATGCAACAACTGATCCAATATATTTCGGGTTGTATCATATCGTATAGTGATGCTGTATTCCAATTGGATTATCTAAATTACTTTACAGATTTCTTGCATGATGAATCGCTTCGTACCACGGGTTCATTACCAATTGAAAAGAGAAATGATAATGCATATGAATTCTGCTTTGAAAATGTGAGTTTCCACTATCCAAATAGTGAACAACTTGTATTATCCAATGTGAATCTTACATTTAAGATTGGTGAAAAGTTAGCGTTAGTTGGACAGAATGGTGCAGGTAAGACAACAATCATCAAGCTACTATGTCGTTTGTATCAACCGACAGAAGGAAGAATCTTGTTAAATGGTATTGATATTCAAAAGTTTGACATCAATGAGTATACAAAAATCTTTAGTCCAGTATTCCAAGATTTCAGTATGTTCAATATCAGTGCAAAAGAAAATCTAGAGTGTGGCCATCATAATGAAGAAAAAGATATCAATGCAATTATCGCTGATGTAGGACTAGATAAACGCTTTATATCTGGTCAGGATGGTATGGATTGTGTGTTGGAAGATTTAAATAGTGAAGGTGTTAAGTTATCTGGTGGTGAAGCACAGAAACTAGCGATTGCACGTGCATTGTATAAAGACGCTCCATTTGTAATCCTAGATGAACCTACTGCAGCTTTGGATCCATTCTCGGAAGCAGAAATCTATGAGAACTTTGATAAACTTGTTGGGGGTAAGACAGCTATCTATATCTCTCATCGTATGAGTTCATGTAAGTTCTGTGATCGCATTGTTGTCTTTAAAGATGGTAAGTTAGTAGAAGATGGCAATCATGATTCACTCATGCATAAACAAGGTGAATATTACACGCTTTATCAAGCACAGGCAGAGTATTATCAACAATAACAAGAAGGTATACTGTTTTGACAGTATATTTTCTTTAGGTAAAAGAAGAAAACATTTGTTACCTGTCACATGGAATATGGGCATGCCTATAAATTACGGACTATTTAGTTATTGCTAAGAGAATTTACAATTGACGTTGGAAAACTTTATTTGCAGAGATTGATTTTGTGGAAGCTAGTGACATTTTTATGTGGTTTGCCGTATAATATGGCTATTAAAGCGATAACGAAAAGAGTAGTAGTCAAACACGCTATAGAAAGAGAGGAACCTAAACGCTGAAAGGGTTCTATAGAAGACGTTTGGTGAATTCACTTTTCAGTGGGATTAATCATCCCCGTATATCTACGTTACAGATCAATTGAGGTGCGCACATTTGTGCGAATCAGGATGGTACCACGTGAATAACGTTCCTGCAATATTTTGCAGGAATTTTTTTATGGAGGTATGATTCGAAACCGGCATTGTCTTAGTTAAAGAAAAAGGAATATGTCCGATTTATAGAAAGGAACTGTTATGATTCATTCTATCAGATTAGATTAGATTGAAATGAATATGAAAAAGATTATATTAACCCCTATGGAAGAAAATAAATACAACATTATTAAAGAATTAGTTGATTATTCTGGTAATAAGCGTCGTGCTGCTTTATAGCTGAATTGTTCAGATTGAACCGATAACATTTGAGCCTGGAATCAAGCGTGAAGCGAAGTATTCTGTGGCAGTGACTCAATTCACGGAGGAGGTTTCTGCTTTCCGTAAATTCTTCAAAGCAGGATTATAATGCAAAAAATTGATGACACCTGTACAATACAGGTGTCATTTTTGTTCTTTGAATTTTCAGATCTGTGATAGTTGTGCATCCTGTAGAATGAGATATATAGTGTTTCCTTCCGTTTTGTATGTGAATGTACCTGTAACTGTAATCTGTTTTCCTAGTTCCGGATACTCATCGGGATATTTATGACTCCCTGCCCATTCAAACTGGATTCCTTGTTGACAACATCCCAGTGCATCTTTAATGATACAGCCAAACATAGAATTGCCATGTTGGTCTTTGCCTATCGCAAAGATACCGGATATCTTGAATGTTTTATCCACATAGTCCTGTGGGTTGGTCATCATTGAATATACTTGGGAATATACAACATTTCCACTTAATTCTGTTAAGTCATAATCCACATCTGTATTTTCACTGATAACTGGTTGTTGTGCTTTTGGTTCGTGTGTATATTGGAATATCAGTGCTATCATGCATGCACTAAATACTACAATCAGTATCTTTGTCAGTTTCTTCATATTTTATCTTTTCATCATTCTGATGATCCAGCAGATGATAAACGCAATAATGTCTACCGCAACGATTGTCGCACCTACTGGTGTTCCGTATAAGATTGCGATTAACATACCGGTTACTGTGCATATCTCTGATAGGATTGCGGAACTAATCAGCACCAGTTTAAAGCTCTTAAATAACTGCATTACGGAAAGTGCTGGAAAGATTACAAGAGCAGATATCAACAATGAACCTACAAGATTCATCGCTAATACGATGATAGTCGCAATAATAATAGCGAGTATCAGATTGATACCATCTACCTTTAAACCTGAGGCTTTTGAGAATCTCTCATCGAATGTAATTGAGAAGATTCTTGGATATAAGATGATAAATACACCAATCACTATAATCGATGCGATGACGCATAACCATACCTCTGCTATGGATAATGTCAGGATGGATGTTGAACCAAATAGTGTACTGCATACATCTCCGCTGATATTGGAAGATGGTGGAAAGATATTCATCAATAGGTATCCTATCGCAAGTGATCCAGTGGATATCATTCCGATAAGCGCATCTCCTTGGATGCGTTTGTTTTGTCCTGTTCGTAGGATGAGGATAGCTGCTACCATTGTAATTGGTAATACGAAGTACATCTTCTGTTGTACAAAGCCTGTTATCATCGCAATTGACATTGCGCCAAATGCAACGTGAGATAAGCCATCTCCAATGTAGGAGTATCTTTTCAATACCAGTATCACACCTACAAGGGCTGAACATAATGTGATGAGTATCGCTGCCACAAGTGCGTATCTTACAAATGGGTAGGATAAGTAATGTAATAATTCTGCTATCATGTTATCCCCACCTTTCGATATTCGTCTTTTGTGATTTCTTTGATACCTTTGTTTTCAAAGTATACGATGCGATTGGCATACTGTAATACTGCGGAAACATCGTGCGAAATCATCACGATTGTCATTCCATCTTTGTTGAGTTGTGCGATACTATCGTACATGTATTGCATCGCATCGGGATCGAGTCCTGCAGCTGGCTCATCTAACAGAATCATCTTATCCGCAGCACATAGCGCTCTTGCTAGTAGGGTACGTTGTTGTTGACCACCTGATAAATCTCGATAACATCTTTTCGCAAGTGTATCAACACCTGTTTTTTTCATGTATTCTTTGGCTAATCTTTTTTCTTCTTTGTTGTAGAATAGCCGTCTGCCTAAATGACCAACAAATCCAGATAAGACTACCTCTTCAACAGAGGATGGAAAGTCCTTTTGTACAAGTGTTTGTTGGGCAAGATACCCGATCTTGTGACCATCAAAATCCCCATCATAAGTAATTGTTCCAGATAGGGGATGAATCAATCCTAGGATTGTATTCATGAAAGTAGACTTACCGGCACCATTTTCACCAACCACACATAAATAATCCCCTTCATTAATCTCTAATTGTATTGGTCCTGCAACGATATTCTTGTCATGACCAATACATAGGTCTTTACATGTGATTAAGTGTTTCATACTCATTGAGCCTCCGTATCTAATGCCTTTGCCAATACAGATAGGTTCTCTTTCATAACATCGTAATAAGAGATGCCATTTTCGTTATCCTTTTGACTAACTGACTGTAAGGAATTTAGTGTTAGTATATCTTGATTCTTCTCTGTTGTGTTATTAATGATTGTCTTTGCGATTTTTTGGTCTGATCCCTCAATTGTAAGTACGTGGTTAACTTTAAGTTCATCCACCTTCTTTGCCAGAAAGGCAACTGTTTCAAAGCTAGCCTCTGTCTCAGCTGAACATCCCACAAAAGCAGCGTAATAATCTAGTCCATAGTCATCCACCATGTAGCGGAATGGGAAGCGATCTCCAAAGATCAGTGTCTTTTGGCTTGCTTGGTCGATTGTTGCTTGATATTCATCGTCTAAGCTCGATAGCTTAGCGATATATGCATCTGTGTTTGCTTGGTATTTGGACTCATTTTCTTCATCAAGTGAGATAATTTCTTCCGATATCTTCTTGACTAGAACTTGTGCATTCTTAAGGGATAGCCAAACATGTTCATCGTATTCGACCTCATCATGGTCGTGCTCATGTTCTTCCTCTTCTTCTGCCTGCATACCTTCTTTTTCTTCTTCCTCAACAGCACGACTTCCAATAGACTCTAACATATTTACAACATGCATGTCTGAATTGTTTGTTTGTTTGAGGGCATCTTCCACCCATTCATCGGACTCTCCACCTACATAGACAAATAGATTGGCATCTGCGATTTTGGTAATATCACTAGCTGTTGGTTGAAAGCTGTGTAGATCGCTACCATTCTTCATAAGTAGTGTCACATCAAACTTGTCGTTGTCTTTGCCAACGATTTCCTGGATCCAGTTGTATTGTGGATAGGTTGTTGCGACAATCTGTATCTTCTTATTTTCTGTTGTTTGTTTTGTAGTTGTGTTACATCCTGTAAGCATGATGATTGATAGTACTGCAGTTAGTATTTTTCTTAGTTTCATCGTTCCTCCTTCTTGGAATTATCAACGTCTATGTTCATATGAGCGAATGTTCAACTCTTCCCTAATATGACAAAATGCATGTCACCAAGTTTCCCCGATAACATGCAAACATAATTCCTATTTACCTTTCATTAACTATTATACGCTAGCTGTCAAGCTAGTTATAAATAGATACATTCTTTGATCTTCGCTCTTACACGTTGTAGACGACCATCATATGCCTTTACACTACATTCTTGTTTCTGGGCTGCTTTTTCATAGCAGTCACCATTATACCAAGAGCGCATCACTTCGACTTCTTTGAAGTTTAATGTCTGAATACCTTGTTGAAACTTTGTCAGTGCTTGTACATATTGACAATAGTATTCTGGATTAAACATCGGATTTGGTTGTTCTACGATATCGTAAAATGTCTCATCTTCATTGACCATCGCATCTAGTTCGATGGTATCCAAACTGGATGTACAACGTAGTTGTATCGTTAGTTTTCTTAGGACATTCCAGATTCTTCGCTTTGCGATTAAGCATAGAAATGTTTTAAAGCTGGCTTCGCATTCATTGCGATAACAGTGTATCGCCACTAATAAACCAATTCTAGCTTCTTGCAATAGATCTTCTTTGTAGTTTCTCACTGGCGGAAATACTTGTACAACTTGATTCACCAGTGATGACAACAATCCCTCATATTGTGCAAATATGCTGTGTTGTGCATGCATATCTTTCATTCTGCACATATATAAAAGTTCATCTGGATTGTCCTTTTCCATGATACAGCCTCCTAACGTACTGGGTTTCTCATGCTGTAAATGGAATACATTAATATACCTGCGGATACGGCAGCGTTGAGTGATTCTATCTTGCCGACCATCGGTAGTGAGACAACATAATCACATTTTTGACGTAGTAGTCTTGAGATGCCTTTTCCTTCATTACCAATAATTAAGATGGTATTGAAGTCATACTTCACGTTGCGATAGTCTTGTCCATCCATGGATGTTCCTACAGCCCACCAGCCACGTTTTTGTAGGTCTTCTAGTGTTCTTGTCAGATTGGTAACTGCAGCACACTTTACGGTATCAATCGCACCTGCACTGACTTTGGCAACGGTTGGCGTTAATCCAACGGAGTTAGTCTTCTTGAAGATAACACCATCTGCACCTACCGCATCTGCGGTACGTAGTATCGCACCTAGGTTATGTGGATCTTCCAACTCATCTACCATGATGATGAGTCCCTGTCCTGGGGTGGAAACACCATCTACTATCTGTTCTACGCTATAGAGTGGATAGCCCTCAAATTCTGCCACAACTCCCTGGTGATGATCTGACTTCGCCATTGTTTTCAATGTATTCTTGTCTACTCTTTGTATTCTAACGTTGTGTTGTTTTGCGAGTTGAACAATTGTCCTATCGTCTGCAGACATATAAATCTGTTTGATTCTAGACTTGTCCATCAACATCTGCTTTACAACATTTTTCCCATACACGAATTGTGCCATAGAAGTCCTCTCTAAAGTGTCCTCACTTTGTCCCAAATTTGTCTTATGCGTTCTTGTTTATTCTCTAGATATAGTGCACCTAATATTGCTTCAAAGCCAGTTGATGTGCGATATGTCATCACATCTGTACTGTGTGGTACACTGCCCGTATTTCCATTGCGTCCTCTTTTAAATGTCGCTTCTTCCTCGTCTGTAAAGAAGTTTTCTTCATGCAAGGCATGATAGAATTTCGCTTGCGCTTTGGCGGATACGTAAGAGATACTGAGCTGCTGTAGTGCTTTGCCTTTGCCTTGCCCCTCTTCAACTAGATAATTTCTTACCGCTAGGGACCATACCGCATCACCCAAGAAGGCAAGTGTTCTACCATTACACTCTATTGGATTCATTATAACAATCCCTTTTCTGCTAGTTGATTGCGGTATGCATCGGCACTTTCAAAGTCTTTGTCTGCCTTGGCTTGGTTCCACTTGGCAAATAGTTCTTTCTCAGCTTCCTCAATCTCTGGTTTTTCCACTACGACACCTAGGATATTCAACATTTTCTCCACAGCGTTGCTGAAAAGAGCTAAAGTATTGAAATCAATTTCTCTTTGACGAAGATTCTGATTTACTTTCTTGACTGTCTCAAAGATAACCGCATATGCATTTGGTGTATTCATATCATCATCCAGGCAATCTAGGAACGCACGATAGGATTCTGTATCGTAATCATCTGTTACCTGTACACCTGCAAGTTTCATCTTGATATATGCCTGCTTTAGTGGTGTTAGTACTTTATCTAGCTCCTTGCGTGCTGTTTCAATTGTCTCATCGGAGAAGTTTAACTCTTTGCGATAGTGTACGGAGGATACCAACCATCTTGTTAGGTTTGTGCCTAGTGATAGTACTACATCCTTTGCCCACATTGTATTGCCTAGTGACTTGGACATCTTTTGTCCATCGATATTTACCATCGCATTGTGGATCCAAAAGTTCGCAAGAGTATTGCCATGCATCGCCTCTTGTTGGGCTGCTTCGTTTTCATGGTGTGGGAACTTCAAGTCCATACCACCGCCGTGGATGTCAATGCAATCACCCAGATTATCGTTGATCATAACAACACATTCTGTATGCCAACCAGGTCTACCTAGTCCCCATGGAGAATCCCATTTAATACCCATATCCGTCTTCTTCCATAAAGCAAAGTCATATGGATTCTTCTTTTGATCGTTGGCTTCAATGCGTGCACCAGCTTCTAGATGCTCGAGATTCTGGTGGGAGATTTCACCATACGTAGGTACGGAGTCGACTGAGAAGTAAACATCGCCATTTACCTCATAGGCATTTCCCTTTTTAACAAGGTTATCGATGAAGGCAATGATCTGATCCATCGTCTCTGTTACACGTGGTGTAATATCTGGTAGTTCTGTATTCAATAGACGTCTTACTTCTTGGTATGCGTCGATATATCTTTCTGCGATCACTGTTTCTGTTGTATTCTCTTCAGCAGCTTTCTTGATGATCTTATCATCCACATCCGTAAAGTTTGATACATATGTTACAGAATAACCTTCTGCCTCAAATAAACGCTTTAATACATCAAATACAATCATTGGTCTTGCATTACCAATATGTGCATAGTTATAGACCGTAGGTCCACATACATACATATCCACATGTCCTTCATGGATTGGTTTGAACTCATCAATCTTTAGTGTCTTTGAATTGTATAGTCTTATCATATTTCCTCCTGAAATAAAAAACGTCTTCATAAAAAGACGCTGTGCGTAATCCACTCTTTAATCCTTCACTTGTAACATAAGTGCAATGTCTTTCTCTACTTATCGAAAAAGCCCTCATGGACGCATTCCCATCAACACCATTTGCCAGGACAATTTCAGCGATGATGCCCCTCTCTTTTGCCGGTATGTGACAGTACTATTTCCACTCAACGGTTTATTAGATTATAGCGTAATTCCAGCATCCTTGAAAGCATTCTAGCCACAATTCATCAGATGTATTTCTACAACAAGCATTTTCGTGTTACTATTTTTCCATGTTATACATAATTAATCATTTGCCAGAAATATTATTGATCGCAATGATCATCCTATTTATCTATTCGTTACATAAAGATGCCAGAAGATTTCGCAATGCGGTGTACTTATTACTGATCTTGATGTTGGTCTTCCAGAATCTCATCATCTATGAATCTGTGATGCCAAATCTATTTGTGATAACGATGATCTTTGCGTTTGCGATTATCATACTTGTGTTCATTGTGCCTTTCCTATTGATACTCAATGGTATCCAGATGATTGTACGTGAAGGTATCCATATCACTAGTTTCTTATCGATGGCCTTTGGCATCTTCATCATTGCTGGAGAGGTTTCAATTATTCCAACACTTGGTGATTTTACTGCCTATAAGATATCACAAGCCATCCCTGCCCTTGCCTTTGGGCTGATTGTATTGTATGTCTCACTTGCATACCTAGCATTCATGTTCTACTCTGCATTCATGCATATATTGCCAAAGCAAGTTAATTTTGACTATATTATCGTTCTTGGGGCTGGTCTCAAAGATGGATTAACACCCAACAAAATCCTAAGCAATCGCTTAGATAAAGCAATGAAGGTATTCCGTAAGACAATATCTTCTAGTTATATTGTTGTCTCTGGTGGACAAGGTAGTGATGAGCTCGTATCTGAAGCAGAGGCGATGAAGAATTATCTAATCGACCATGGCATTAAGAACCATGAGATTATCATGGAAGATAAGAGTACCAATACTTATGAAAATATACGCAATTCCTATGAGATTATCCAAAAAAGAAAAGGAAGACAACAGATCGCTGTTGTGACTTCCGATTTCCATGTATATCGTGCTGTGTTGTTGTGTAAACAATTTAACTTCCAAGCTACCGGTATCGGTGCTCATACTGCATTCTATTACTGGCCAACAGCGATGATTCGTGAGTATGTTGCGATATGCAAATACTACATGAAACCATACTTGCTTGGAATGTTTCTGTTTGTTGGCGGTATCTTGAGTATCTTGTTTTTAATCTAATGTCAGTAGTAATGCCATCTTAAATTTCTCATCTGCTTGTACTGCATGTAGACCACCTTTAGCAAAGCAGAAGTTTTCTCCCGCATGAATTTCATGCGGTTTTCCTTCGTATATAATTGTGGCTTTTCCCTCAAGGGCAAAGACAATTGCCTCACCTGGGGCAGCGTGCTCTGATAAGCCTGTTCCCTGATCAAATGCCATTACAACAAACTTCATTTGATCATTATGTGCAACATCCATATTCACAATCTTGCCCTCTTGGTATGGAACAAGCTCCTTTAATGCGAATACTTCTCCTGGTTGAATCACTTGGTTTAACATACTTTCTTCTCCTATCATCATTTCTGTATATATTGCACCTGTATTTGTTTTAATACCAACAGGTACATTGATCTTTATTAACATGCATTCACCTTCATGTATGTTAATTTCTTCATGACTGGTATATACGTACATTGTTCCATCATGAAGAAACAATAGCTTATAGTATGGATGAATCTCTGCACTGATATCTGTATTCTCTGCGAGTGAGTAATAACTTACAACATGATTGATCTGTTTAGATATCGTACATCCTTTCACCCAAGGATTATCTTCCTTAATCGAATAGACTTCTCCGATTTTCTCTTTCATATGACCACCCTGTTTCACTATAACACAATTTGTCCCTCATCATTGTTTTTACACTTTGCATAGAATTTCAATATCGCGTTATACTTTTAGCCGTTATAGAAGTGAGTAGCCATGGAAGAAGAAATTAGAATGAATCAGATACTCAATTATCTGTCGAAACTCGGACGTGCTCTTGTCGCTAATGGTGCAACCATTGAACACGCAGAAATCGCAATCACTAAAAATGCGCAAGCTTACCAAGTCAAGGGTCTTAGTACGGTAATTACGCATCAATATATCAGCGTTTGTTTTCATGATGATAAACGCAACTACATCAAGCAACTCAGCATGAATTCCACAGGGATTAAACTGGAGAAGCTCAAGCTACTCAACGATATTTCTTATCGTATCTCCAGTCATCCTATCCCACCTGAGAAGCTAGCAGATGCTTTACGTAATACAAAAAAGCGAGAACTTACAACCTATTAACAACTGTATTATAGCAGATGCTAGCTATCACCAGCATCTGCTATATCCTAGGTGGAAACCTAAGAGATATGATAGGAACAGCAATCGTTACATTCTTCCTATTTTGGATTACAAAGATATTATCATACTTGCGTACTGTTCAAATCATCAACAACATCATCAGTATGTTTTTATCCACAGTGATCGCATTCATGTTAGAAAGACTTGGTCTGATTGAAAGCACACAATGGACATTGATTTCTATCAGCTTGTTGATGATACCCGGTATTCCTTTGGTCAATGCCTTCCGCAACTTAATCTGTGGTCATGAACTCAATGGCATCCTGCAGCTACTAAGCGTCATCCTAGAAAGTGCATTCCTAGCGGCAGGCATGTACTTCTCAGTTATCCTAATGGGAGGTACAGGCGCATGGTAAACACAATCTTCGTCCTAGCATTCTCATTTACCGCATCTTTGGGATTTGCGGTAGTCTTCAACATTCATAGTAAAGAAAAACTACTCTATGCAGGCCCTGGTGGATTTATTACCCGCCTTGTCTACATCATCCTATCTTCATTTATACAACAACGATTTATCTACATATTGATAGCCTCAATGGTGG
>JALENJ010000003.1 GCA_022767445.1 Erysipelotrichaceae bacterium | reverse complement strand
CCAAAAGTTTAGATTTTCCCACAATGCTTATCTTTTGGTCTTTGGTTCGGAATAGTGTAGTGCTGGCGGTCTATCTCTTGTTTTCGGTTGCTTGCTTCCTTACCGTACATGAGCATTATTGCCAGGTAATTACTGCATATCAAAAGATAGACTTACTGGTTTACTTGCCAATAGCCTGTCTTGTTGGATCCGATTCTTCCAATGTATCCATTTTCTTTTAGATAGTGAATGTTATTTTCTATTGTTGTGATACCCACGCCTATAATATTTGTTAATTCTTTTTGTGTTATATATGGGTTATTCTGTATTTCTTGTAGGATTTGTTTTTTCTATATCGGTTTTATCAATCCAATGGAACGGTATATTTACTACAATTGAATTCTCTCTAAAGTCAAATACATCTTTCCCATAGGTATCGATGATGGTTGGAACACCTCTACCAGAGCGTTCGCTGATATGTAGTTGTAAGAAGATATCAGATAGCTTTTGATTGACTGGAATGGATTCTCCCATAAAGAATCCATCCAACGTCTGCTTAGGATCCAGTGTACCTCGTGACAATATCTCTATGCGATTACTATAGATAGTTATCATCGGGGCATTTCCGTCTACCCATTTATTATGGACAAATGCGTTGACGATTGCTTCTCTAAACGCATTCATGTCAAAAAGATTCACATCCTTTCTTGTTAACAAACGTCTTTTTTCATCTGCCTGTACAATATTAATTACATCTGCGTATTCTAGTACTTTATCCAAGCTTAATAATATACAAGTATTTCCAAACTCTTTTACTGAAAATAACGAGCTTGCCTTCGTTTCTCCACTGAATACAAATACACGGACTGGAATATGACTGTCATCTGATAATAGCTGCGCTAATAAATTGTATTTGCCATCCTTCGTATGTAAACCTAAGTTTTTCTTGAATGTATTCGTTTTTGGGGATATGCCCTTACCTGCATAATATGTAAATAGTCTTCTTTCTCTTTTTGGATATTTAGCAACGTTGACTTTGCTAGAACCTATACGGATATAGCGGACTCCATCAAAGGATGTTGGAATATTCTTCGCTTTTGGAACTTCTAATAGTACAACTCGTTTGCCTTCAACTTCTAACTCATGAAAAAAGAAGGCAGTATCTGGTGTTGTCTGTCTAGCTAAGTAGTGTTCTAGTGGTTCATTTTTTACATCTTTTTGAAAATCAAAAGTTGTTCCTAAGATCTCGTGTGTTTCATCATGAATGCCCCAAACTAGATATCCATATTCTCTTTAAATTCTAGCCATTCTTGTTCTGTATGATAGCTTATTATTTATTTGATGATTTCGTTATAATCATGCATATTTATACCCAATTTATTCCCCACTTCCGATATAGGGTATAAACTATTATAATTCATAGAAAAAGCAGAAATAGAATCCTATTTCTGCGTCATCTTCAACAATTCATCTAAAGAAGGTGTTTCTGTATTCTTTGGTGGTTGTACTTTGATTGTAAAATCAAAGTCAGCTTCCTGTAGTTCGCTGATATCCTCATTTGGATTTTGTACCAAACGTGAGGATTGGCGTAAGATAGCATCTTCAACTAGATTACGCGCTAAACGTCCGTTACCTGCTTCCATTGGATTGATTGCCTGAACTTGGTTAAAGTAATCTACAAGCTTATCCTTGATACTCTCTTGGATATGATAGCCTTTGCCCTTTGCTTGTAGACAAGCAATTTGGTAGAGTTCCTCTCCTGTATAGTCTTTGAAGTTAATCGTGTTTGGGAAACGTGACTTCAAACCAGAATTGGATTCTAGGAAATCTGCCATTTCCTTTTTATATCCAGCTAGAATGACAATTAAATCATCACGGTTATCTTCCATCGCTTTTACAAGTGTATCGATACACTCTAAACCAAAGGAATCATCTTTGCCACGATGCAGGGAATATGCCTCATCGATAAACAGGACGCCACCAATTGCGGATTTGATAACCGACATCGTAAGTGGAGCAGTTTGTCCTACATATTGTGCAACTAAATCTGAACGTGATACTTCAACAAGTTGTCCTTGGCTCAATGCACCAATTGCTTTCATATATCTTGAAATCAATCTTGCGATTGTTGTTTTACCTGTACCAGGGTTTCCTGTAAAGATCATATGTTTCGATAGTGTTGTTGTTTTCATTCCTTGTTCACGACGTTTTTGTTGCATCGCTAACAAGGATTGTAGGGACTTGATATAGTTCTTTACTTCATCTAAGCCGATGATCTCGTCAAGTTCTCGATTCACTTCTTCAAGTTCTGCACTGCTGTTCTTTGAACGTATCAGCTTAATTGCCTGCTGCTGAATCAGGGCAACAGGGATATCCTCTTGTACCGTTAGGTTGATGGTCTCCATATTTCCTAGGGAATTTTCAATGACCGCTTGTCCTAGTGAAACATAGAAATCATAGAAGTTAGCGCTGATTGATGCAGCACCCTGTTCCTTATTAAAGTGTACACGTACCCATTCTTGAACTCTATCATCCACAACCAATGTCACTTTTAGATTTTCCTGTGCTTTTTTGATTAGGTTCTCTGTTTGTACTTTGATGATAGAGCAAATACTATCATCATCCAGTTGTTTGAGTGTCACGGTATCTAATACGTGATACATAAAGTCTGCACCAAAGGCATCTTGTACTTTGGATACACTGCCTGTTGTCATAAATACTAGGTACTTACCTGCAACATTCAATGTATCAACACTATCTTTTACAAGCCCTGTTTGATTTTCCACAAGGATGCCCTTGTTGAGGACATAGCGCTTGTTTAATACACAGCTTCCTGTAGTGACTAATGAATTAATCATTCGTAAGAATGATGGGAAACCATTCTCAAAGTTCTCAAAACAGATGATGGAACCATTGCCAGAGATTGCTTCATACAAGTCCTGTAAGAAGATCTGTTCTTGACTTGAGGATGTATAACGACTCATATCGATTGTATAGACTTCATCGCTGATAAACACTTGTCTTTCATAGAGGGATCTTGCCATCTGTGTAACTGCTTCGTGTCTACCTGATCCTACCGGGCCTGATACAAGGATTACATTCTTCGCCTTACCAGCTTCTTCTCCCATGACATATGGCCTTCTGAATGCGTTCACGATTTGGTGAATGGCATCCTTTTGTCCCATAACTCTTGAGATAACCACATTGTATATGTCATCAAAAATCTTCTGAGAGTTGAATTCTTTCTTCTCTTCTTTTTGATTAAGATTTTCACTTAGGCCATAATCACGCTTTAGATCTTGTTCTAATACATCCATATTCATTGCGGATATATCTAAAGGTTCATCTTTATTCTGTAGAGCTGCGTGCATCTCTTCCAAGTCTTTTTGTTGTTTGCGAAGGATTGCGTTTAACTCCTGCATTGCGATATCTGGTTTCTTTAGAATATTCACGTTGTCCTTTTGGGCTTGTTCGTTGTTATCAATGCTTAACGTAATCTGCTTGGATGCGTCTGTTGATTCGTAAGCTCTTTTCTTCCCCAGGACTTCATTCCAAAGTCTTTCTTTCTCTTCTGTTTTACGATTTCTTGACATTATTGCACTCCCTTATCTGTAGCTTCAATACGACTATCACTTGTCAATCCATCCTTCTTTAGTACCGCATTTAAGGTTGCCATATCAGCGGATAGGTTGATGAAGTCTTGGTCTGTATAGCTTGCAATCATGTTCTTCATTGCATCGTTGATTAATACAACAGTCTTTCCTAGCTTTTCTTTGGTTTCTGCGTAGTTTGGATCTGTTTGTGCTGTCTGTAGAGCGTCGTATTGTTTTAAAATACGCACAAGAATCGGTAGATAGTACTCATATAGCTTTTTCAGCTTACCCTTAGAAGCTGGGAATGTCTCTTCTAGTTTTTGTGCTTGTTTGAGTAATGCACATGTCTCATATAAACCATTGGAGATTTCCTCATCTGAGATATCATCATTCAACGCATTGATTTGATTAATATAACTTTGGGCATTTGATGTCTGTGGTGCTGCCTGTTCCTCTTTTTTCTCCTGTGGAGTTGACGTAGGTTTAGCATCAGCTTCAAAGACTTCTGTATTTTGATATTCATCCGCTTGTTTTGAGATTTCCTTTAGAATCTGTTCATAAGACTCTGGGTAATTCGCGCCAAACGCATTTAAGTTACTGACAAGATTACCATTGCGATAAACTTCTAGATTTGACAAGGAGCGATACTCGCTTCCACGTACACGCAACTCAACACCTGTACTAATCGTCAACTTCTGATGTGTTCTGAACCACTTACGTAAGAAGATGTTGTTTTTTGCCATTTGCGATGCAGAGATATTGTTTGCTCGATTTGTCGAATAGTAATTCGATGAAGAATTTCGACGATAGATTGTACTGCGGTTACGATCACTTCTTTTTGATAAACCAACCGAGAACATTGTTATCATTGCGATAACCATAAATATAAATAGAAATGGGCGGAATAAACCACCTGAAAATAATATTAATAAAAAGAATATCCAACCAAAATTTGGTCCTCTTCCATTTTCCATATTGACTTAACC
Source organism: Erysipelotrichaceae bacterium (assembly GCA_022767445.1). Taxonomy (GTDB): domain Bacteria; phylum Bacillota_I; class Bacilli_A; order Erysipelotrichales; family Erysipelotrichaceae; genus Bulleidia. The sequence goes on along the minus strand of JALENJ010000003.1, from coordinate 90,381 downwards.
TCTCGCTATAAAATTATAGCATAATACACACTTTATCATACCTATCCAAATTGTTAATACTCTTTTGCATAAAAGGCCTCTCCCACCATAATTTCACATGATATTTACTGAATAAAAATTGAATTCATGACATAATACTACGGGGTGAAAATATGGAGTATAAAGCATTTGATTTATATAAAGCATGGTTTCGTATTGGACTATTTACCTTCGGTGGTGGATATGCAATGATACCGATGATTCAAAAAGAAGTTGTGGAAAGATATCATTGGGCAACCAATGAAGATGTACTAAACTACTATGCAATTAGCCAAGCAACTCCAGGTGCACTGGCAGTCAACTTATCTACATTCATCGGAAATAAGCTAGGTGGATTCAAAGCAGCTTTGATTTCCACATTAGGTGTGATCAGTCCCTCTATCATTATTATTAGTATTATCGCTACATTTTTATCCAACTTTTCATCAATGCCAGTTGTACAACATGCATTAGCAGGTATTCAAATTGCAGTATGTGTACTCATGTTTTCTGCAGTTACAAACTTATTTAAGACAAGTGTTGTAGATATTCCTAGCATCATTATATGTTTGATCGCCTTCATTCTTGCATACTTCACTAACATACCAACTATATTATTAGTCGCAGGGGCTGGTGTGTTTGGTTATGTATTCTATACATTGACTGATAAATAATTTTACATTTTGTCTAAAACAACGATATATTATTAAGATTGTATGTAATTATTAGATGAATGATAAATATTTCAACATTAATTTGTGTACAATTGTTACAAAGTTGGTAATGAATTGAGAAAAATAATATTAACATTGATTTCAGTCGCATTCATTATCATTACTACCGTCGTGATTGTTGATCATCAAAAACTTTCTACCATGGTTAACAATTCTAATTCTACCAATAACATGCATACAGTCGATATCCCATTCTCCTTTGATACAACAGAACGTTCTCTTTGGACTTCGGATTCACGCCTATTATATTACGTATTACAAATCTCACCAGCAATAAAGAGATTTACCAAGCAGTCAACGCAGATTCAAAAAAAGGATGTGAAAGCGACTGTTTCTGTATCTCCAGCTAGTGAATATGCAATCTCCGTCATCAGTCCTTTGAATAAAGATAGTTCTATCTTCTCACCTGATACGGAAACACTTACCATTGATTCTACGAATACAGAAGTAGAACCTGTTCAATTCAACTATGTTGACTCAAAAGATGTATCCAAAGATGAGTTGATGGATTTAGCTGCACAGATTCGTAAAGCAGCGACGTATCTCAAAGATACAAAACTACAGAATAAAGTAGCAACGATCATCATCAACAATCCTTCTATCACAAATGATTCCCAACAACTCATCACAACACAACCTGATGAGCAGATCAGTGAAACTACACCAGATGTAGATCCACAACCTGAAACACCGGCTCCACAGCCACAACCATATTGGGTTGGGGAGATAGGCCATTGGCAACAACAAACAGAAACTGTTTGGGTACCAAATATCGTAACGATTGTAGATACACCAGGCCATTGGGAATATCGTTAATTCATCCATCTCTAAGCATATGCTTAGAGATTTTTCTTTATCTGTACTGAATACAATTGTTAGATAAAACTAACCAATGAGTGTAAAATAATGATGTTTGAGGTAAATCATATGATAGATAAAAAACTTTTAGCCCTGCTAGGGGAAAACAAAAAATATGTATTCTATACAGTTGCCTTGATGATTGTTGGATTATTTGCCAACATCGCTATCACGGCTAGTATCTGCTATGCGATTTTCTTGTTGAGTCAATATGCTAGCTACAACACTTTAACAATATTTATCGCACCTGCATGTTTCGCTTGTGTAGCTATCATCATTCGTTATATCACCTCACGTCTTGTCGGTGATACTAAGGATGCTCTTGGTCGTCATGTCAAGAAAGACTTACGCCAACGTATCTATGACAAGATTATCAATTTAGGTGTACGTGCTACTGACGGTATGAGCATGGCTGGTCTAACACAGCTATCACTTGAAGGTGTGGAACAACTTGATCTTTACTACTCTACTTATATCCCACAATTCTTCTATGCGATGATTGCGCCTATCATCCTGTTTTTCATTACAGTATGGATGGATTGGCGAGTAGCTGCTGTTCTGCTTGCATGTGTACCACTGATACCGATGTCAATCATCGCAGTATCAAAATACGCAAAGAAAATCTTTGCGAAATACTGGGGTAAATACACATCCATGGGAGATAGCTTCCTAGATAGCGTACAAGGTCTTAGAGAGCTTAAAATATTCCAAGCTGATCAACGACAGCACGAAAAGATGAATGAAACCAGCGAAGAATTCCGTAAAATCACTATGAAGGTATTGGTGATGCAGCTGGCTAGTACAACCATTATGGATATGGTTGCCTATGGTGGAGCTGGTATTGGTATTGCCATTGCTGTATCTGGTGTAGTTAGTCGAGGTTTATCCCCATTCACCGCATTGTTCCTAATATTGATCGCTGTCGATTTCTTCTTACCACTACGTGCATTTGGATCTGCCTTCCACGTTGCGATGAATGGCGCAAGTGCGGGTAATAAAATTCTTTCACTATTAGGCCAACCAGATCCAATCTGGGGTGATGCAGAAGTTAGTGATACAACACTATCGATACAAAATATATCCTTCTCTTATGATGGAAATCGTGATGTACTCAAAGATGTCTCTATGGATTTTCCACCAACTGGTATGAGTGCGATTGTTGGTGAATCCGGTTCAGGAAAATCCACTATCGTTAACTTGCTACTCGGAGCATATTACCCACAGTCAGGATCTATCCTAGTAGGCACACAACCACTAGAGACATATACACGTCAAAGTTATTATCAACACCTAGCTGTTGTAAGTTATAACTCGTATATCTTCAATGAAACAGTACGAGAAAACTTCATGCTAGCAAAGAGAGATGTTACTGAAGAAGAAATCATGCATGCACTTGAACTTGTCAACCTCAAAGACTTCATTCTAGAAAATGGAGGAATTGACAAGGAAATCAGTGAAGATGCTACAAACATATCCGGCGGACAGAAACAACGTCTAGCCCTAGCCATTAGCTTAGTGGCAGATAAAGACATCTACATCTTTGATGAGGCTACTAGCAACATCGATATCGATAGTGAAGCTATCATCATGCATAACATCAAAGAACTATCAAAGAATAAGTCTGTAATCATCATCTCTCACCGCCTTGAAAATGTTGTTCCTGCTGATTCTATCTATTTCATCAAAGATGGAAAAGTATGCGAGCATGGAACACACAAACAACTATTAGAGAATCAAGGCGGATATGCAAAACTATATCAAACACAAAAAGAACTAGAACAAGGATACACGGAGGTACAAGCATGACCAATACAATACGCCGTAGCGGCATCAAAATTATGGCAAGCTTAATTGCCCTACTTGGATCACTTGCTTATATCATGGTACTAGCTGTTATCAATGGCTCCGTAGGATTTATCTGTGCCATGGGAGTAACACTGATGGGAGCCATTGGCATCGCCAAAGCACTTGGAGAAAGCATTGCATTATCCTACGGATGGATTATCACTTTGACAATCGGATTTGGTATCCTACGTGGATTTCTACGTTACATAGAACAATATAGCAACCACTACATTGCATTTAAGTTACTTGCAGTATTACGTGATAAGATCTTCCGTGCATTACGCACTCTGACACCTGCGAAACTTGAAAGCAAACAAAAAGGCGCAATCATTGCGATGATTACAGCAGATATTGAAACACTAGAAGTATTCTATGCACATACAATATCCCCTATCTGCATTGCTATCATCGTTTCACTTATCGTATTCCTATTTGTTGGTATGATATCAAGTTGGTATCTAGCAATCGTCGCACTGATCGGATATCTATTAATTGGCATCATTCTACCAATGATTTCATCCGCTCGATTAAAAGAATCTGGTGTACGTTATCGTGCAGAGTTCTCTTCCTTTAATGCATACTTCCTCGACAGCATTAAAGGAATTAAAGATATTGTTCTCATGAACGGTGATGATAACCGTAGACAACAAGTCAATCACCGCTCAGATCTACTACTACAAGAAACCAAGAAAATGAAACACGATACAGCACGTGCTACAGCCACCACAGAATTATTTGTATCACTGTTTATCATCCTGACATTGGTTGTAGGTATACTACTTGTCACAAACAACCAACTTACCATCGGTAGAATGTTAATCGGTGTTGTGGCAGTATTCGGTTCCTTTGGGCCAGTCATTGCGGTATCTGCACTACCAGGTAATCTGACACAGACATTTGCTTCAGGCGATCGTGTCCTCAACCTCCTTGCAGAAAAACCTGTTGTAACAGAAATTACAACAGGTAAAGACTTTACTTACAATGACTTGCATGTAGATAAACTATCATTCTCATACGATAAGAATATCAATGTGTTGAATGATATATCCATGCATGCAAGTAAAGGAGAGATTGTAGGTATCGTTGGTAAGAGTGGATGTGGTAAATCAACACTCTTAAAACTACTACTTCGCTTCTGGCAAAAAGATACAGGTAATATCTCGTACAACAATATTGATATCGAAGATATCAACACAAATAGTTTATTATCCAACGTTACCATGGTTAGCCAGGTAACATACTTATTCGATACTACGATTGAAGAAAACCTACGTATTGCCAAAGCAGACGCCACTCTAGAAGAAATACAAGACGCATGTCGTAAAGCTTCTATCCACGACTTCATCCTCACCCTTCCAGATGGCTATCAAACCCAAGTAGGAGCACTTGGTGATAACCTCTCCGCAGGAGAAAAACAACGTATTGGACTTGCACGCGCATTCCTACGTGGCAGTAGTTTAATCCTGTTGGATGAGCCGACAAGTAACGTTGATAGTATCAACGAAGGAATTATCCTTAAATCCCTGAAGGAACAAAAACAGAATCACAGTATCATCTTAGTATCACACCGTGAGTCTACAATGGCGATAGCAGATAGAATCTATCGTGCTGAAGAAGGTGTTCTCTATGAACAACATTGAAGAAAAAAGACAGCACGAAAAAGAAATTGTCACATGCATGATTCAACTCTGTTGTCATAAAAAACATCACACAAAAGAAGGACTATGTCCTTCTTGCCAAGAGTTGAATCAGTACGCTATTCATCAAAGTGATCATTGCCCATTTATGGCAACGAAAACATTCTGTTCCAACTGTAAAGTACATTGTTATAAACCAGAAATGCGTGCAAAGATAAAAGAAGTGATGCGCTTTAGTGGACCACGTATGTTGTTTCACTACCCTACAGCTACAGTAAAACACCTAATTGAAAGCATCAAAGAAAAACATAGACTGGAGAAATCATCATGACCCCTAAGAAACTATTTTGGATCATCCTAGGTTGTATTGGTACTGCCTTAGGTGCCATTGGTGCAGTTGTACCGATGTTACCATCTTTCCCTTTCCTGTTACTAGCAGCCTTTAGCTTTGGTAAATCCTCGGAAAGACTACATACCTGGTTTATCAACACAAAGCTTTACAAAGATAACATAGAAAGCTATGTAAATGGAAAAGGCATGACAGTTGCCACAAAGACAAGAATCCTTATTACAGTAACTGCACTAATGGGATTTGGCTTTATGATGATGATGTTAAAAAGACTCTATATACCATGCATGATTCTAGCGCTCGTCTGGATATTCCATGTGATCTACTTCCTATTTAGTGTTAAGACACTTGAAAAGGAAGCTGAATAATGCGTTTCCTATTGTTGTGTTGGGAATTCTTTAAAACAGGATTATTCTCTATCGGCGGAGGTATCGCTACCATCCCATTTCTACAGGAAATGTCAAACAAATATGGATGGTTTACAACCGCCGACCTAACAACCATGGTCGCTATCAGTGAATCCACTCCAGGTCCTATGGGTGTGAATATGGCAACCTACGTTGGTAATCACATGTATGGATTTGTAGGTGGTATCGCAACAACAATATCCGTTGTTATTCCAGCATTCGTATCGATACTAATCATCGCTTCATTCCTACAGAAATTCCAAGATTCCATTATCGTACAACGGACATTCAAAGGATTGCGACCAGCAGTCGTAGGACTGATCATCTCCGCTATCATCGGTATCTACTTACTAGCACTATTTAACATACCAGCCTTTACCACAACCCACACACTACAGTCATTATTCAAGTGGAAAGCAATTATCATATTCTTAGTATTACTAGCGATATATCGCTATAAACCTAAGTTACACCCAATCATCCTAATCACAGCATCGGCCATGATTGGTGTGATATTCCAATTATAAACATCAAGCTATATTGATACATACTTATAACTTTATCAAAAAGGACTGAACCCTGTATTGCATAGAAATCAGTCCTTTTCGTTTATGTTAATTTTTATTGCGATCTCCAAGGAGTAAACTTTGAATACTCAATATCTAGCTGCATTAGTATCTTGCCAATGAAATGGTTGATTTGATCATCCATTGTCTGTGGTTTGTTGTAGAAGGTAAATACTGGTGGCATGATTACGTATCCTGCATCTGCACACAGTTTCATGTTTCTTAGATGAATACTGTTGAATGGCATCTCTCGTGGTGAGAGTATCACTCTTCGATTTTCCTTGAGGCATACATCTGCAGCTCTTACGATTAAATTATCGTCGTATGCATTAGCGAGTGCAGATAATGTCTTCATACTACATGGTGAAATTACCATACCATCTGTTTTATAGGACCCACTGGATATATGTGCATTCATCTCATATTCATCAAAGACGTAATCCGCAAGTGCCTCTACTTGTTCTACGGTGATGTTGGATTCATCCAGCAGAGTTGTTTTTGCGCCTTGGCTGATGACGAGGTATGTTTCTACATCTTTGTTGTTGTGAAGTGCTTCTAGTAGTTTATATCCCAGGATTGTTCCGCTAGCTCCTGTGATTGCGACGATAATTCTTTTCATATGTATTCTTCCACCCATTTCTTTGCGACATGCATGCAGTTGTCAAAGATCTGTTGTATTTCTTCCATGCTAGCATGGTCTATATGGATACCGCATGTAAGTGAGACTGTCTGCTTTGTTGTGATTGCTAGGTATTTGGCTATCTTTGTACCGATTTCTGTGTCTTTGTGTCCTGGCACTGTGTTTATCCACATATCGGCTGAGTAACTACCATCATCTTTTAAATAAGGATTCGCTAATACAACACCGCCGGTATGTGGTAATTCCCCGCCTGTTAGAAAAGCACATATGCCGTGATTGTCAGTGGTAAATGCCTGAAGAGTAACTTGGAATTTACCCTGACCAAAGCTAGTACTTATAACGTTCCTGGTACCCATTTATTTGGATCTACCTCCATGAACTTCGAACGTACAAAACGATCTTTTAAGTTGTATGGAACAGTGCAATCAAAGATTCCTTTACACAAAACGATAAAAAAATATATAACGCAATCCTAAATAATCCAAAAAGCGTTATATACAAGACAACCAGCGACCTGGCAAAGACAATACGCGTATCCCAACCAGCATTAACACGATTTATACAAAACCTAGGATATCGCAAGTACAACGATTTCCGTTCGGAAATCGCATCATATCTTGCTACCCAAGAAAACAATCGCACAAGCACATCTTCAGTACCTTACTTTGATAATATGCGACAACTATTATCAGAAGCAGAAAGTGTTTTAACGAAAGAATACCTCATAAACCTAGTAGATTACATTCTTTCGTTTCAACGTATCTTTGTGAGCGGTATGGGAAAGAGCTTTTCACCAGCATTATTACTACAAAACTTATTGAGAAAATACGGTATGTTTGTCAACACAACCCCATTAGATGGTTTATCAGAAGTTGCCGAAAACCTATCATCCGATGATTTATTGATTGTATTTACCGTTTCCGCCACTTCATCCATCATGGAAAGTCTCCAACATACAGACGCAAAGATACTTCTTATCACCGCAAATCCATCTAAGAGACTCAAACAATTTGCGGATAAAATTGTTGTTCTTCCATACTTACCGCCAGAACCGGAATCCTGTTCGATTTCACCTGCTCTGTTTAGTATGTTAGTAGAGCTAATCGATCTTTATATCGGAGAAAAATTATCACACTAACTGTAAGATCAACTTGAACATACAATACTAAGTTATGTAATGGGCTGTCTAAGTTTTTACTAATCAATAATAGATAAATATAAATCAAGCCTCTGATTTAAATATCTTGCGAATATATCTGCCATTGTCGATATATTATGTTTCACATGATATTCGTCAAAAGCTTCGTAATATTTCAAGCGATCAGTAAATTTTATATCGATTGGTGGATAACTCGCCTTCATTAGTTCTAAGTTAACCAATAATCTTCCAGTTCGTCCGTTCCCGTCAATAAATGGATGAATACCTTCAAATTCGATATGAAAACGAGCAAGTTTGGTCACAATATCTTCCTTGCTATTTTTATATTCTTCCAGTAGTTCTTCCATTTTCGGAATAATCATATAAGGCTGTACAGGTTCATGTGCCGCTCCCATAATTCTAACCGGAACTCTTCGATATATGCCTCTATCTTCCTTCTTATCAGCCAGAACCAAATAGTGAATATCCTTTATTACTTTTTCAGATATTGGGGTATTTTCGCTAACAAGCTGCCTAACATAATCAAAAGCTTCTTTATGTCCAATAACCTCCAAATGCTCCTTTAATGATTTCTGATCAATCGTCAGACCTCTAAGAACCATATCTGTCTCTCTTAAAGTTAATGTATTTCCTTCAATTGCATTTGAATTGTAGGTATATTCTGTTAGAAATTCCTCATTTAATCTTTCTATTTCTCCTTCTGTTAACGGTCTTCTTTTTTTTAGAATTTCAAGTTTGTCTTCTATCATTAGAATCAGCGATTCCTTATTTTTATATCTTCCATCCGTCGGTTTTGGCGCATTATAAGGTATTTTCCAACTTCTTCCTTCTTGATATGCACCGGGAATCTTCCCTTCTGAGCATAAAACTCTTACTCTTCTGTCGGATATACCCCATTTTTCAGCCGCTTGTTTCACTGTAATGTACATATATCAGCCCTCCACTCTTTTATATTATATCCTCTTATCGGAATAATATAAGTAAAATCGGAATAACATATCTCATTTATCGGAATAATACGAAAGGAGATGCTCCCTTAACCAGCATCTCCTTTTGTATATCCACTTATCTAATTCTTGAATCTTCATCTCAAGTTCATCGATCTTCTTTAAATCTTCTTCGATGATCTTGTGTTGTTCTTCGCTGAATTCGTCCTTCATAGAATCTACTTGCATCTGTAGGAATTCAGCGTATGGCATACTGCTATTTTCTTCAGCGTTTGCTTTGTTGACATTTGCGAATACCTTATCCCAGATTTCTTTATGCTCCGCAAAGATTTCGCTTTCCTGTCCTAGCAATTCACTTCTTTGCTTTTCAATTACGCTCTCTTGGGCCGCAGCTGAACCTTGTGATGGAGTTACACTCATACCTGATTTAATATCATCTACCATCTTGAGGATTTCTTCTGCACGTTTCTCATTAAAGTCTCCTACAAGTGGATCACCGATGATATTTCCTTGTTTTGATAGGATGTCTTTGGCTGTGTTGTTACAAGCTGCTAGTGTTACAGCCATAACTGCTGAGACAGCCAATAGAGATAGTTTCTTGAATACATTCATGTTTTTACTTTCCTTCCTGAACTAAGTTCTTTTGTAGTTGTTTCTTTTCTTCTGCTTGCTTGATACCCCAGTAAGTACTGATTGCGTGTACTGGACATGCTTTTAAGCATTCACCACAGCGTATACATTCGTTATGCCCTGTTCTCTTGGTGATATCAACATCCATCTTGCATATGCTTACGCAGCGTCCGCAGATTACACACTTATCTTTATCCACATGATAATTAAATAAAGAGATGCGGTTGAACAGTGCGTAGAACGCTCCCAATGGGCATATCCATTTGCAGAATGGACGATAGAAGAAGATTGATAATTTCCAACGGAATAATGTACCTAATGTAGCACGTATGTTTTTATCCGCAATGGATAGTAGAATACCACCCTCTAAAATTCCTTGCGGACAGATATACTTACAAAAATAAGGTAAGGCGATACCTGCTTTATTCGTCATGACGATAGGTAAGATGATAACTGCCACTACGAGTATGATGTATTTCATATAGCGTAGGACTTTTAGTTTCTTCGTGCTGAATTTCTTGGTTGGTATCTTGTGTAATACATCTTGAAACCATCCAAATGGACATAGAAATCCACAGATGAAGCGTCCTAGCATCACACCTAGGAAGATTAAGATACCGCTGATGTAGTAAGAGAAATTATATTTCGAAGATCCCACGACAGCTTGGAAAGAACCAATTGGGAAAGCACCGGTGGCTGTTGGGCAGGAATAACAGTTCATTCCAGGCACACAGATTTGTTTGATCTTACCGTTGTATAAAACACCTTTTAAGAAGTTTGGTACATGCATGTTTGTCAAGAATGTCGCAAACATCTGTATGGTATTTCTTCGTTTTAGAAAATTCTTGAATCCTTTCATATTAGCCTATACCCACACACTCCAAACACAGTCGTATCGCCTTACTAAAGACACTCTCTACCTCACCACGATACGCACCAAAGCAGATAAAACTGATCGCAACAATTAATAAAACGGCTTGTGCAATTATTTTTAACTATTTTGGATGTTGATTGATATACTCCATTTTTAACCTCCTTGTATACTCTTTCTTTGACAATCGTAATATACCAAAACAGATGTAAAGTTTTTGTTAAGATAGACATTGAGAATTATTTAAGTAACCATGCTTGCATAAATTCAGTAAAGCTTTACATCGATTGAAAATCATGATGTGCTATACCAACGATAGATATACTCTTTTTATGACAATTTAAAATCACCGAAAGGACAACATGCATTATGAGAATATTAGTTGTTGAGGATGAAGTTGCTTTATACAATACAATTGCGAAAGGTCTACGCCTTGATGGATATGAGGTTGATACTTGTTTTGATGGTGTCAGTGCTTGGGATACAGCTTCACTGGAAAAATATGATTTGATCATCCTCGATTTAAATTTGCCTAAGATGGATGGCATGGATGTATTACGTAACATTCGTAAGGATGATGGCGAAACTGCAATTCTAGTTTTATCTGCACGTGTACAACTACAAGATAAGATTGATGGATTGGATAATGGTGCCAATGACTATCTATGCAAGCCATTCCACTTTGCGGAACTAGAAGCACGTGGTGAGCCATTAAATCTAACACGGAAGGAATTAGGTATCCTTGAATATCTGCTGTTGCATCAAGAAAGGCCTATCCCCTCCCAAGAGGAACTCATCCGACATGTATGGGATGCTAACGTTGACTCCTTCAGCAACTCCATCCGTGTCCATATTTCCGCACTACGTAAAAAGCTAAGAAATACTTTGGGGTATGATCCAATCACAAACCGCATTACCCAAGGCTATATGATTGGAGGTAAGAAAATGAATAGAAGTCGTTCTTTACAATGGCGCTTAACAATCATCACCGCCTTTATCGTCACACTCTCCAGTCTTGCGATGCGCTATGCGATTAGTAAAGCCGCCATACATTCCATGGGAGAAATTGAGGATTCTGCCATATCAATATTTCCATCTACCGATGCAGATGATGACTTTTCAGGAGAGATGCTTGCGATTGAGCTAAATCCAAGAGAGCTACTATCCGATAGTATCAAAAAAAAAACATAGACAGAATTCTGGAAGAAGAGTTTAACGATCACCGTAATTATCACAATACTCAGTGGCTCTATGATGTATGTGTTTATTGGTTATGCATTACAACCATTCAAAAAACTTGGTCTACAAATTGAAGACATCCAGGCAAAGAATCTTCAACAAAATATCACTGTCGATCACAGCTCCATCGAAATCGAACAGCTGACAAACGCCTTCAACGATATGTTGAGTCGACTCGCAGATACCTTCACCAATCAAAGACAATTCTCTGCCAATGCAGCCCATGAACTACGGACTCCATTGGCTTTGATGCAAACCAAACTAGAAGTCTTTGAGAAGAATCATCAACTAGATGGCAGTAACTACCAAGAGACCATCAACATGATCTGTGTGAAGAAGTCATCTGTGATTTAACATCTCTAGTCCAAAAAAAACATCACCATCACACAAGATGAAGGTGATGCGGATATTACCGGTAATGATACTCTCATCTACCGTGCAATCTATAACCTGTTAGAAAACGCAATCAAATACAACAATAAAAATGGCACGGTAGACATCTATATCCACAATGATTCCATCCACGCAAGTATTCTGATCAAAGACAACGGAAACGGCATACCAGTCGAAGACTGGCACAACATATTTGAACCCTTCTTCCGTGTTGATAAATCACGTAGTCGAGAAATGGGAGGCGCAGGACTAGGGCTGGCATTGGTCAAAGAAATCGCCAAACAACATGGAGGCGACGTCAACATCCTTCACAGCAATCAACACGGCACAACATTCGAGTTAAAACTCCATCACTAACCAGGGATATCTACATATCCCTTTTTCAATGCCCATATCGGGAAATATATGCATAAATAGGGAAGAATGCTATAATAATTGTTATGAACAAAGGACTATTTATTACATTTGAAGGACCTGATGGCAGCGGCAAAACAACCGTTAGTACAGCCGTTACACAACGCCTAGAGGCAGAAGGATATCAGGTACGTTATACAAGAGAACCAGGTGGTTCCAATATCGCCGAAGAAATTCGTCATATTATTCTTGATCCAAAGAATACCGATATGGATGCACGCACAGAAGCCCTTCTCTATGCCGCAAGTAGAAGACAACATCTAAGCGATAAAGTCTTACCAGCATTAGAGAATGGTATCCACGTTATTAGCGATCGCTTTGTGGATAGCTCACTTGCATACCAGGGGTGTGGTCGCCAAATTGGTATAGATGAAGTATACAACATCAACCAATTTGCGATAGAAGGACACATGCCAGATAAGACAATCTTTTTACAGATCGATGCAGAAACAGGACTCAAACGCATCCAAAAAGGAAGAGCAGTCCTTGATCGCCTCGATCAAGAAAGCATCGAATTTCACCAACGCGTACACCAAGGATACGAAGAAATCCTAAAGAAATACGCTGATCGAATGATTATCGTTGATGCCACAAAAGACGTTGACGAAGTCATCGAACAAGCATACACCATCGTGAAAGGGCTTCTAGATGCTTGCGAAAGTGCTTAAAGAACAACAACCTTTGTTCTACCATGCATTAGAAAATGCATGCATGCATAATCGCATTACAAATGCATACCTATTATCAGGACCACATGGAACACTCAAACACGAAGCAGCGATCCTGTTTGCCCAAAGCATATTCTGCGAAAAACAACAGGGAATCGCCTGCCAAGAGTGCAATACATGTCATCGCGTTGAATCACAAGAATTCACCGACATGGTCATCCTAGATGGTTCAACCAATGCAATCTCAAAAGATGATCTCGACCAAATCCAAGAAAGATTCTCAAAGACAGCCCTAGAGAGCAATTCCGGTCATCGTGTCTATATTATCGAAAACATAGAAAACGCCAGTATCTCTGCACAGAACAGTATGCTGAAGTTTCTAGAAGAGCCATCCTCAGGAGTGATCGCAATTCTAACCACCGATAATATCGACCGCATCTTACCGACAATCGTATCACGTTGTACACTCATCCCATTCTTACCGCTACAAGAAGAATATCTTCTTGCCCAGGCAAAAGAAAACGGTGTACCTGATACAGATGCCTACTTTGTATCCCATCTATGCAAAGACATCACACAGATGAAAGACTTTGCGGATAGTAGTAACTATGAAAAGATACAGATGATGTTTCGCCAGTATTACAACTTAGCAGGCGATAGAGACGAACTACTCGTTGACTATGACATCTCATATCGTTCCAGTGAAAAAGATACATCCAAGGCAAAAAAAGATAACATCACGATACTGAATGGGTTCTTTGATTTCATGTTGTTGTTTGCACATGATATCATCTGTAACCATACACAAGGTCCAAAATGGTATACACAACTCATTCAACAAGAAATACATAACCAAACAAAATACGGGGAATTGATCATTATCTTGCAAGAACAAAAAGATAAAGTAAATAGATTTAACGACCTAAACCTATTAATGGATCAAACCTTCTATAGACTGGAGGAATTCAACCATGAGCATGGAATGTGAAAATGGCGCATGCGGTTGTCCGCTCAAAGCAACACAACAAACACAGCCAACCGAAAAATATACGTATTCCGTTGCCGTTCGCTTCAAAAACGCAACAAAACCATATTCCTTTGGTAGTGATGAAGCCAATATCAAAAAAGGAAGCTGGGTAGTTGTAGAAACAGCCCAAGGCGTAGAGATGGGTGAAGTCGATGCGGACGCTTTAAGCATCGAAAAATTCAACCTACATATGCCAACCAAGCCTGTCATTCGACTTGCGACACCCGCAGATGAAAAACAATATGCGGAAAATGCCATCGCTGAAAGCGAAGCCTATCGCATATGCGAAGAAGAGATAGGCCATCTAAACCTACAGATGAACCTGATGAGTGCACAATACACACTCGATCGTTCCAAAGTATTATTCGTATATCTTGCAGAACAAAGAGTCGATTTCCGTGAACTCTTGAAGATACTAGGTACACGTCTACATTGTCGTATTGAGCTACGCCAAATTGGCGAAAGAGATAAGGCAAAGATGGTAGGTGGTATCGGCATGTGCGGCATGGAAACATGTTGCTCTAGATACAAGAACCACTTCGATGTCATCTCTATCAATATGGCAAAGACCCAACAACTCGCCCTCAACGTTGAAAAACTCTCCGGTATGTGTGGTAAGTTGATGTGCTGCCTCAAGTACGAAGAAGACCAATACAAAGAACTTACAACAGGCTTACCTAAGATGGGCTCCCAAGTGGAATACGACGGTAATATCTACCGTTTAACGAACTTGAATGTCATGAAACAAGAAGCCAAGTTAGAAAACCGTGAACAGGTACTCTTTATTTCCCTGGAAAACCTACGTGAAAAAGCAATTCCACGTAAAGGATTCATCCAACAAAACCAAAACAAGGATAACAAACCAACTCACCGTACAACCGTCCATGATGGTGTCCAAGCACCGGTTGTAAAGGATAAAGCTGTTCATGTTTCTACAGAACTACCAACAGTATCCGTAGAAACACCAAAACAACCTACTCGCAACAACAAACGTCCAAACAAACCACAAGGACAACGAAACAATCATATGCATCACACAAATAAAAAACCTGCGGAGCATAAGAAAGTGACTGTACGTACATTCGGTAAAAAGAAAAAGGAAGCAGGCGATAACGCATGATACGCCAAAAATCCTTTTCAAATGAAAAACCAACACTGTACCTAGTACCTACCCCAATCGGTAACCTCAATGAGATGACACCAAGGGCAATCGACATCCTAAACAGCGTCGATATTATCGCCTGCGAAGACACAAGAAACAGCGGACAACTACTTAAACACTTTAACATCTCAAAACGCTTAATCACATACCAAAACTTCAACGAAACATCCAGCACCAAGGGTATTATCAACCTATTATCCCAGGGCAATAATATTGCTCTGATCTCCGATGCAGGTTACCCCTTGATCAATGATCCTGGACAACGAGTTGTTAGTGAAGTAACAGCACTAGGATACAATGTTGTACCAATATCAGGTTGCAGTGCATTCCTAAATGGTTTGGTCGCATCAGGTCTAGTAGCCCAACCATTTATATTCATCGGTTTTTTACCACCATCGACACACGAATGCATAAAAAAGTTAAACCTGTATAAATCATACCCAATGACACTGATCATGTATGAGGCACCACACCGCATCGAAAAGATGCTAAAAAGCTGCCTAGAAGTCTTAGGAGATAGACACATCTGCATCGCTCGTGAACTAACAAAAGTACACGAAGAGTTCATTCGTGGTACAATTTCCGAGATACTTCCAGTCGCCAACGAACTAAAAGGCGAAATGGTTGTGGTGATAGACGGAAAACACGACGACTATGAAAAAGATATCGACATTGGACAGATCCTAAACATGGTAAATCAATCCATCGCAAGCGGAATGTCCACAAGCGCAGCGATTAAAGAAGTTGCCAAACAAACCGGTATCTCAAAAAATCAGATTTATGATTATGTTCATCGTCAATCCGAAGAGAAAGGTGTGTGCTAATCCATGTTTAACCAATACGAATCCCTATCAACACCAGTGATTATATTCTATATTATGATTGCCATCCTACCAGCAGCGATGTTGATGGTATACATCTATCGCAACGATAGTAAAGAAAAAGAATCCCCATTACTACTGTTGAAATGTATCTTTGGCGGTATTCTTGCGGTAGCGATTGCAATTGTATTAGAACTGATATCCGATCGCATCGTAATATATCTATTAACAATCATCTTCCAACCAACACAGATGAACTATGGTATTCTAACCGCCCTATTTGTAGGTCTAATCGAAGAAGGTGCTAAGTTATTCTTCCTCTATCGATTCACCTGGAAGAACAAGGAATTTAACTACCGCTTCGATGGCATTGTATATGCGGTATTCGTATCCCTAGGATTTGCGGCATTAGAGAATGTCTTCTACGTATTTAATACACAGAGTATCGCCATAGCAGCCCAAAGAGCACTGTTGACCATACCAGGACACATGAGCTTTGCGGTATACATGGGATTATATTACGGACAGGCAAAAGTTGCGGAAGCACAGGGAAACCAAGAAGCACGTAACCTAACCCTAGGTGCAGCCTTCGCCTTTCCTGCCATCCTGCATGCCATCTTCGATGGAACATTGATGGTAAACGAAATCCTAGGACTCGTCATCTTCTTTATTTTTATTATCATCCTAGATATCGTAGTCTTCCGTACTATCCAACTAGAGTCCAAGAGCGATGCGTTAATCAATCCACCAGCCTACGATGATATCTACTGCAATACTTCCCTCAACCAACCAAATCCAATCGTTGAGGAAGTACATGACGAAACAAGTACTAGTGAAAAAATGTAAACAATATTGTAAAATAAAAACAAACATAAATAAGGAGTAAATTATGCTGAGTGATCCAACAATCTCAAGATTAATAATTCTAGCATTAGCTGGTACAAACGTCGTACTATTAATCGCAGTTATCTTTTTAGCATTCAAGAAAAATATCTACTACGTAGATTCCGAAGGCAAAGAAGTTGGCACAACCAAAAAGATTGCCAGACAAAAACCAAACATCACAACGCCTGTACAACCAAAACCAGTACAGCCACAGGCCCCAACGCAAGAACAACTTGCCGAAACAACTGTTCTAACAGACGCTGAAAGACCAGTCATGCCAGTCAGACCTGCAATGGATCCTGTTAAGATTGATTCACTAGATACACCAATTCATGAATCAAACAACGATGATTCATCCGCATTGTTTGAGGAGATCTTCTCTACAACAAAACTAGATGATGTTGATCCAAAGATACTCGTTACCATCAAAGTAGCAGGACAAGTCAACGATCATACGATCGATAAACTACCTTGCTTAATTGGACGTGAGGCGACTTCTTGCGATTTAGTCATCAGTGAACCAGCAATCAGTCGTAAACATGCACGCATATTGATGGAATCCAATACAATCTACCTAGCAGACGTATCCGAACATAACGGCACATACCTCAATGGTATTAAACTTCCACCACTTGGAAAAGCTCGTATCCATGAAGGAGATCACATCAACCTAGGACGTGCCGAAATCATTATCAACCAAATCATTGACTAAAGCTAAGCTTTGGTCTTTTTATTTCAGGCAGCTTTCTTCTATGGAATCCAATTATGTTGTAAAATAGACAAGCACGGAGGAACCCTATGAATTTAGTACTTAACAACAAATACCATGGATTTGTATTACAACAAATCAAAGATATACCAGATGCACACGGAACACTATACATGTTCCAACATGAACAGACCGGTGCCCAACTATGTTGGTTAAAAAGAGATGACAAAAACAAAACATTTGCAATCACCTTTAAAACCATCCCAGATAACGATACAGGTGTATTCCACATTCTAGAACACAGCGTATTAAATGGTTCAAAGAAATACCCAGTACGTGAACCATTTGTAGAACTATTAAAGAGTAGCCTACAAACATTCCTAAACGCATTCACATTTCCAGATAAAACCATGTATCCAGTATCAAGTCGTAACGACAAAGACTTCATGAATTTGATGTCCGTATATATGGACGCTGTATTCCACCCAGCAATCTACACAAACAAAAACATCTTCCTACAAGAAGGATGGCATTATCAAATTCATGACAAGAATGAAGACATGCAATACAGCGGTGTCGTCCTCAACGAGATGAAAGGATCCTTTTCATCCGTTGACGAAACAATTGTCGATGAACTCAGTCGTATGTTGTTCAAGGATAATTGCTACCGCTATGTCTCAGGTGGAGATCCAAAATACATCACAGATCTAACATACGAAAAGTTCATCGAAACACACCAGAAATTCTATCATCCATCTAACGCAAGAGTTTGGTTAGATGGAGATCTAGATATCGACCAATCACTTGCGTTTATCAACGATGAATACTTTGGACAATACCAAAAAGAACAGATGGACTTCACCATCCCAATGCAAGAAGTCCTACCAGCAACACAACACAAAGTACACTACGAAGTAAGCGAGAGTGAGCCAACAGAAAATCACTCCCACATCTCCTTTGCAAAGATCATCTCCAACTTCGACTCCTACGAAAAAAACATCGCATGGTCAATCCTATCCTCAACACTCGTGGCTAACAACGAGGCTCCACTCAAGAAAACAATCCTAGAGAAAGACCTAGGAGAAGATGTAGAACTAGACCTATACGATGGTATCCAACAACCATGGATGATACTCACCGTACGCAATAGCGATGAAAACAAATTCAACCAAGTCAAAAAAGCACTACAAGATACCGCAAAAGACCTAGTCACAAATGGACTTGATCACGAAGAACTCAAGGCAACCATCAACCAGATGGAATTCCTCTATCGGGAAAGTCATGAACCTGCAGGACTCATGTATGGCAGACGTGCAATGGATTCCTGGTTATACGATGGAGATCCATCCAAACCACTATCCATTGGATACCTATTTGATGAACTTCGCAATAAGATGGAACAAGGATACTTTGAAGAACTATTATCCTCCTTCCTGTTGGATGATGAGCACCTCAATAGTCTCATCACGATTCCAGATACAACGATGTTCGCAAAACGCGTCGCAGATGAAAAAGAACGTCTTGCGAAAATCAAAGAAGACAATAAAGATAACCTACAAGCATTCATTGATGAAAACAACGCCTTGGATGCATGGCAACAAACACCAGACACCAAGGAACAACTCGATACACTACCGCAGATTGCCCTATCTGAGATCGATGAAAAGCCAGAAGACTTCCCAGTAGAGATTACAAAGATTCACTCTGTCCCTACGATTCTTCATCCCGCACAGGATTCAGGTATTGTCTATCTACAACTCTATTTCTCACTTTCAGGCATCACTGTGAAACATCTACCTGTGGTTGGTCAATTCTCTGATTTACTCATGAATTTACCAACCAAAAACAAGACTGTTAGTGAATTGCAACAAGCAATTCATAAAGACCTAGGTACATTGAATATCTTTATCGACGCATACTCACCAGACAACCGCAGTGATGCATGTATTCCAGTCATCGGAGTATCCTGCTCCGTATTAGAACGCAACGTCGATAAAGCAGTACCCCTCATTCTTGAAATCTTAACAGAAACACAGTTTAACAAAGAAGATATCCTACCACTACTAAAACAGGATAACGAAACCGCAAGACAATCACTGATCATGTCAGGTCATGCGGCAGCGATGCGCAGAGTATCCGCACACAACAGTGCAGAAGGCGTATTCCGTGAATATACAAGTGGATATGAAAGTGCAATCTTCGCTAAACACCTAGAAGAAAACTATGACGAACAGATTGATGAGATAATCAACGAGTTCGAGATGTACGCTGATGTACTATTCTCCAAAGATCGCTTAACCGCAAGTATTACAGGAGATCACAAAGATATCATCGAACAGCTCATTCAAGGACTACATACAGTTGAAGCACAGGGTAAGGTTGTTCACTACCCACTACTACAAGACAAGCATGAAGTCATTCAGATTCCAGCAGGTATTTCATACTCCGCAGCTGGAAACAATATTACCAACTACGACTTCAAGTATGATTCATGCATGCAAGTCATATCACACCTACTCAGCTATGATTACCTATGGACAGAAGTACGCGTAAAGGGTAATGCATATGGTACAGGCTTCTCTGCAAGTCCAACTGGAAATATCGGTGCTTATTCCTATCGTGATCCAAGTCCACTACAATCCATTGATATCTACAAGAATATCTACAAACGGATTGAAGAACTTGCAAATAGCCAAGATACAGATTTAACAGGATATATTATCGGTACCATCGCTGCAGCAGAGCCACTACTCTCACCAGCCGCTAAAGTACGCCTGGCAGATGTACGTTACCTACGCAATGTATCCTATGAAGATATGTGCAAAGCACGCAAGCAGATACTCTCCATGAAAGCAGAAGATCTAGCAAACTTCATTGAGATGTTCAAAACAACGCTGAATGACGCAAATACATGCGTGATTGCCAATGCGGAAACAATTGGCGCATGTAAACAACAAGGATACACAATCCTAGAACCATTATCATAGTTTAAACGGCAGTTATCTGCCGTTTTTCTTATATTCTTGTGTCTAACTTTCATAATAATGTAAGATTTTCAAGTTAGTGTTTTCTAACATTAGATATAATTGTATAAAAGTTTTAACAAAGGGGTTGTATTCACCACTAAAGCGACTATAATGATAATAGTTCTCAATAAGTGGCGAATATGAAAAGAAGACAGACCTATCAAAAACAAGCAATACTAGATATTATTCAAGGCATTGGTACGCATATGACTGCGGAAGAAGTCAAACAAGCCCTTGATAAAAAGGAGACTGGTATTGGCTTAGCTACTGTATATCGAAATCTAAATCTTCTCGTCCAAGAAGGTATCATTCGTAAATATACAGGAGAAGGTTATAACTTCTACGATGGTAACCCTGCCCCACATGATCACTTACGCTGCACGAAATGCGGAAAGATGATCGACCTTGGTGAAATGCCTTACGATTCTTGCCCAGATAGAAAGGTAGAAGAATTCACCGGAGCTAAAGTTATCAACCACGTCACTATTTTTGAGGGTATTTGCAAAGATTGTCTAAATGAGGAGGACACAAGCAATGGAACTAAAGGGTTCAAAAACTGAAAAGAATTTAAATGATGCATTCGCTGGCGAGTCAATGGCTCGCAACAAGTACACTTTCTTCGCTGAGAAGGCTCGTGAAGAAGGCTATGAACAAATCGCTAACATCTTCTTAGAAACAGCACGTAACGAACAAGAACACGCAAAGCAATGGTTTAAGGCATTATGTGGTGGCGAAATCCCTACAACACAAGAGTGCCTACAAATGGGAGCTGATGGTGAAAACTACGAGTGGACAGACATGTACAAGAGAATGGCTGCTGAAGCTCGTGAAGAAGGATTCACACGTATCGCTGCTCAGATGGATATGGTTGCTAAAGTAGAAAAAGACCATGAAGAAAGATACGAAAAGCTAAAGGCTAACGTTCTAAACTCCCAAGTATTCGAAAAAGAAGAGCCAGTCGTATGGCAGTGTGAAATCTGCGGATATACAATTGAAGCTAAGAAAGCTCCAAAAGTATGCCCACTCTGCGGATATAAGGAAAGCTTCTTCGAAGTTAAGAAAGAAAATTACTAAAATATTTTTCTTAAGATGGTATGAAAATACCATCTTTTTCTTTATGATAATAGAAGAAAAAAGAGGAACCTTTCATGTCACAGGAAATCTATGTAAAACCAAAGAAAGTAACACCCCTAAATATCTTACTGATTATTCTAGGTACAACACTATATGCATTATCAGTCAACCTATTCCTAGTCCCCCTAAAATTATATTCAGGTGGTGTTCCTGGAACAGCACAGATGATTCGAACACTATTTCTATCAAATGTTAAAGGTGTAGATACTGCCGGTATTATCAACCTAGCATTCAATATTCCACTGTTTATACTCGCCTTTAAGACAATGAAGAAACGCATGTTAGCAGGTACGATACTTTCCGTTGCTTTACAGACCATCATATTTACTTATGTTGTAGCACCCGCAACGCCTATCCTAGACGATAAACTTGCATGCATAGTTATCGCAGCTCTTGTTGGTGGAGTTGGTTGTGGATTGATATTAACCAATAGCGCAAGTGCCGGTGGCTTAGATTTATTAGGATTATTTTTAAGTCATAAGTCAAAAAGAATATCAGTTGGTTTATTTAACATCTTATATAATGGTATACTATTTACATTAATGGCAATCTTATTTGATGTGTCTACTACACTGTATTCCATTATTTATATTGTCATATTTTCTGTAACAATCGATCGTTGGCACTACCAAAACATTGAAGTAGAGCTAATGATATTCACGCATGTCCCTGCAGTCAAACAGATGATCATGCAAGAATATGCCCGTGGTGTCACCGCTTGGGATGGCAAAGGAGCATATACCAATAACCATACAGAAGTACTCGTCACAATCGTTGCCAAAAGCGAAGTCAACTCTGTACAAAAAGAAATACGTAAACTAGATCCAGAAGCGTTTGTCATTACTCACACAAGAGTTAATGTCATCGGAGGATACCAAAAACGCTTAGTCTGATAAAATAAAGATACGTGCCATGGAAACAATTCTAATCGTAGATGATGAAGATATTTTAGAATCACTCAAAATATTCCTAACCAAAGAAGACTATCGTCTACTCACTGCTAAGTGCGGAAAAGAAGCTGTTGAGTGCGTACGAAGGGAACATATCGATTTAGTACTCATGGATATCATGATGCCGGTCATGGATGGAATTAAAGCGACACAACTCATTCGTCAAATAACCAACATCCCAATTATCCTACTATCCGCAAAGAGCGAAGACGTCGATAAAATTAACGGACTCAATATCGGTGCAGATGACTACATTACAAAACCATTTTACTTGGATGTAATTGTGGCACATATCAAAGCACAGCTAAGAAGATACAAACACTTTGGTGATGTGAATAAACATACCAAGTTAATAATTCTCGGCGGTTTAACACTTGATGATACCGCAAAGAAAGTCAGTGTTGAAGGACAGCCAATCTCATTAACACCAATGGAATTCGGTATTTTAAAGATGTTAATGAGACAACCAGGAAAAGCATTCACCTCATCAGAAATATATAAAAATGTATGGCATGATAAGCCAATCGGTAGTGAATCCATAATCGCTGTACATATTCGCCACTTACGAGAGAAGATCGAGATTGATCCATCTGAGCCAAGATACATAAAAGTCGTATGGGGACAAGGCTATAAGATGGAGGATTCAAATGAAAAGAACATATAAGATTCGATCAAAGTTCATCTTTAAAATCATTGCGACGGTGTTCTTTGCGATGAGTATCATCTGCGGAATCATCTCACTAAACGCAATCATCTACCTATCCAGTTCTGGAGGATATGACGGTATCTCAGGATACTGTCAAACCGCAGATGCCAAAGCACGTGCGGCCTCAACTACACGAAGTGCCGTACTATACGTACTAATCACCGACGAGCAAAAAATATATTCCGAGAATAACTTTGATCGTGATAAATGCAATTTAAGTATCTCTATTTACAAAGGAGATACGAACCAACTTATCTATCGAAACTATGAAGTTATCAACTCTACATTACGTGGTAATGGTTACTTCTATGGTGAGGGATCGACCGGTTACTATGAAAGCTATATTATTCGTGGTACAGAGCCTACCTATCGTATTGAATATGCATTATCTTCAGATTTGATTGCGAAAGATAACTTCTACTATAGTGATACAATCTATGCATTACAGTATAAATATCGTTATCAATTAATCACAATGGCGATTGGTTCCTTCATTGTTTTCTTTGCGTCAGTTATCTTCTTATTCTGTGCAACAGGACATGTAGAAAACAAAGAAGGTATTACCCTAAACTGGTTAAATAAAATTCCACTCGATATCTATGCCTGATACAGGAATTATCATAGAACTCAGTGTAACCTACATCGTTAGGAATGGTTTCCCAGATATCGTCATTAACTTCTATCAACAGGGATATCATTACGGATTCGCAAATGCAAGTATCCTGACATATCTGATGATATTAACCGGGATTATCGCACCGATATGCATCTTTATATTGATGTTATTATTGATCACAGCTGGATACTTTCCTACTGTATTATTCGTTACTGTTGTATTCTGGTGGTCCTATCAATCCCTACTGCTGAAGGATGCGATACACCGCTTTGCGAAAGGTGAAAACAGCTCCCAGATTGATACTGAGCTATTTACACCAGCCTTTAAAGAACTAGCAATCGGTGAATATACCGATAAGTTTGAGATGTCCGTCTAGAAATCGTCAAAGAAATTGACGACAATGCCCATTCTGCCATGGCTGATGGACAGTTACTGTGGAGAGTATTCGCTAACTTGTTTACCAATCTGGTTAAATACGCACAACCAGATACCAGAGTTCATATCTCCTCTGTTAAGACAGTCGATGATAACATCATGATATCTATGAAGAACGTCAGTCGAGAGCCGCTAAACATTGCAGCAGACAAACTCATGCAAAGATTCGTACGCGGAGATGAATCACATTATACCTAAGGTAGTGGTCTAGGACTCAACATCGCACAAAACCTCGTAGAACTACAAGGTGGTAACTTCAACATCGTGATCGATGGAGACCTCTACCGTGCAAACATCATCTTACCTGCAAAGCAGGATAAACAAGATGATGAACAAACAACAATTTAAAACATACAAAAAGGTAGAAATCCTAGTTAAGAGAATGATCTCCTAGGTTTCTACCTTTATCTCTTTCAAGAAATTTGCCATATCTTCCCAAGCAATCTTTGCTTGTGTTGGATTGTATTCAGTAAAGCAATCATGTGTGAATCCATGCATGCAATCAGGGTATACCTTTAACTTGCATGGAATATTACTTTCTAACAAGTTATTATAAAATTCTTTTTCTTCTTCAGCTAATGCATCATATTCCGCAACGAGAATAAAAGTAGGTGGGAAAATGCTTCCTGGAGCATTACAAGGACTTGCTAACCATTCTGAAGGATTTGCATCTTTTTCAAAATACCAGTTGTAGTATTGTTGCATACGAGAAACTGGAATAGCCTTATTCGGGTCAATTGCTTTCCTAAACTCCGGATTTTTATCTTGTCTTAGTACACCATAATCCACAATCATCTTTTTAAATATGATATCTTTTTTCTGTGAAGCTAATATCGATAGTGCTGCCGACATATAACCACCAGCGCTATGTCCCATTAAGGATATCTGTCCTCTATCTAGATGATATTTATCTGCATCTTGTAGTAATTTTTGAATAAAACTGTATGTTGCATAAATTGGTAAAGGGTACTTATATTCAGGAGCGACTGGATAATCCACATTAATGACAGCTGAATATGTTTGATTTGCAATATATTGACAATATTTACCATCTTGTTCACAATATGCCAATACCATTCCACCACCATGAAAGTTAAATATAATTGGAAGATCTTTTTCACCAGTATAATCATCTGGTCTATATATGAATCCATCGACATATCCAGACTCTTTTGTAAAGTATGAGATCTTTTCACTTCTGCCGGATAGTCTTTCTTCTTTTATCATATCTGCATACTTTATTTCTTTCGTCATTCTGTATTCAAATATACTCAGATCTTCTTTTCTCATTCTACTCACCTTCATCTTTTATATATTTTAGCCAATGAATTGCTAGAGGAAACCACTTTTCAATTCGACTATTTATCTCTGTATCATCCTTTGCATACAATTCATTCGCAATAGATAAACCATGCTTGCCACCACTTAACAAATGATATTCACATACTACACCCTTTTGTTGTAAATGTAGCACATAGTTACTAGTTAATTCTGGGGAGGTGACATTGTCATCTGTAGTATGCCAGATAAATGTAGGGATAGTATTTTTCGTTATATAGTTTATTAACGATAATTGCTCTCTTTCCTCAACCGTTGGTTTTTGATGACCGTACAAACATGTTTCCATTAGCTGCGCTTGTTTTCTCAACTCTATATTTGGATGATTACTTAATGGGCCTTCTAGCATCGGATAACCTAGTATACAACCTGCTAGTTTTAGCTCATCGCCTTTAGGTATAAAACTGAGTTGGTTGATAAAGTAGGAATCATTCCATCTATTGGCAACCGTACCAATGATATGACCGCCTGCAGAAAATCCAGTTGCGAATATCTTTGTAGTATCTATATTCCATTCTTCTGCATGCATGTGTATCATATGTATCGTTTCTAATAATTCTAATATCTGGGTTGGATAGTAACCATTTTTATTAATCTTTGTTTCATCTCTATCTTTCAAGAAAGTTGTGTATCTCAACACAAAGCATGAATATCCTTGTGCAAGATATTGAGCCGCTACAGCTTCACCTTCCTTAACTGCAGAAATTAGATAAGCTCCTCCAGGGCAAATAACCATTGCCGGTCTTTTACGATACACTTTGTAGGATATCTGTGGATCTAGTGCATAGACTTCAACATACCCTGTCTTCTCATCATTTAGATAAATTTTTTCATGAATCATAATTTATCCTTGAATCGCTGGTTCATCCTTATCAAAGCCAAATAAGTAAGTAATCACTGCGGCTACAACCAATGAAATAATAGAAGCGATCACACCATTGATAAAGTTTGCGTTAGTAGCTCCAAGGAATGCAAATACTGCTGTTACACTGGATGAAGGTACAAGTGTTGCTGAAATTACCTGGGTAATACCACCATATAAACCACCTACAAATCCACCTGCCAACAAACCATAGAATGGTTTCTTATACTTTGTGCATAATCCATATAAAGTTGGCTCAGATGTTCCTGCAATTAAAGCTGTAATTGCATAACTAGCCGCCAATGACTTTTCTTGTTTATTCTTTAATCTAAAGAATGCACCGATACCTACACCCATTACAGAGAAACTTGCGTAGCATAATGCAGGAGCCGCAAACGCATCAAATCCTTGTGTTGCGAACACTTGGAATAGAGTGATGATTAGCACCATATGCATACCTGTCATAACAAGAATCGGATATAGTGCAGCAATTACTGCAATACCAAGGAATCCAATATAGTTATGCAATGATAATAATCCGTTAACTACATAATCTCCCGCAAATGCTCCAGCAGGTGCTAAGAAGCATAAGGAAATTGGTACCATAACCATCAATGTAAATGCAGGAGCGAAAACACTACGGATTGCTTGTGGAATATATTTGTTAAAGAATCTTTCTACATAGCTCATCACCCATACAGATAGAATAGCTGGTAAGATTGTACTGCTGTAGTTTGATAAGTACATAGGAATTCCAAACACATCAAATGCTCTACCTTCTGTTACGATTTGAATTAATGTTGGATGGATTAATATTGCACCCATCAAGATACCTAATACAGGAGTAACCTTAAATTTCTTAGCAGCTGTATATCCAACAATCACCGGGAAGAAATAGAAACCTGCATCTCCTACAAAGTTCAACACTGTATAGATATTACTATCAGGAGATATCACTTTTAACATATCCGGTCCAAGTACTGCTACTAACAACTTGAAGAAAGCACATGCTACAATCGCAGGAATTACAGGACCCATCGTGCCAGATAAGCCATCAAGAATCTTACTTCCTATCGACTTTAGAGATAATTTTTCTTTTTGATTGTCTAAATTCTCATCCACAAAGTATTGATCTTTATTTTTATTATCAAGATTTAACTCTTTCGCAACTTCATCAAACACTTTCTCTACATCTGTACCAATAATCACTTGTAGTTGATCCCCTACTTTCATAACACCCATTACACCTGGTACAGCTTTTACTTTTTCGATATCAACTTGATTATCGTTAAAGTTAAAGCGCAATCTAGTTGCACAGTGGAGTACTTGCTTAATATTCTTTTCTCCTCCTACTGCATTAATTACATCTTTAGCGATTTGATTATAATTCTTCTCTGTCATAATATCCCTCTTTCTGTCACCGCTTACAGTTATAAATTAAACTATTTTACTATTTAAGTCAACAAGTTTACTAAATATAATTAAAAATCTCAGAATCGAAATGATCAACTCTGAGATTTCACTTAGTTATTACGTTGTTTGATTCTGCTCAATTGAAACAGGGATAATACTTTCATTAGTAAGTACTTGATTACCCTCAATCATATCCACTAGCTGAGCTATTGCTTTTTGTGCAATCAACTCAGTGTTTTCTTTGATATAGGACAATTTCGGATAAGTATACTCACTTAAACTATCGTTTCCATAACCAATAATTTTAATTTGTTCAGGAACCTTAATGCCTAAATTATTCGCTACCTGGAGACACTTTACTGCCAACGTATAGGATTCCGCAAACAATCCGTCTGCCTGTGGGTTTTCAACAAACATATTAGAGATAATACTTTCAATATTCTTCTTCCCATCGTAGTCCTCAGTAAAATATGCCTTGATATTTAGCCCT
Organism: Erysipelotrichaceae bacterium; assembly: GCA_022767445.1. Classification (GTDB taxonomy): domain Bacteria; phylum Bacillota_I; class Bacilli_A; order Erysipelotrichales; family Erysipelotrichaceae; genus Bulleidia. The sequence goes on along the minus strand of JALENJ010000003.1, from coordinate 61,432 downwards.
GGTTCTTTGGATGATTCCCTCAATCCTAGATAGCGCTTATCACGGTGGTTACCTGCTTGATATCCTGAAATATAGAGAATATTTTTACAATTCTTACTCGCAAGATGTTTTGCCGCAAGCACTCCTGCCATATAGTTATCAGATCGTATAACAGGAATTTGTTTACTCATCTGATATCCTATTGTGACAATTGGAAGAGTGTCATCTATTTTAACCCCTTCTGAAAAACTACCGTAGATAATACCGTTAATCTTTCTTTCCTTTAGATAATTTAAGAATTCTTCTTCTTTTTCACTATCAAATAATGAACTGCATATCATCAAACTATAGCCATAACTATACGCTGCAGTTTCAAGATAAGATGCGAGCATACTATAATATGCCATATTTGATAGTGGTAATACCGCCGCAATGATTTTAAAGTCTAACTCTTCAAAAGCTTGAATATCCTCTGGAAGGGTATATCCCATTTCTCTTGCGACACGATATACCTTACGAATAGTATCTTTGCTGAATGAACCCTTTTTATTTAATATTCTCGATACAGCTGCTTTTGATATACCAACTTCATTTGCTATGTCTTGTATCGTTGCCATGATGTTTACCCCTTGTTTACTAAAGTATACTATATTTTGATTTCTTTATCATGGTGAACAGACCATGCATACGCATCAATCTTCTTATCTGGATAGATATACTGTAAAGCTTTACGATAAGTATTGATTTGTTGTGTATAGAGCTTTTGAATCTGCTCTAACTCGACATTGTCTGTCTTGAAGTCGATTAGAATAATCTTATCTTCTTGGATAGCGATAAAGTCCATGATACCATGTATCTTTTCTTTCTGTGTTTGTACATAGAAAGGATATTCATGGTGTATTTCTCCCTGAATCGCTTCTTTAAATAATGTTGATTCACCAAATGCCAGTAGATGTTTTATCTGTGAAGGTTTTAGGTTCATAAACGATAAATCATCTACAGTAAATAAACGATCCGGTAATTGTTCAAAACATGCATGAATATATGTACCATACTCCATGCCAGCACGTGTCTCATTCAGATTAAGTGCTGGTAAACTATTACCATACTCTGTAGAACTTGGTGTTAGTACCTCTTTTTCTTCGATGGACGAATAGCCGTAGTGTGGTAGTTGTTGATCCTCCTTCTGCTCTTGATAATTTAGTTTCACATCCCAGCTTGGATCAATCACTGATTGTTTCATAATTGGCTCATTCGCCATCGTACTCAGTATTAAACCAGACATACCATTACGTATTAACAAGTCACCTAACATAAATTGATTTCCACGATAAGGCACAGGTTTTGGTATCGCATCAACGATATACAGTCTTCTAACTGCACGTGTTACCGCAACATAGAGAATACGAATAAACTCTTCTGCATCTTCCATATTCGCTTTAAATTCAATTGCACGCTTTTGAATTGTCTTTCGTTTTGTACGGAATGGCGTTGTGGTAATACAGTCTAATCCTAAATACAATTCATCATCAATATTGTATACATCACGATTATCCATAAACATATTCGTTGTATTACTCCAAAGGAAAACATACTTATACTGCAAACCTTTGGAATGATGAATTGTAGTAACAGTCACAATATCATCTGCAGATCCCTTGGATACTGCTTCATTAGATACTTCATCTTCTACAGCTTTTAATGCATTGAGGAATTCTGCGATAGATTTGTATTTTGCGGAGACTGTCATTTCAAATAGATAGTCAAAGTTGGACTGTTGATTGATATTCAAACGATTGAAATAGTCGTTATGTTCCGCAATCTTCGATAACATGCTCGCAATACCATAGGTATCCGCAAGTTCTTTATACATCTGTAGGTCTTCTAGTACACCAAGTTCTTTGGCAACTTCTTTGATTGATCCATACTGAATCTTTGCTTGAGCAATTTGATTATCTGTATAGTTATACAGATTAGATACCATGCATGCAAAGAGAGGAAGTTCTTGATCATTATCAAGAATGGCAGTACATAACGCAATAATTGTTTGACATACTTCCGAGTGATAGAATCCATCTCTAGTATCAATGCTATAAGGAATACCCTTTTGATCAAAAGCAGCTTTTAGATATGCTTTATCACTATGCCCTCTTACCAATATCGCAAAGTCATGGAAGGATGGAGGTTGTGTACCATTTTGAATTGCATCTTGTTTTTCTTGGTTGTAAATATCCGCAATTTTATTTGCGATGTAGTTTGCTTTAATCCGTTTTAAGTCATCTGATTCTTCTTTATCATCCGATGATACGTACGCAGAGCTATTTCCTGTATACTGGGCAAATTCAATCAACGCATCTGAATGATCATTCTGAGGGAACCAGTCAACCGTATCTTCATCCCCATAGTTTTCTTTACTCTCATTTACATTCATAATCTTTGTAAATAGGGTATTTGTAAACTGGATGATCTTCGCATCTGAGCGATAGTTTCTAGATAGGATGATCTTTGCGGGTATTGCTTGATTAACAGTCTCTTGTGTTATCTTTGTCGATACATTTAGCTTAGAGCGCATGAGTTCAGGCTTTGCTTGACGGAAGCGATAAATGGATTGTTTCGTATCACCGACACGGAAGATACAGTTTGGATTTGCGATTCTTTCGATAATCGTATCCTGTAGTGTACTGGTATCTTGGAACTCATCGATCATCACCTCAAGTAAATTATCACGGATTACCTTCGCAATATTTTCATGTTTGAGTATCTCATATGCATATCTTTCCATGTCCGAGAAATACATCGCTGTTTTCTCTTGTTTCATCAAGCGTGTGTTTTCATATGTATTTCTCGCTAAGGAAAGCAAAGATTGATTGATGTTAGAAGTATCCCTTGCATCTTTGACAAAGTCATCTTCATTCAATCTCTCTTCCACAATATTCTTGAGTGTCTTCTTGAGATGATCAATTGCTCGAAAGTGTTCTGGATACTCATCTTTTTTATATCCAGATAGTTTTGTGTCAGCTAGTATCTGGATGACTTGTTTATATTTATCATATACAGCATAGGTATATGTATCGTCATTATGACTTGGCATTAGCTCTGCATGCATGTCATTGATCATTGATAAGAACTTATCAAAAGCTGCAGAGTTATCTATCAACTTACCCTTTCCATTAATAGCTTCTGGTAGGTTTTGAATGATTTCAATATCTCTTTGTATAAGAGATAACTGTCCGTATAAAGACGCAAAGTAATATTTGCGTATTTGCATAGGGAAAGCATCAAAGGATGTAAAGTTATCACTTCTATTTGGATCAAATGTTGGTGGGTATGCTTTTATAGCTTTTTCAAACCAATCAATCGGATCAATACTAGACTCTGCATAACGATTGATTTTAGAGACTGCTTGATACAAGCCATCATAGTCATCGCTTCGGCTTGAAAAGAATGATGTTAAAGCGATGATATCCTGTGGATGGTCTTCGTATGCTTGTTTTAATGCATGCATGAAAGCTTCAAGTTGGATATTCTCGTTTTGTCCACTGGATAAGATATTCTGTGTTGTGGCAGGATCAAGTCCAATGATGTTGTAATACTTTTTGATGATAGATAAACAATAGGAATCTATCGTTGTGATATTCGCGCTCGCAAGTGCGATGATCTGCTCATCAATGTATTGAACTAGTTCTGTATCTACATTTTCTTCTTGTAGAGCTAGTTCTTTGATTTCACTTAACTCAACAGCGACCCGCTTCTTCATTTCACTGGCAGCTGCTTCGGTAAAAGTCAAAGCCAATATACGAGATAACGGAACACGTGGATGATCTTCCACACAACGCTTCATCAAGCGAGAGACAAGCACCTTGGTCTTGCCGGCACCTGCAGAAGCCGATACAACAATCCCCATACCTGAAGAATTGCAGGCAACGGACTGTTCTTGGGATAGATTATTTTTCTCAGAGATCTTCATCTTGTTTTACTCCTTTGGCCGCAATTTTCTCTTTGCTTAACTTAAATGGTTCATTGCTGGCGATACCTTCAACCTCGATTGATTGTGGCTTACGATATTCACCATTAAAGTGATACATCGTCATGTAAGGTATTGAACTACCCTCAATTGGAGATAGTTCAATATTTCCACTTAATACCTGTTGATAGAAATTCGCATAGATACCCTCTATATACTTCGCAATGAGTGTAAAGTCATACTGATCTTTCGGACTCTTAATATGTTTAGCATTTTCATCGACATCTGCTTGATGTTCGTTGAAAATCCAAACAGAAGATTTCTTCTGTTTGATATACTCATCTTTCAAGTCTTTTAAAACAGCTTGTTTTGGTAAATCACCATAAGCACTGTAACTGCGATTTAAATCAATTATTTCATCCTTCATGGATATATACTGGATTGCAGTTGGCTCATATTGTTTCTGGTTGAAGTCTTTTGAAACAATTAACATATACGTTAACATCTGTAGCTTTAAGCCTTGTTTTACTGCTTCTTCACTCATTGTTAGTGTGGATGACTTGTAGTCAATAATACGCATGAGATTTTGATATAAGTCAATGCGATCCACAATACCATGCAAGCATACATTTCCAATGACTGACTCTTTAAAGCGATATTCAAACTCTTCAGGGATGAAGTTAGACTCCAATTCCATATCATTCATGAATATCAAGAATTGATGAAGTGATACTGATAATCTCTCTAAAGATATATCATAGAGATACTGCTGATTTGGATGTGTATTCTTTAATTCATCGAAGTAAGGCTGTAGTTGTTGCTTAATATCTTCGATGGATAAAACATCATCACTACCTCTTTGTAATGCGTACTTCTTCAATTCTTGTGAATCATCAATCGAATCCTTGCATGCATGTAATAGTGAATACATAAATTGATGTTGTATATTACCGATCGTGATCGCATCCAAGGACGAGAAATCCTGTTCAGAAATTCCCAATCCATTCTGGATAAAATATGCATATGGATTACGATAATACAACTCTACTGTACTAACAGAACCGTATAGGTTTTGTTTGTCATCTAGGAAGAGTTGCTTAGCAATGTCTTCTTCTAGATGATGGTCTACATTTGTATATCGATCCACAGAGATGATAGACCATGGGATATTCTCATTAACACCTGTGATCTTAGATTGAATCTCATAGGCTAACTGCATCTCTTTACCTTGATAATCATTTGTAGAGTATGAATAGTATATTTCATCTGCAGACTGATCAATCCAGTTCAATGCATGCATGTATCGATGATGTCTATCTTTCATACTTGGATAACGATCAATCATAGAAAGATAGTCTTCATCAAACAACCCATTATGCACTGGAAAGCTAGGATAATTCTTACCACTACATCCAACAACATAACTTATTTCTTTCTTATCCACTGGATGTGTTAAGTCTGTTACTGTACATATACTGTCTGTAAAAAGTGAATGATTATTTCCTTGTGCAGATAACATCTGTACAACAAAAGGAATATCTTCTAGCTCATTCTCTTTTACAGACAAAATAGACTGTAGTGCAGCTCTTAAGCTTCTACCCATCTGTAATTCGTGAGCGTTTTGGAGTATCTTCTCATTACGTACAATCTCAAAAGCGCTCATTAAAATCTCTTCAAACTGATTTGCGTTGAGTAATGTATCTAATCTTTCTTGTATCGTATCAAACAATGTATCTACTTGTTGTTCATAGTAAGCGTAACGTTTGCTTTCCTTTTTAAACAAAGCAGAATTTTCTAATTGATCAGAAACATATTGTGGTCGTTTTACATCAACCAATACTTGATCCAGATATTTAAGTGCTGAAAACATGGATGTCTTTCGATTATCATCGAAACCAAAAGCATCGATATATAAAGCTGACATGAGTGCATCTCTTGTTTTATAGTATGCAAGATTGACTAACGCGATATATCGATTTAACAAGCGTGTGGATACATCGTTGTGTACTGTTGAAAATGGAATCTCATATCGCGCAAATACTTGTTGTACAACAGGATATTGCGATTGCCATGATGTTAAGACTAGATTACATGGTTTTTTATAGATTGCGATATCTTGGGCGATTGCTTCAATTTCTCGACGTGTACTCAACGCATAACGTAGATGTTTTTTTCCTTCTGTAGTTGTACGTTGTGATTGTGGTAATTGTTTTAGGATTTTGTCGTAATATGGATCTGCTTCAAAGTGTGGATATACTTCTACATCCATCTGTTGAAGTTTATCGATGGCTTGTGAAAGATTCTTATTATTGTTTTTTTCAACAAAGTCAAAATCATAGACAATGTCGATAATTCTTTGTAGTTCTACTTCTTGTTCATTACGTGTTGGTAATGTGCTTGGTTGTATCTGATACTTGATACATTCAAGTGTGAAGCGATAGATTTCTTGTATGAATCCTGGAAACCCAAACATCTTTTCGTAGATTGGGAATTCATCCTTTCTCTTTTTTAGAACGTGAGATATTAACAATAACGATGAAAACCCATCGGAATGTTGTTCGTCTAAAGCCACCGAAAGTGGTATGACTCTTACGTCCGCAACTACGCCATTTGTTTGGTTCGCTAACGATTCATAAATCAATTCTTGTTGATAATTTTTGCATATGATCGTTTTCATAATTAGATTTTATCACAAGCAGAAACGCATATTTGTCTTAATTATCATCTTTTATACAATAAAATTGGCGTGTTTACTGGATTTTTTTAATTACAAGTGCCTATAATTAGTTAAACGATACAACTACATACAAAATTTAATCGGAGGGAAATTGTCAGTTATGGCTATTTATGAGATCCTCAACCGCAAGGTGGATGCCAGGAAGGACGGAGATGCGTGTCTATTCAACGGTTATTTGGAAGACTACCTCAACCTGAAAGATGGAGAGATAGAAACCAATTTTAAGGAATCACTAGAAAAAGTATTGCAAGCAGAGCCAGATATAAAAATCTGTGTCTGTTTGCACAGTTCCGTCAACACTACAGCCATTAGTAATCAAATCATTCGCTACAAAGATATCTTCAAATTAAACGGGAAACCTCTTGTCATCCCATACATTCTCTATTTAGAAAAAAATGGTGAGGAACGTGCAATTATCATCTCAGATGATAAAGACTACGGATACATCTACGCAAAAGGAATCTACTATTGCATGACAGAACCTAGTGGGGAATTCATCGATTGTAAGAACGAGTTAGTTGCTATAGACGCAAAACAAGAAATCATACTCCAAGTTTTAAACCAATTATTCACCTCTAAAGCAGGCTCTATTCAACGTAATATAGACTGTGAATACTTCCATAATTACGATGAACTCAAAGCTACCGCAATTACCGCAGCCGATGTACTTCGCCAAGAGGCGTTACAAAATCTCCCGAATATAGAAGATCGTACAGATTCTATTTACCACTACATAACGAATTGGTTCTTACTAAAGAAAGTTCTTTATGTACAGTATATGGTAAATAAGAATATCCTTTACAAAGTACATAACAATAATATTAAGAAACAAAGAAATCAGGCAAAGCTAAATTCTGAAGAAATCGAAATCTTAAGCTTTAGTGAAATGTGGCGTATTCCGATGTGTGATGATCAAATTCAATCATCCGAAAGTATAGCTGTCTAGGCTATGCTTTTCTTTTGTACAAATGTATAAAAAATGCTGATTTTGCGTATATGTGTTAACATATCATAGAAAACGAGGTGTTATATGACAAAAAGATTAGCTGCCATGGCACTGGTGATGTTTCTAATTGTGACTGCGCTCATTGGCAGTATATTAGTAAGAAATGATTTTTTGAATCCTAGTAAAGAACCAGTTGTTGTTGCAGAAGATACAGAAGAAAAACAAGAGGAGAAAGATGCGCCAACTCCAGAGGTTGATCCTGAAACGGATACACGCTTTAGTGATACCAATAGTATCCTCTTAGTAGTGAATAAAAAACATAAACTTGATGAAACCTATGTACCAAGTGATTTAACCGCTGCTAAAGTTGAGACTAACGGTACTGAGTGGACATTACGTAAAGAAGCTTCCGATGCGATCGAAGAGCTATTCAACGCCGCAAAAGAAGATGGTATTGAGTTACGGCTTGGCAATGGTTTCCGCTCAGCTTCCTACCAACAACAGCTCTATCAGGCGAGTGTTGATCGTGTAGGACAAACCAGCACAGATAAAACTACCGCAAGACCTGGTTATTCTGAATTACAAACAGGTTTAGCAGTCGCTATCTTAGGTGCAGATACAACAACAGATTTTGATTTATCCTTTGCCAAAGCAAAGGAATATGAATGGCTACAAGATAACGCATATAAGTATGGTTTTATTCTTCGTTATCCTGAAGGAAAAGAAGATATCACAGGATATACATATATGCCTTGGCAGTATCGTTATGTGGGTAAAGATTCTGCTGAGAAGATTCATTCCGTAGACGCCAATGAAACCTTTGAAGAGTACTTTAGTATCAAGGGTGGCGACTACGATGATTCTGTACAATAGTATATAGAAAGAAAAACCTTTGAATACATATCACACACTGATATGATTCAAAGGCTTTTTTGTATCATTATTCTTCGAATAACTTTGTTTTCTGCAAAGCTTGTACTAAGAAGTAACCAAAGATAACAGATATCACTTCTCCAATCGCAACCCAGGCACCATTGATAAGTGTACCCATGATAATGTCGTTTGGCATAAATAGATAAGCTAACTCAAGACCAACGATAAAGAAGTTAAATACCACTGGCATTAATGCGGCAAGTACTGGAATTCCAAAGATCTTCTTATCTTTTAATAACCAAGTACAGTAAGCTGCACCAAATGTAGCGATTGTTCCAACGATGGCATCGATGAAACCTGTTGGATTGACACCCATCATCGCACCGATTAAGTTCGTTAGAAAACATCCTAATGTAACGCCCCAAATTGATGGTTTGTAAATGAGTGGTAGTAGTGTTAATGCTTCGGCAATTCTGACTTGCACATTACCATATGAGAATGGTGCAAGCAACAATGATACAACAGTATAGACTGCCGCAATCATCGCAACCCTAGTAAAGGTCTTCATGTTCATAAATATATCATCTCCTTATTTTCTTTTAACGTCAGGTAGCCGCTACTGACGGGACTGGTGTCCAAGTAACTATTTTACGCAATTGATGGATAACGTCAAATGCTTTTTATTTCCAAACACTTTCTGCAATCTCTTTTACCAACGCAAGTTTATCCCATTGTTGTTGTTCCGTTAGTTTGTTGCCTTCCTCTGTAGAAGCAAAGCCACATTGTGGAGATAGGCATAAGTTCTCTAATGGAACATATTGCGCTGCATCATGTATTCTTCGAATGATACGATTCTTATCTTCAAGTTCTGCGGATTTTGTGGTGATAAGTCCAAGTACGACTTTCTTCTCCTTTGGAATATACTTTAGCGGTTCAAAGCCACCGGAGCGTACATCATCATACTCAAGATAGAAAGCATCCACATTCTCTTGAGCAAATAAGTATGGCGCAATTGGATCATAGGCACCCTCATTTGCGTATGTACTGTGGAAGTTACCACGGCATACATGTGTCGCAATGACCATATCACTTGGATGATTAGCGATGGCAGCGTTGTTTAACGCAATTTCTTCTTGTGCAATTTGCTTTAAGATTTCTTCCGTAATACCAAACACTTTCCAGAAAGAACGATCTGCGTATAGAGTCCATGTACAATCATCCAACTGTAGATTACGACATCCAGCAGCGTATAATTCCTGAATCACTGTTTGATATGCATGCACGATATCTTCCTTTAACTCTTCATCCGTTGGATATACTTCTCTTAGCTGATCAAGATATTCTGGCAATCTTAATTGTGCAAGTAACTGTGCAGGTGATGGAATTGTCTGTTTGGCAATCGTATTTTCATCTTCCTGTGCTTTTACAAACTTGTAGTGTTCGATGAATGGATGATTTTCTCCACTTATCTTTCCTACGACTACCGCCGTCTCTGCTTTTGTCTTCTCACCATGGAATTGTAGACCTTCCTTTGTAGCTTTGTATTCAATTCCATTCAACCCCCAGAAGAAATCCATATGCCACCAAGAACGGCGGAATTCCCCGTCTGTAATCACATGATACCCTGCATCCTTCTGCTTTTGAATTAAGTCAAGGATGCATACATCTTCAACTTCCTTTAATTGCTCTTTTGTAATCAGATTTTTTTGATACTGTTCTCTAGCATCTTTTAGTTGTTGTGGTCTTAAGAAACTACCCACATAGTCGTAGCAAAATGGTACATGCTGTTTCATAGCATATTCTCCTTTATATGTTTTCATGCATGTAATACGTTACAGCTGATCTCTTTGTTTTAACTCCTTCAGATACATTACCATTGCGATGGTCTTGGCATCCGGTATATTTCCTTTCAGAATTTCTTCTGTCAGTTCCTGTAAATCATACCTTAAAACTTCAACACTTTCATCTTCATCTAGATGTTGACCTATGAAACTATCTACTTTTGCATAGTATAAGTCAATGACTTCTGTATCATAGGCTGGTGTTGGGTATATCTTTCCTAGATATTTCCAATCTTTACCAAGATATCCTGTCTCTTCTTGAACTTCTCTTTTCGCAGTTGTTAGAGAATCTTCTCCCTCTTCTTTTTTCCCTGCAGGAAATTCTAGAGTTTCTTCTTGCCTTGCGTATCGCCATTGTCTAACGATAAAGTATTTACCATCACTATCTTCCAGTGCGATACCAACACCACCTCGATGTTCTACGACTTCTCTTTGTGCTGTTAAGCCATCACCTAGATCAATTGTGTCTTTGTATACATGTAATATGTTTCCTTTGTATATCTCTTCTCGTATCAGTAGTTTATCTTCTTCCATATGTTTTCTCCACTGTCTCTATCATACAATATTCTATGTTGAATTGTTATGTATGCATGTTTTTCTTGAAAATAGATTTTATTATATCTTTCATAGTTTTCACTATTATTTTCTCTTGTTAGTGAATTCGCGTGGGAATTATCAACTTTTTTGTGATTAGCACTTTTTCACATGAATGTTTTTGATTTATAATTAATATGTTCAATATGGGAGGAAAAATATGAACATCAAAAAAGCTTTAGCTTCAGTTTTATCAGTAGCATTATTAGCCGGCTGTACAGGTGGCAACACATCCGCTTCTACTACAACTACTTCAGATGATGGTCGTAAGCAACCAGCTGAAACAGGTTCAAAAGATTTTGATACTTTGAGATTTCAGTTCGTTCCATCAAGACCAGTCGATGAAATTAAAGCATCTACTGCTAATCTTGGCGATTTAGTAATCGAGGCCATGAAGAAGAGAGGCTACAACATTAACAATGTTGATATCTCCATCAGTGATTCTTATGAATCTGCAGGTGAAGCTCTATCCGCTGGTTCTGTTGATGTAGCTTGGTTACCAGGTGGTACATATGCATTATATTCCAATGAATCTGACGTTATCTTAACAGCGACACGTGCTGGTTTATCTAACGATTCCGAAAATCCTGCTGATTGGAATGGCGATGCGAACATGACTGTAAACAAAGATACTCCTGTTACTTACTACAAAGGTTTAATCTATGCTGGACCTTCTGAGTACGGACAAGAGTTAGCGAAGAAAGTTAATTCTGGCGAAAAATTAACTTGGGATGATTTAAACAAAGCTAAATGGGCTGTTAGAGATGTAACAAGTTCTGCTGGTTATATTTATCCAAGTATGTGGTTAATGGATAACTATGATGGCAAGAAGTTAAGTGATTTAGATAATGTAACTACTTTGGATTACGCTGCTGAATTTATGCAAGCTGCAGCTGGTCAGATTGATGTAATCGTATGTTACGCTGATGGACGTCAAGATTATGCAAAGGCATGGCAAGAAGAATGGGGTCGTCCAGATTCTATCTGGAATGAATTAAACGTTATTGGTGTTACACCAAACGTTTATAACGACACTGTTTCTATCACAATGGCAAATGATGACGTTTACAACAAGGAATTTATTGAAGCAATGCAGGATTCTCTCATCGAGATTTCTAACACAGAAGAAGGCAAGAAGATCTTCGGTATTTACAAACATACAGGTTATGCAAAGGCTGAAGATAAGGACTATGACGGAGCACGTCAGGCTTTATCTGTTATTGAACAATAAGTATATTTGATGAAAATTGTGGGCGATATCAAGAAATATCGCCCCTTTTATTAGATTTTTAATGTATGATATTGCAGTACATTAGTTACAAAAGAAGTGATGGAGAGTAGACATGATTGAATTTAAAAATGTTTCTAAGACCTATCCTAACGGTACAAAGGGTCTACAAAATGTAAATCTAAAGATTGAACAAGGTGAGTTCGTCGCAATTATCGGTTTATCTGGTGCAGGTAAATCTACATTGATACGTACCATCAATCGTATGATTGATATTACAGATGGTGAACTCATCGTAGACGATACAAACGTGAGTACATTGAAAGGAAAAGCACTACGTCGCTTCAGACGTAAGATTGGGATGATCTTCCAGTCATTCAACTTGGTAAGTCGTTCCACTGTTATCCGCAATGTATTAACAAGTAATGTGCCTGATATGCCATGGTACAAAGTCTTACTAGGAATCTATTCCAAGGAACAAAAACTACATGCATTAGAGGCTTTGGATAAAGTTGGTATTTTGGATAAAGCATACAACCGTTGCGATGAACTATCTGGTGGTCAACAACAACGTGTTGCCCTAGCTAGAACACTAAACCAAAACCCATCGATTATATTGGCAGATGAGCCAGTCGCTTCCCTAGACCCTATCATGGCAGATGTGGTTATGAGTGACTTCGCACGCATCAATAAAGAAATGAACATCTCCATCCTATTGAATATTCACCACGTTGACTTAGCACTCAAATATGCATCAAGAGTCATCGGTGTACGTTCAGGTCATATCGTATACGATGGCCCAACAGATAAGATCACACAAGATATCCTCGATCAGGTATATAACGGAAAGACGATCCCAACATCCAAAGATGACGAAAAGGAATCTCTAGGAGCGTAAAGCATGGCAAAACAAAAAATGTTAAAAAAGCCATTGTTTGATCGAATCTTTAAACCTGAGTTGATTACACTAGAGAATGGTCACACAGCCGAAAGACCACGTAGTCGTACACCACTCATCTTTATCTTATTTGTGATTGTTGTTTATATTTCGATACAGGCAACTGGATTTAATCTTAATACGATTATCTCTCGTGCAAATCAGTTATCCGTTATTCTAGCTAAGATATTCCGCCCAAATTTCAACTACTTCTCTAAAGTGGTTTCACCATTGATTGAAACAATCAAGATGTCTATCGTCGGTACGATTGTTGGATGTATCATCGGCTTGCCTATGGCAATCCTAGCATCCAGCAATATCAACAAGAATAAACCAACACTGTTATTCTTCCGCTTTATCCTATCTGTATTACGTTCTATCCCTACACTGATTTACGCATATATCTTTGCGCTAATCTTTAGCTTAGGTGCACTTGCAGGTACAATTGCGATTGTTGTATTTACCATCGGTATCGTAGCGAAGATGTTATACGAAAGTATCGAAACCATTGATATGGGTCCATTTGAGGCCATGCAGTCATTCGGTGCTACAACATTACAATCCTTCTGGGCAGCTTGTATGCCACAGATCCTACCAACATACCTAGATGATTGCTTATACTGCTTTGAGTTGAATGTTCGTGCATCATCCATCCTTGGATATGTAGGTGCTGGTGGATTAGGTATCTTGATTCGTGAGCGCACAGGATTACGTGCTTACTCAGATCTTGGTATGATACTCATTACATTGTTCGTTGTTGTTTGGCTAATCGATGTGATTAACGATTACCTACGTTCGAAGTTATCTTAATCGGGAGGTAAATATGTCAGAAAATACATTAGCAAAACTCAATGAAGAACCTAAAACACTTTGGATACGTTTACTAACCGTCGCTATCGTAGTCAGCTTAGTAGTATGGGGTAGCCAATCCCTCAGCTTCTCAGGATTTACATCCTCAGGTATCAACGTAGCGAAAGGACTTGTTAATGGTCTACTACATCCAAATACAGAGCTGATCTTTGATTTAAGTGATAGTGGTATTCCTTTCCTAATCCTACAGACAATCGCAATTGCGGTACTCGGTACAATTATCGGTGCCATCCTTGCAATTCCAGTTAGCTTCTTAGCTTCCACAAATATCGTGCCAAAACCAATCGCTATGGTATTCCGTGCAATTATCCTGTTGATTCGTACAATCCCTGCGTTGATTTGGGCACTTGTATGGATACGTGTAACAGGACCTGGAGCTTTCTGTGGTGTCGTTACACAATCTGTATGTTCCATCGGTATGATATCTAAGATGTATATCACAGCAATTGAAGACTTAAACACAGGTATCCTTGAATCACTAGACGCTGCAGGATGTACAACATTCCAAAAGATTCGTTGTGGTATTCTACCACAGTTAAGTGCATCCTTTATCTCAACCGCAATTTATCGTTTCGATATCAACTTAAAAGACGCTACCATCCTTGGTATTGTCGGTGCAGGTGGTATCGGTTCCCCACTCAACAACGCTATCTCAGCTGGTAAGTGGTCAAACGTAGGAGCCTTCCTATTAACACTAATTGTGCTTGTCATTATCATTGAATACTTCTCAACCAAAGTGCGTGCTAGACTCGCTCACGGAAGAAGATAACAGATGGAGATTACTCTCCATCTGTTTTATTCATATCAATATGTCTTCACTGCATTTGGTTTACAAGTTCACTATACATACTATATTTAATATTCAAGACATAATTTTACTTATTATTCTGTATATAGGTTGATTAGTTCTTTACGCTTATTTTCATCTAAGCCAAACTCATTTTCGAAGTAAGCATCTAGACTACCATATTCATTGAATATCGCATCAAGTACTACATTTCCAATTCTTTCACTCACTCCCGTAAGCATACGATCGAGTATCTCTCTTTCTGGATAGTCTTTGATGATATCCGCATCTTCCGATAATTTGTTTTGGATTTGTTCTTGGCGATATTCATTCGTCAACAGATAATCCTGTAGTACAGTATCTCTATCTACACCCAGGGCTAATAGGATTAACATACTCGCAACACCTGTACGATCTTTTCCACTGGCACAGTGGATAAACATCGGTACTTGATTCATCATAATCTCCTGAAACATCACCTGGAATGCCTGATTGTTAAATGGCATGCGTGCATAATACTTCTCCAACATGGATAGTTGTTGCTTACCACCTTCTCCAATACGACTCATACCTTCAAGTGAGAAATCGATTTCCTCGCCCCCTTGAGAGACTGTTCCACTGTGTTCAAGAACTTTCACATTTGGAATAAATGGATCAGGTTTCATCAAACGCTCTTGTGTTGTACGTAGATCAAGTACTGTACGAAGGCCCAATCCCCTCAGTATTTCCAATTCTTTTATATTCATATAGAGTGGTGCCCCACCACGATAAAATAGATTCATTTTTACTTTCTTGCCGTCTTGGGTTGGATATCCTCCAAGATCACGGAAGTTTAGCTTTTTACGAAATTGTTCTAGCATACATATTCCTCGCTTCTGCAATATCATATCATCAATTACCTGAGGTGTTATAATATTCATGTTTATGATGTGGCGATTATGAATATACAAGCATTTATCTCTTACATCAATTGGTTTTTTATCATCCTATTTGTTGTCTTTGAATTGATATCCATCATTTGGTTGTCAGGACATGGATTAGGATTCTTTAACATCTTCAATCGCAATGATGATGAAAATGGTATTAGCGACTATACCAAGAAACTCAGCACATTGTTTGCCTTAGGGGCTCGTGGCATTGGATTTGGATTTTTTTCACTGGGGTTACTTAGATACTACATGCCATGATGGTTTCCATATCTTGTGGCTTTGATCATCATAGGTAGTCTGCTATACACACTTGTTGGTGTGATTACGATATCCATGGAAAATTAGCTCTGATATAGAAGGACTACTCTTTCTGATTTTATATACAACTTATGATAGAATAGTTAAGCATTTAAGTGATAGAAATGAGGATGTTTTATGAGTGATAGAATTCGTATTTTAGCTACTTCCGATGTGCATGGGTATATCTACCCATATAGTTACGCTGATCATTCCAAAAAGGATATTGGTCTTGCAAAGATTAAAAGTTTAGTGAATATCCTTAGGGATGAAAATACGCTTGTGTTAGATAATGGCGATATGTTGGAAGGTTCTCCTTTGATGTATCATCACTTCTCTACAACTCCTGATGAAATTAGTCCTATCACAAAAGCTATGGCTGATTTGAAATATGATTATATCAATGTAGGTAATCATGATTTCAATTATGGTGAAGAAGCCTTGATGACACATATTCAAAATGTAGGTGCTCCATGCATTACTTCTAATTTCCATTACCATGGTGCTCCTTTTGGACCTAACTATGTCATTCGCAAGGTAGCTGGCAAGAAGATTGCGATATTCGGTTTGGTTACACAATATATTCCTCATTGGGAACAGAAGTCTCATATCAAACATATGCGTTTTATCGATGCGTATCTAACTGCTGAGGCAACTGTGAAGTTATTAAAGCGTTTGGAGAATCCTGATTATATTATCTGTATGTATCATGGTGGTTTTGAGCGTGATTTAGTGAATGGTAGATTGACTGAGGAAGATACGGGTGAAAATGAAGGTTATCGTATCCTAAAAAATATCCGTGGAATTGATGTTATGATTTCTGGTCATCAACATCGTACAGAGGCTGGTAAGTTGTATGATACCTACTACACACAAACAGCTGCTAATGGTGCAGAGCTTGCATGTATTGATATCTTTCCAGATAACAATACAATTGAACCACGTATCTTAAAGGCAGATATTGATCCAGATGAAGATATGATGTCCTTACTTCAAAAAGAAGAAGACACATGTCAAACTTGGTTAGATACAACTCTAGGTACGAGTCAGGTCGATATGAGAGTCAGCGATGAATTCGATGCGAGATTACACAAGTCTCAGGTCATCACCTTCCTCAATAAAGTACAGATGGAAAAGACAGGTGCTGATTTAAGTGCGAATGCCCTCTTCTTAGGAGCGACTGGTTTTGCAAGTAATATCACAATGAGAGACTTGGTGAGTACTTATGTTTATCCAAATACGACTGTTGTAAAGAAGATAACCGGTAAGATACTAAAAGAGTATTTGGAAAAGACAGCAGAGTTTTGGATGATACGCAATGAAAACATCATTGTAAACCCATCCTACGATTGGCCAAAACCACAACACTATAACTATGATATGGTGGATGGCATTAGCTACACAATCAAAGTATCCAACTCTGTAGGTTCACGTATTACCTCCCTACAATATCAAGGACAAGACGTAACGGATGATATGGAGTTTACAATTGCGATGAATAACTATCGTGCTGCAGGTGGTGGTAACTACAACATGATCAAAGAAGCTCCTGTTGTTTCTACTGACCTTTCTAGCATGGTAGAATTACTTGCTAACTATATTCAAGAACACAAAGTCATTCAATTTGAACCTGTAAACAACATCACGGTAATCAAGTAATATGCGTATTATACCTGCTATATTAGAACATAGTGCATGTTACCAAGAAGGTGAAACCATCCAAGTACAAGGCATTATGTTACATAGTGTAGGAGAACCAGTCATCACACCAAAGATATATCTAGATAGCTGGAATCAACCTACATTTGATCGAGCATGCGTACATGCATTCATAGATGGTTTGACTGGTGATGTCTACCAAACACTACCATGGAATCATCGTGCATGGCACTGTGGTGGTAAAGCAAACAATACACATATCTCTGTAGAGATGTGTGAACCAGATACTGTGCAATATGATACAGACTTTAACGTTATTGTTACTGATGAATTACTACAAAGTAAATCCGTTATACTTCGTACATACCAAAGTGCAGTAGAACTATTTGCTTACCTATGTAATACCTATCATCTAGATCCTTTAGAGGATGGTGTAATTATCAGTCATCATGAAGGACACCTAAGATCTTTGGCTAGTGATCACCAAGACCCTGAACATCTATGGAATCTATTTTGTTTATCCATGGATCAATTCCGTAAGGATGTTCATTCATGCATGATTAAAAAGGCTTATTTCACAACAAAATGAAAACCTGAATCTCCAAAACTTTGGGGGACCGTGTTATTCATAAATATACTGGGATGATCTTCAATTGAAGATCATCCCTTTTTTCGTTTGTTTTACCTAAGTGATTGTCATGTTTTTTGATGATGATTAGGTATTCTAAATGATTAAGACATAGCCTATAAATGAAATTCATACCTATCTTTCTTATCAATTTTAGGTTAGTCCCACAAAGTGTTTAGAGACCACAAAGTACTAGCAGATTATATTATTTTTTTTTACTTTTAATGAAAGATAGTACAAATATTACCGCTAGAATAAATAAATACATTATTCCATCCTCACTTAATTTTAGTCTATAAATGACATACAAATTCAGTAATATATACGCAACGGTGGATACAATCCTAAATAAACTAAATTTTTTCATCTTACAAGATCCAACCAGCTTTCATAATATAGCCCAACTATTTTCTTCTGCAAAAAATTGTAGGCAAGCATAAAAGTCGCTATTACAACAGAAATTATCTTTTTTAACATATATTTTCTCCATCCTTTCAATTTGAAAGTTGTAATAATATCAGAATAGTGAAAACATTCAAATTCCTGTCTTATACCTTGAAACACATAAATTATGAATATGTTTGGCTTTCATAAAATGTATCCCTTCCACATTTCTTCTACGATTATATTGTACTATTTATGATAAAAAAACTAGACTGTAATTAAATTTACATTCTCAATTAAAAAATTAAATTCCACTTCTGGGTAGGGCATGCGGACGAAAAGTTGGAGGACAATATTATGACTACGAAGAAGATTCATCAAAAATCATCGTAAACTTGACCAACAGTGTGCAACCTCTTGTATCGATTACGTCCCTTTCACATGCAATAGAAGGGATCACTATCCTGGTGTTTGTAATAGCTGCACAAACTACTTGACATGTCACTTTAATAAGTTTCGGTATAGTGCTATCAAAGCAGAATGGAAGTATCGTACTTCTCTTAAAACATCTAGAGCTGGTGTCAAAACGAATAGAACAAGATTCATTAAGATGGAAAAGTATGAGGATCCTATATAAAGCAACCTAAAAAGAACACTAGATTTCATATCTAGCGTTCTTATCAACTTAGCTTAGCCCCCCAAAGTGTTTGGAGATTATAGATTTTAAAATACATTATTTATCTGTATCTTTTTTATCAGGTAAGAAAAATATCTGCTCACCATCTTTAGAGAACATATAGTTAGAACGAGCATAACTTTCAACATAATCTGGATCTTGAAGTTTTGCTTTCTCCTGTACTAACATCTCATTCTCTTCTTGCATCTTTGCAAGTTCAGCTTTCGCTTCAGCCATCTGTGCACGTAATCGAAGCGTAGTCATCACTTCTCTACCCACAACCAACAACATTGCTAGAGCGACACCCATAAATATCAATCCCACAAAACGGGAATTTAATTTCTTCTTTCTCTTCTTTGCCATTTTATCCTCGTATTGTTTTTATATCACTATTCGCTCTGTTCTTCAAGAGTAGGTGTGATTTTCTCTTCTGATACAATCTCGTATAAACTGGACGCATCCTTCTTCTTTTTAACATCTTCAACAGACAATACACGTATCGTCAACTTGCGATTGCCGAATGTGATCGAAACGATATCTCCAGCCAATACTTCATGTGCCGGTTTTACAACACGTCCATTCATTTCAATACGCTGGTTGATTGCTAACTCTTTTGAGATTGTTCTTCTTTTGAGTATACGTGATACTTTTAAAAATTTATCAATTCTCATTTGATTGACTCCTTTGCGGCTTTTATGATTCTAATTACCAGGGAAATATTCTGTGCATTCTTTGGTAAAGTCACAATAATACTACCATTTGTATAGCGTAGTTTTGCGTCTTTTGTGATCTTTGTGATTCTTTCAAAGAGTTTAATACCATCCGCATGTTGAGAATACTGTGGTGAAAATGTCAGTTCACTCATGCCTTTTACCTCACGGTAGTTCTGCACGATTTCATCTTCTAACATGATATCCAACTGTTTCTTTAAGAATAGTGTATTGACCTCTTTTGGTAGTTTTCCATATTGGTCAATGACATCATTCTTATAGGATTCTAAACTCTTTGCGTCTTTAATCGCATCGATCTTTTGGTACATATCCAACTTATCATAATCATCCGGCGCAAAGGTTTCTGGAATATAGCTGGTTGTTTGGATATTGGACTTTGGTTTTGGTGTTAGATCTTCCTGTTTCCGTCCTTCTTGTTTGGCTCTTATCGCTTCTTCTAGCATTTCTATATACATATCAATGCCGACGGTGTCGATAAATCCAGATTGGTTTGCGCCAAGAAGATCTCCTGCTCCTCGAATGGTTAGATCTCGCATCGCTATCTTATAGCCACTACCTAGTCTTGCGAATTCTTTGACTGCGGTTAGTCTCTTTTGGGCTATCTCGGATAGTTGTCTTCTTGGTGGTACTAACAGGTATGCGTATGCCAAACGGTCACTACGTCCTACTCTTCCCTTGATCTGGTAAATCTGTGCTAGACCAAAGTCTTGTGCGTTATCTACAAGTATCGTATTGACGTTTGGAATGTCGATACCATTTTCAACAATGGTTGTACATACAAGGATATCCAACTCTTTGTCGGTAAATCTTTGCATGATATCTTCGATTTCCTCTTTACCTAGTTTTCCATGCACAATACCCACACGTGCTTCTGGTATAAGATTTTGGATGGTACGGGCAATGTTATAAATTTGTTCAATGTTGTTATGTAGATAGAACACCTGTCCATTACGTGATAGTTCTTTTTGAATCGCATCTTTGATGAGATTCTTATCTTTTTCAACGACATATGTTTGAACACTATAGCGATTCAGTGGTGGTGTCTCTAGTAGGGATAATGAACGAATACCAATTAAGGACATCTGTAATGTTCTAGGGATTGGTGTTGCGCTGAGTGATAATACATCAACACCATTCTTTAACTCTTTGATCTTTTCTTTATGTTCTACGCCAAAGCGTTGTTCCTCATCGACTACCAATAAACCTAAATCATGGAATTTTACATCTTTGGATAATAAGCGATGTGTTCCAACGATGATATCAATCTTACCCTCTTGTAGTTCTTGTAGTACTTGTTTTTGTTCGTTTGGTGATACAAAACGGTTCAGTACTTTTACTGTAACTGGGAATTCTTTATATCGACTTTGGAATGTATGGAAGTGTTGTTCCGCAAGGATTGTTGTTGGACATAATACGGCAACTTGTTTGTTGTCACATACTGCTTTAAAAGATGCTCGTATGGATACTTCAGTCTTACCAAAACCAACATCTCCACAGACCAAACGGTCCATTGGTTTATCACTTTCCATATCCTGTTTAATTTCTTGGACTGCTTTTTCTTGGTCTGGTGTTAAATCAAACGCAAAGGAATTCTCGAATTTCTTTGTCATCTCATTATCCTTAGAAAATGCATATCCAATACTCTGTTTACGATTGGCATACAAAGTAATTAAACGCTCCGCAATATCTTCAACATTGGATTGTAATCTCTGTTTGGTCTTTTCCCAATCCCCTGAACCAAGTTTATTCAGTCTTGGTACAACGCCTTCCCTTGAGACAAACTTACGTACAAGGCGGAATTGCTCAAGTGGGACAAGTAGCTCAGTATTGCCACGATAGATGATCTTTAAAAAGTCTCTCTTTACTTTCTGAATTTCTCTGGTTTCGATACAGATGTATTGTCCTACTCCATATTGGGCATGGACAACATAATCACCTGGTTCCAGTTCATCATAGGTATGAATGACTTCCGCATTACGGAACTTGTTTTCATATCTTCCACGATGATGGTGATAAGCAAATATCTCTGCAGCGGTATATACTTTGAGTCCCTCTTCTACAAGATAAAATCCTTGGGCAAATGGTTGTGTACAGATATTAATGCCTTCCATTGGTTGGCCATCTTCTAATAGAAGATGGTAAGGCATCTTCATCTCGATACACTTATCCATAACAATGGATACTTCTTTTTCTGATAAGGCAAGAATTGCCTTAAGAGGTTCTTGAATTAAGGATAACTTTGTTTCTAGTGTTTCATTTGGTAAATGAAGTTCTTCGATATTTGATAAATTCTCTGCGAATGGATCAGATACTACTTTTTTACCATACTTGGATATCTGATGAATATCATGCCATACCGCAAACTTCGGTAACATCTTCTCTTCTTGGACCATCTCTTGAATGTAGGTGATCGTCTCTTCGTTTAGTTTCTTTGCGGAGTCTAATATCATCTGTTCATCACTGAAGATGAATGTTGGTTGTTCCATGTAATCCCATATACCTGCACTCTTGGATAACAGTGCCATATATGTATACATTCGAGATTCAAACGCTTTGGCTTGTAGTGCAATTAGATCGGATTCAATTTCACTGGATAGGATTGGTTTATTTTCTTTGGTTAGAATCTCGTTAGCTTTTTGGCTAATCTCTTCAATTTGTGCATCTGTAAAGATGACATCACTTGCAGGAATGATATTGACATGCTCAACAGTCTCTATCGTCTTTTGTGTTGCGACATCAAAGAAACGAATCGACTCTACTTCTGTATCAAAGAATTCAATACGTATCGGATTATCATAATTGATGGAATATACATCTACAATTCCACCTCTGGATGCGAATGTCAGTGGTTGATCAATATGAGATGTCTTCTGATATCCACCAGATAATAGGCTATGTTTCAGTGTATTCATATCTAAATCATCCCCAGTATGAATAGAGATACATCCATCCTTAAAATCTTGTGGGAATGGTAACTGTCTTAACAAAGCAGATGGACAAGTAATGACCACTTGATTTGGGTTTTCAAGCAATCCTGCCATCGTCTCTACTTTCTGTGCTGTTAGTTCTGGACTTGAAGCAATCGCTTCAACACGCAATGATTCATCCGCGCCAAAAAGAGCACACTCACTTTCATCCAGCAATGTGGATACTCTTTCATATAAGCGCTGTGCTGTGTATAGATTCTGTTTGATAACTAAGATAGACCTTGGTTTCTTACGAAATGAAGTGGCGATGATCAACGCTTCCTGTATATAAGATGTGGCAGGAATTGGTGACTTTGTTTTATCCAACATCAGTACAGCTGGATTATCTACCATTCTTTCATATAACCAGTTAGGCATTTTATTGTGTTCGATATGTATTCTCCTTTAGCGATACTATTATATACGTTTCTTGATTCTACAGTGAGAAAACTGCTATCAATCGATAGCAGCTTACTTATTTTTCTTCTTTATGTTGTATTTGGACATAACGATTTCCATCGGCTCACTCACCCAAGCTTCCGCAGCTTTTGCGGCCTGTGCAATACTTTCATCAAAGGTTCCCTTTTCCTGTTTGGATACAGGTGATAACACCCAATCAGGAACCACATCATGATTACCAACTTCACTATGACCAACACCAATACGAATTCGCGCAATCTGATCCGTACCCAAAGAACTGATAATAGACTTCATACCCTTTTGACCACCACCAGATCCATTCTTACGAATTCGCAATGACCCAACTGGTAAATCCATATCATCATGCAAGACAAGAATATCCTCAGGTTGAATCTTATAAAACTTAACAGCCTGAGATACAGCACTACCAGAAGCGTTCATGTATGTTAACGGCTTCATCAACATCACAGCTTCTCCATTGATATGCGTCGTTGCGATAAGCGCATCAAACTTCTGGGATGTGATGGATAAATTTAGATTCTTTGCGAGTGCATCAATCGCAAGAAATCCACAGTTATGTCTAGTCTTTTCATATTCCTTGCCAGGGTTACCTAATCCAGCAATTAACTTCATTCTTTTGTGTCCTCTTTCGTATCCGCATCCGTAAGTTTCTCTAATACCATTGTTTCGGATAGATTTTCTTGCGATGGTTCTTGTGTATCATCTTGTTTGTCATCTTCGTTATGATGATCATCATCACTATCCAATTGAATATCCAGATTACGAACCCATCTTCTTCCAACGTTAGATTGATTGAAATTTTCAAGCATAGGCTTCATCTCTTCTAGTTGATCAAACTTAGCCTGATCTTGATAAATCTTGTACAACACCGCATTGGCTAGGTTCTTGTAGATACTGATCATTGTCTTGGAATAGATATATCCTTCATATTCACCTTCCATCAAGCTTTCATAGAATACTTGACCACGATCATCTTGTCCATCATAGAACTTATCAAACTGTGCAGATAATTCTTTGGACATCTGTTTATCAAGTAAAGTATCATACTCACTCATCTTCGTACGTAATACTGTACGTAAATCATCTCTGCCAATATGATGTAACATATTTGGAATTGCTAGATATAGATAGAAGAAGGAATCCTCATTGATATCGATAGATACAACACCCTTCTTATCTTCAATTAATGCTTTGACATCTAAAGTATTTAATACCTCTTCAAAGCTATCTACATCATTGTGATATGCAAGTCCCCAAAGCTTCAAAACAATTCCCTTGTTTACAAACTCAGGATCATTGATTTGATGAATCAATTCATCCACTTTTGCGAAGTAAACTTCTTTATCTTCAAGATTCTTGACCGCATCAATAATCAAACGATTCTTTCCGTTTCTTTTAGAGGATAGAAACATACGTATAATCAGATATGCCATCACAACATACATTGCGATTGTTAAAAAATTTCTTGGATTCATATTTTGTTCTCCTAATCTCGCTATCATTATACAAGAAGTCGTGAACAATGTTCAAAATTTACCAAATTTTTGTTATATGTTAAAATACTTTTGCATTATATATAAAGGAAATGTTATGGAAAACGATAGAAAAATAAAAAATAAATTTTTTAGTGTTACTACACTATTAAAATTCTTATTAGTGATATCTGTATGTGTATTCTGTGTAGCAGTATACGTGAATAGCCATCCAGAACTAATCAGAAAACAACCTACAACAACTGATACAACCGCCTCATCTAATACAGAAGCTAGTCCAGAGCCATCTGCTTCAGCACTACCTTCTAACCTAACCGACCCAAATAGCGTTACAGTTCTTGTTGATAAGCAACATTCATTATCACGTGACTTTGTCCCAACAAACCTAGCAACACCATATCTGCAAAGTACTGTCGATGTCATTCAGATTCGTCAGGATGCAGGTGATGCGGCTAAGTCCATGATTGCGGCAGCAGATGCGGCTGGAATTAAGCTATATGTGACTGCTGGATATCGCTCCTATGATGAACAACAGACACTTTACGAAGATCGTGTAAGTCGTTTAGGTGAAAGCCAAGCAGAGGAAACAACCGCAAAAGCAGGATACAGCGAAAACCAAACAGGTCTTGCCCTAGATTTTACAGATACACCTACTGGTACAAGCTCTACAGATTTCGCAAATACACCAGCAGGACAATGGTTATACGCCAACGCACATACTTATGGCTTTATCCTACGCTATCCAGAAAATAAACAAAGTATTACAGGATATGCATATATGCCATGGCATTATCGCTTTGTAGGAACAGATGTTTCAACAGCGATGTATGAACAAGGTGGAACAGATTTAACATTTGAAGAATTCTTCCAAGTCACAAAATAAAACAAGAATCATACAAAACTAAAAGAGGTCGTAATGTTTATGTAAATCTCATAGATTTACTTCATTTACAACCTCTTTTCTTTTACTGCTTAAAGGATGATTCACTAATGATGTTCAACTTATTATTGCAATTTAGATATTATATTTACTTAGTAAATCTAAGAATCACCGCTCTCGCATTAAATCCCTCAAAATTTTTCCAATCATTATAAACTTCCGATTGTATAGATGTCATATCCCTAGCATCTAAATATAACAAAACATCCCCTAATGTTAACTCCCTATCTTGTTTTAGTGTATATGAGATTTCTTGATTTTCCGTATAGTCTAATGATGATAAAAATTGGATATGTTTTTCAGAATCGTTTTCCATAGAATAGTAAATATCAACATCTGTATTTGACACTACCATCTTCAGTATACTGTTATTATTTAATTCAAAAACATGGCTTTCTTTCTCGATAAGCATTCCACTATCACATTCTGCATATACTATCTCTATTCCTTTAAAATTAGACTCATTAGAATATTTAAAAGTATATGTGTCAATAGAATCTGAGGAAAAATACTCTATCTTATCCGACTGATTTACTGAAGTCGTTTTTTTACTATCTATGTTGCATGAAGATAATATTGCACAAAACAGTATAATAACCAATTTAATCAATATCCCACCCCCAACCGCGGTATAACGTTTTATATGATGTATAACTGGATCATCTGGTTGACTTTGTTCATCATTATCATTTGCAAAATTAACTATTAAATTACTACCCATGAATACAATTGTAATGTTATTGTAAAAAATTTTCCTTTGTCTCTTAACCAGTTGAAATAATAAAGAGAAAACTAAATGCCGGTCTTATACCTTGCAACACATAGATGGTGAACATCATACTCTTTCATACAATGTATCCTCCAATGCATTTCCTTTATAAGCTCATCATATATGTTTTGTTTCAAAATACAAGCCTTTTAATTTTCAAAAAAGAAAGATATACCAAAGATACTGTAAATATGATATGTAGCCAGAATCCTGGACACATATTTGAACTGGACTGAACACATGGATGCCATCCTGTATTGCACAGGTGTCATCCATTTTGTTTTTGCCTGAATTCTTCTATTGTTATAATAATCGATATATTCTTCTACTGCAGCTGTAAACTCTTCGAATGATTTAAATTCTTTCTCATATCCATAATACAGTTTTCATAGTAGTTTACATTCATGAAATGGAATATTTCTCCTTTTATTTCATTATGATAATATCAACATCAACTCAGAATATTTTCACGAATTTCATAGTATTCATTGACATTTCATTCTTCAAAAAGTATTATTTTAGAGCATATGTTCAAAAAAAGAGTAATTGGAGGTGGCATGAATGAAGAGAACATACCAACCAAGCAAGAAAAAGAGTAAAGCTACACATGGCTTTAGAGCCCGTATGGCTACTGTAGGTGGACGTAAAGTTATCAACAGACGTAGAGCTAAGGGAAGAAAGGTCTTATCTGCTTAAAAAACCACCAATGGTGGTTTTTTCTTACTGTAGAGGTTCTAGATGAAAGTTAAAAATCGTGTTAAGAAAGCGGAAGATTTTCAAACGCTAATCAAAAAAGGAAAAAAAGTAGTAAATCAATCATTTGTACTGTACTTTCAACCAAAGGTTGAGGAGGAAGCTCGGATTGGAATATCTGTTTCCAAAAAGTTAGGAAATGCAGTACATCGAAACTTATATAAACGTCAAGTACGTATGATGTGCCAAGAATTGATTGATTTTAAAAATACTGATTTTGACTTTGTTTTGATTGTTCGTTTTGATTATCCTTCACAAAGCTATGCAGATAATAAAAATAACTTGGAAAAACTACTAATAAAGGCTAAAATTAAGTAGTTCACATATAAGGAGAAAATATGAAATTTACCCCTCGTACAAAAAAAATTCTTGCCTTGATGGCAATCGTTACAATCGTTGTAACTGCAACTGGTTGTACGGTACCAAAAGATGCGAATGGAAACATTATTTTAATTTCTAACGCTACTACTTTTGGTGATATCTTCCAGTCTGAAAACTGGTTTAGTGCTTTATTTGTTTGGCCTATTAGCTGGCTATTAAATCACTTAGCACCTGTATTAACTGTTGGTGGTGCAATTGCGTTTGTTACTGTAGTTGTCAATGGTACACTCGCTGCCTTAACTTTGAATTCCCAAATGGGTATGCAAAGAATGCAGATGATTCAACCAGAGTTGAATAAAATTCAACGCAAGTATGAAGGTCGTGATGATCAAGCTTCAAGAATGCGCATGGCTCAAGAACAACAACAGTTGATGAAGAAGTACAATGTCAATCCTGGTTCCATGATGTTGATACAGTTTATCCAGCTACCAGTTATTATGGCAATGTATATGGCAATTCAACGTGCTGAATCTGTTGTAAATGGTACATTCTTAGGTATGAACCTACAGGTTAGACCTTCTGATGGATTCCGTATGTTATTCACTGGTAATGTTGGTGGATTACCATACATCATCTTATTCTTATTGATGGCTGTTACACAGGTAGGACTTGTGTTGTTACCTATCTACTTCCAAAAGAAGAAGGCTGCTGCAGACGCTGCGAAACATCATCGTAAACCTGAACCTACAAATAATCAGAATACAATGATGCAGGTATATATGATTGGTATGGTATTGATCTTTGGTTTGATGTGGCAATCAGGTATGTCTCTATTCTGGTTCATCCGTAATATCGTAGATATTATCAAGACATTAATTGTTCAGAATATTATCAACAAGAACGCAGAGAAAGAAGGCTTGAGATAATGCAGGTATATACAGCTAAATCACTAGATGAGCTTCTACAAAATGCCGCCGAAGAAAAAGGTGTTTCTATGAATGAGCTTGAATATAAAGTGATTGAAGAAAAGAAGGATTTACTTGGAATCAGTGATTCTGTTACTGCTAAAGTATATACATTAGATGATGTAAAAGAATTCATCTTCGATTATTTAGGTGACTTCTTTACAAATATCGACTTGGATATTGAAGTTGCTTTAGAGGAGTTAAATGATAGCTTTACAATCAACCTCAATTCTGACAACAACGCTATCTTAATCGGTAAGATGGGTAAGACTTTAGCCGCATTTAATACCGTATTACGTGCTGCTGTAAACTCTGAATTTGATAAGCGTATTGATGTTCTCATCGATATCAATCACTATAAAGAAGAAAGATACTATAAGATTCGTTCAATGGCTAAGCGTATTGCGAAACAAGTACAACGTTCTAAAGTAGATGTAGAACTAGATCCAATGCCAAATGATGAAAGAAAAGTCATCCACAAGACATTGAGTGAGTGGCATAACATCAAGACAGATTCAGAGGGAGAAGGTTCCTTCCGTCATCTCTGCATTCGCTACGTAGCTGATGAACCACAGGAAGAAATTCCTAACATGTCTGAATAATCAGTACATCTGTATACTGTAAGAATCCCAAATGGGATTCTTTTTCTCGTAGATTTTTTTTACATTTTATTTCTTGTTTAGTAACTTCGTTATCTTTATGAAACTTATTTTCTTGTTTTTAGATAATATATCTTGTTTGACATAAAATTAGAGGCTATGCTTTATGTAGTAAAAATAATCACATGTTGTTGACTGGCAAGATCATGTGATTACTATTCATATAATTTATATAGAAGGGGGGAAATATTTTATGTCTGAAAAAGATAAAAAAAACGATAGGATCTTTTATATTGAAGATTCTTAATGGCGCAACAATCGCTATTGTCGTTGCGTTGATTCCAAATGCTATTCTAGCAACATTCTTTAAACAATTTGCGTCAAATCCATTATTTGCCAACTGGTTACACATCGTACAAGTATTCCAATTCTTTACACCAATCATGGCTGGTTACTTGATTTCCATGCAGTTCAAGCTAAATCCAATTCAATCATCCTGTGTTGGTGGAGCTGCCTTTATTGGATCAGGAGCTTGGAAGTATGTCGAAGTAACGTTAAATGGAAATACAGCTAACATTTTCCAACTTGCCGGTATTGGTGATGTTATCAACACAATGTTAACGGCTGCTATCGCAATTCTAGTTGTTCGTCTCATCAGTGCAAAACTCGGTTCATTGAACTTAGTATTACTACCAATTATCGTTGGTACAGGTGTTGGTCACATTGGTACATTAACACTTCCATATGTATCCATGATTACTGCTTTAATTAGTCAAGGAATTAACACATTTACAACATTACAACCATTCTTAATGAGTATTCTAATTGCGATGTCATTCTCAATTATCATTATCAGTCCACTTTCTACAGTTGCGATTGGACTAGGCGCAATGAAGATGATGATTCCTAACTTCTTAACACATCCAATTATTGGACTTCCAGTTATGATTACAGCTACGATCAGTTCCTTAAGTGTTCTTATCTTCCAGATGGTCGGAACTCCAGCATCTGCAGGATTTGGTTTTGTAGGACTTGTATCACCATTAGCAGCTCTCAATGCTGGTAATATCAACATTGTAATCATATTATTGAGCTGGATTGTAGTTCCATTTGTTGTCGCATTTATCGTAAATAAAGTATGTTGTGATGTATTACATCTATACAAGAAAGAAATCTTTACATTCAAAGGATAGGAGAAAAAAATAATGTTTATTTATATTGCAGGCGCAGGTGCTATGGGATGCCGTTTTGGCTATCAATTACACAAAGCAGGAAATGAAGTTATCTTATTAGATATGTGGAAAGATCATATCAACGCTATTAAGAACGATGGTTTAAAGATTGTTGGTGATAAAGAAGATTGTATCAAGATGACAATCATGGAACCAACAGAAGCTACTAAAGAAGCAGAGCTAATTATCTTATTTACAAAGGCTATGCAACTACCATCCATGTTACAAAACATTAAGCAGATTATTGGTAAAAATACCAAAGTATTATGCTTACTCAATGGACTTGGACATGAAGATGTTATTAAACAATATATCCCAGAAAAGAATATCTTAATGGGTGTTACTGTTTGGACAGCTGGCTTAAAAGGACCAGGTGTAGCTAAGTTAATTGGTAAAGGTTCTGTAAACTTACAATCCATCGATAAGAGTGGTGAAGAAGCTGCTAAGAAGATTGTTGATGTTCTCAACCAAGCAGAATTAAATGTAACTTATGATGAAGATGTATTACCATCTATCTGGCGTAAGGCATGTGTAAACGGTACAATGAACTCTACATGTGCATTAGAAGATTGCACAATCGGTGAATTCTTCGCAAGTGAGGAAGCGATTCGTATCGTAGATACAATCATTCATGAATTTGTATTAGTCGGTGAAGCGACTGGTGTTAAACTTGATGAACAATCAATTAAAGAGTATGTCATGAAGACATCAGTAGCAGCTGCAGCACATTATCCATCTATGCATCAAGACTTAGTTCAAAATCATCGTCTCACTGAGATTGACTACATCAACGGTGCAGTAGCTAAGAAGGGTGATCAACTTGGTATTCCTACACCATATTGTCATATGATTACTGATTTAATTCATGCAAAGGAACATGTTTTAAATATCAAGTAAGTCTGTTTTACTCTACACACGTAAAAATGTGTAGAGTTTTTTTCTATTTTTGGGGATAACTTATGATTCCTATGTATATAGAAGTAGAGTTATCAACAGCTTATTCACTATCCACAATCAACAGTTATCCACAAATGTGGAAAACTGTTGATAACTATCAATAAGCCTTTGTTTATCAGTGATTTTTATTCACATATTAGTGTGAATAACTTTAATTCCTTAAAAATTATCCACATTTTTTCTAGTTATCCACAATGTGTATAACTTATCCACATTTTTCTCCACATTGAAATTTGTGGAAAACAGTGGAAAACTCCTATATTTCCACTGTTTATTGCACTTATAAAACATACTGAATGTGGATAAAAAAGTTATCAACATTTTAACTATAGATTTCTTTCTAAATGAGTCATAAAATAATATTGCATGTATATTAAGAGGTATTATTTATGTCAACAAGCAACGACCAATATCTGAAGGAAATATGGGGAAATCTTCTTCAATATTTGAGTGATAATCAAATTATCGATACCGTTATCATTGATAATTTTTTTAAGCCCTGTAGTCTGTACGCACTCAGTGAAGATAAAGCAATTATCGCTGCTCCTTCCATTATCAATAAACAAATCTTACAAAGCCAAAACAAAGAAATAGAATCATCCTTTATTGATATTTTAAATATCGATCATAACTTATTAATTGAAGTTCACTTAAAAGATGAACTAGTTAAGAATAAGCCAGTTACAACTCCTATTTCTAAGATAGATATAACGGATTTTGTGTCTTTACCAATCCAAAAAGATAGAAATTTTGATAATTTCGTTGTTGGTGATTGTAATCGTGAAAGTCATGCGGCTGCTTTAGCATGTGCGATGAGTCCTGGTAAGTTCTTTAATCCATTGTTTATCTATGGTAATTCAGGACTTGGTAAAACACATCTATTGATGTCCATTGCCAACTACGTATTAAAAGAAGATCCTACAAAGAAGGTATATTATACAGAGTCTTTAAAGTTTGTCGAAACTGTTGTAAATGCGATTCGCAATAATAAAATTGATGAATTTAAGCAGTATATGTATTCTGTTGATTTATTACTTGTGGATGATATTCAGTTCTTAGCTGGTAAAGAGAAGTCTCATGAAGTCTTTTTTACCATCTATAACGAGCTCGTTAATAATCGTAAACAGATATGTATCGCATCTGATCGTTTACCAAAAGAGATAAAAGGATTGGAGGAACGTTTGATTAGTCGCTTCTCCAGTGGATTGTCTGTTGGAATTGATTCCCCTGAATTTGAAACATCACTCGCTATCTTGCAGATGAAGATTAAGTCTAGTAGTTATTCAATTGAGGATGTTGATCAAGATGGTTTAAATTATATTGCTTCAAACTTTTCAGGAAATGTTAGAGATTTAGAGGGTGCTTGGAATCGTGTACTGTTTTATGCAATTCAATTTCAACAGGATGGTGGATGCATTCGCTTTGATACCATCATGAATGCCCTAAAGAATCAATCTGTAGTCTCTGATAAGACTGGATTATCTCCAAAGAAAATTATCAAAGTTGTAGCAGATTACTATGGACTTACAAGACAACAGGTCACTTCCAAGACTCGTACAAAGAATATTGCGAATGCAAGACATATTTCTATCTATCTTTGCCGTAAATTATTAGATTTATCTTACTTAAAGATAGGCGAGGAATTCGGTGGTAGAGATCACTCTACAATTATCAGTGCTTGTTCGAAAGTTGAAGATCAGATTGAGAAGGATAAAGTCTTCTCAGCTGCAGTAAAAGATATAGAAAAATCTTTACTTGCATAAGTTATTCACATTTTTCTCCACTATAAAATAACAGCTGAAAATGTTAAAATTGTGGAGTAATAAAGGGTTTTAAATAGTTTTCCACATTATCCACATACTTAATAAGAATAAATACTTAAAATACTTTAAACATATAAGGAGCCAATTATGAATTTAACGATTTCAAAAAGTGAATTTTACAGCACACTACAGTTAGTATCTAGAGCGATTTCTCCTAATTCTCCAAAGACATCTTTAAGAGGATTAAAGATTGATGTTAAAGACAATACAATGACAGTTACAGGTAGTGATGCGGATATATCTATTCAAAAAGTCATTGCTGCTGATGATAAGAATAATCTAAAGATTATAGAAGATGGATCTATCTTAATCGAATCTAAGTATCTTCTAGAAATCGTTAGAAAGATTGATAGTGATACAATTCAAGTAGAAATTATTGATGGATCATTAACGAAGTTTTCTGGTAATTCTGCTGTGTTTAAGATTAATGGTATGAATCCTTTGGATTATCCTACAATTGATTTTTCTAAGCCAGCAAACTCAGTAGTGATTTCATCTGCTGTCTTATCAGATATTATTGATCAAACTACTTTTGCGACTTCTATCAAGGAAACAAAGCCTGTATTAACTGGTGTTAATTTCCATTTGGATGGTGGAAAGCTTGTATGTACAGCAACGGACTCTTATCGCTTAGCGAAGAAGACAGTTTCTATTACTAGCCAAGATACATTTGCGGTCACAATTCCATCAAAGTCTTTAAATGAAGTAAAGGCTACAATGTTATCGTCAGATGAATCATCCGACATTGAAATTTATCTGAATGATAAGAAAGCTCAGTTCATCGGTGATGGTATGGTGTTGCAGACTAGATTATTAGATGGTGGTTATCCTGAAACGGATCGTTTAATTCCTACTGAGTTTAAGTATGAATTAGAAATGAGTCGTAATGATTTGATTCATGCAATTGACCGTACAACATTCATCAAGACAGATAATATGACAATTAACCGTCTACAATGTTCTCAAGAAGAGATTGTATTAACAAATAAGAGCCAAGAGATTGGTGAATCTCATGAAACGCTGGTTGCGAATTATACAGGTGAACCTCTTGATATTAGCTTTTCTGGTAATTATGTTATGGAAGCAGCTAGAGCAATTCACAGCGATAAAATTAAGATTAAATTCGTTGGTGAGATGAGACCTTTCATCCTAAGTAGTGATGAAGATCCAAGTATTTTACAACTTGTATTACCAGTTAGAACTTATAACTAAGGAACAGTGAAAACTGTTCTTTTTTCAACTTTGTTAAGCATTTGCAAATGCCGATAGACAAAGGATTTTTAGATAGTTTTGTGGTATAATTATATTGCTTTTTTAAGCCTTTTTGCAAAGGAGTTTCTATGAAAAAAATCACAACAGAATACATTACTTTACAACAGTTTATGAAGCTATCTGGAATTGTTATGACAGGTGGTGAAGCAAAGATAAAAATTAAAGAAATGGATATTGTTGTGAATGGTGAAAAAGAGAATCGTCGGGGTAGAAAATTATATCCTGGTGATAAAGTAAAAATTGATGGAAAGACATTTGTGGTTTTCTAATGTATATCAAATCCATTCAATTAAGAAATTTTCGGAACTATGAAAATGCATCGATTGAGTTGAGTCCGCATATCAATCTCATAACAGGTGAAAATGCCCAGGGAAAGACGAATTTACTGGAGAGTATGGTTTATCTATCACTGACCAGATCTCATCGCATTGTAGATGATAAGAAGTTGATTAAGGATGATGCTCCATTCGCAAATATACATTGTGTATTTGTGGATGATCAAGAAACAGATATTGATGCGGTGATTCATCCACAAGGAAAGACATTGATGTTACATAAGCAACCTCTAAAGAAGAGCAGTGAATTTATTGGTTTGTTAAATGTAGTCTTGTTTTCTCCTGATGATTTACATATCTTCTCTGATCAACCGAAAGAGAGAAGACGTGTGATGAATCAAGAGATAACGAAAGTATCTTCTAGATATTTATCTTCTTTGAATAAATATCAAAGTTATCTGAAAGATAGAAATTCTTTGTTGAAGAATGAAAAGATAGATATGAATTATCTGGATATCTTGGATGAACAAATGGCAAAAGAAGAGGCTATCATCATCCAAGAGAGAAGAAAGTTTGTAACATGCATGCAGGATTTTATTACAGATATCTATCAACAGATATCCGATACAAATATATCTCTTACAGTTTCATATAAGACATTTGTTGAAGATAGTGAAGACTTACAAGCAGATATTATCAAATGTCATAAAGAATCTAGAACAAAGGATATTGAATATCGTTCAACGAAGACAGGTATTCATCTGGATGATCTAGTCTTTAAGATGGATGATAAAAACTTAATTTATTTTGCCAGTCAGGGACAGAAGAGAATGGCAATGTTGTCATTTAAACTTAGTCTTCTGAAATATATAGAAAAGATGATTCACAAGCAACCTGTATTGTTGCTGGATGATGTTCTAAGTGAATTGGATTATCATCGTCAAAAGAAGTTGCTTGAGATGGTACAACGTGATTTCCAATGCGTGATTACGTCAACAGAAATTCCTGCATTTCTGAAGAATGAAGATATGAAGGAGTTTCAAATTGTGAATGGAAAGATATTTCCATTTGAAGGAGGTAAGCAATGAGTGAGAAAAATGAACAAGTATCTGAAAAAAATGATGCTGTTTTAGGTCAAGAGATGGATACGAAAGTTACGCATACATATAACGATTCTGATATTCAGGTATTAGATGGACTAGAAGCAGTACGTAAAAGACCTGGTATGTACATTGCCTCTACTTCTTCAAAGGGTTTACATCACCTTGTATGGGAGATTGTAGATAACGGTATTGATGAAGCAATGGCTGGATATGCAACTACGGTATCTGTAACTGTTGATAAAGACAATATTATTACAGTAGAAGATGATGGTCGTGGTATGCCTACTGGTATCAATGAAAAGACTGGTATCTCTACAATCGAGACAATTTTTACAGTATTGCATGCTGGTGGTAAGTTTGGTGGCGGTGCATATAAAGTATCTGGTGGTTTACATGGTGTAGGTGCATCTGTTGTAAATGCATTGAGTACTTGGTTGGAAGTTTCTGTTTTCCATGATAGTAAAGAGTTTTATGTAAAGTTTGAAAATGGTGGACATCCTGTACATCCTCTTGAAGTAAAGGGGGAATGTCCTGCGGATAAACATGGATCAACCGTTAGATTTAAAGCGGATCCTACGATCTTTACAGAGACAACTGTATATGAACATGATATCTTACGTGATCGTTTACGTCAGTTAGCGTTCTTAAATAAAGGAATTTGTTTGAAATTTAATGATTTACGTGAAGAAAATCCTGAAAAACAACATTATGTATTTAAGTTTGAAGGTGGTCTAAAACAATATACTGAATTCTTAAATCGTAATCGTGATGTTATTAATCATGAGATTATCTATAGTGAAGGTTATGAAAATAACATTCAGGTAGAAGTTGCTTGTCAATACAATGATGGATATAACGCAAATATCTATACATTCTGTAATAACATCAATACAGCTGAGGGTGGAACGCATGAAGAAGGTTTCCGTTTGGCTTTAAATAGAGTGATTAATAAGTATGCTCGTGAATCTGGTTTCTTAAAGGAAAAAGATGACAACTTAACTACAGATGATTGCCGTGAAGGTTTAACTGCAGTTATCAGTGTAAAACATCCAGATCCTCAATATGAAGGACAGACGAAGACAAAACTAGGTAACTCTGAAGTACGTAAGATTGTTTCTGATATCTTTGGTACTCAGCTAGAGCGTTACTTGATGGAGAATCCTGATGAATCTAAGGTTATCTTAGAGAAAGTTTCATTGGCTTCTCAAGCACGTATGGCTGCTAAGAGAGCACGTGAATTAACAAGAAGAAAGAGTGCATTAGAAGTAAGTCCACTTCCAGGTAAATTGGCTGACTGTTCTTCTAAGGACGCTTCTATCTGTGAGATTTACATCGTCGAGGGACAATCTGCCGGTGGATCAGCAAAGCAGGGAAGAGATTCTCACTTCCAAGCAATCCTGCCACTTAGAGGTAAGATTCTTAACGTAGAAAAGGCAAGACAGTCTCGTATTTATGAAAATGCGGAGATCCGTTCTATGATTACTGCGTTTGGTTGTGGTGTTATGGATGAAATTGATGTATCGAAGTTAAGATATCATAAGATTGTTATCATGACCGATGCCGATGTCGATGGTGCACATATTCGTACACTATTATTGACTTTCTTCTATCGTTATCTACGTCCTGTTCTTGAACAGGGATATATCTATATTGCACAACCTCCTTTGTACAAGGTACAAAAAGGACAGACAGTGCGTTATGCATATACAGATAATCAATTAGAGGAAGTAAAGCGTGAGCTAGGCGATCGTCTAAGTATTCAACGTTATAAGGGACTTGGTGAGATGAACCCTGAACAGTTGTGGGAAACAACAATGGATCCTAAGAATCGTACATTGATTCGTGTGACTGTTGATGATGCGGAAGCAGCTGACTACAACTTTACAATGTTGATGGGTGAGGAAGTTGAACCACGTAAGAACTTTATTGTTGAAAACGCACACTTTGCGGAAAATCTGGATTTCTAAGAAAGGGGTAAATTACAATGGCATTAGAAGACGATTTTATGGAATTTGATGAAAGTAATTTTGACCCTGGAAATATCACAGAGACAGAATTAACGAAAGAAATTCGTCGAGACTTTTTGGAGTATTCGATGTCGGTTATCGTAGCACGTGCATTACCAGATGTACGTGATGGCTTAAAACCAGTACAAAGAAGAATTCTATATTCGATGAATGAAATGAATATTGGACCGGATAAAGCATATCGTAAGAGTGCGCGTATTGTCGGAGATACGATGGGTAAATATCACCCTCATGGTGACTCATCTATCTACGGTGCATTGGTATATCTAGCACAACCATGGAATATGAGAGCGATTCTTGTTGATGGACATGGTAACTTTGGTTCTATGGATGGTGATGATCCTGCTGCGATGCGTTATACCGAGGCGAGAATGTCTAAGATTGCAGTAGAGATGTTACGTGATTTAGATAAGAATACGGTTGATATGGTGGATAACTATGATGGTGAGGAAAAAGAACCTACTGTTCTTCCTTCTCGTTATCCAAACTTGATTGTCAATGGTTCATCTGGTATTGCGGTTGGTATGGCAACGAATGTTGCGCCACACAATTTAGGTGAAACAATTGATGGTATCTTTGCGGTAATGGATAATCCAGAACTAACCGCAACAGAGCTGATGAACTACATGAAAGGACCTGATTTTCCTACAGGTGCGTATATTTTAGGTCGTTCTGGTATTCGTCAGGCTTTTGAAACTGGTCGTGGAACGATTATTATGCGTTCTAAGACTAAGATTGAGGAATTACCAAATGGTAAATCTCGTATTATTGTCTATGAACTACCATATTTAGTAAATAAGGCTAGTATGGTGGAAAGAATCGCAACATTAGCTAGAGATAAAGTATTAGATGGTATTACTGACTTACGTGATGAATCCAATATGGATGGTATTCGTGTTGTGATTGAATTACGTAAGGATGTACAGCCTGATGTCATGTTAAACCAGTTATATCGTTTAACACCTTTACAATCTAACTTTGGTGTAAATAATGTTGTACTTTTCAACGGTGTCCCTCGTCAGGCTAGTATGATTGACTTACTAAAGGGATACATTAGTTTCCAAGAGGAAGTCATTGTTCGTCGTACACAATTCGATTTAAAGAAGGCAAAAGACCGTGCACATATCTTAGAAGGATTAAGAATTGCGGTTGATAATCTAGATGAGATTATTCACACGATTCGTGATTCAAGAGATCCTAATGAAGCGATGCCAAGATTGATGGAAGGCTTTGGTCTAGATGAGATACAAGCAAAAGCAATCTTAGATATGCAATTTAGAAGATTGACAGGTCTAGAACGTGAAAAGATTGAAAATGAATATCAAGACTTGTTGATTAAGATTGCAGATTTAGAGGATATTCTCGCAAATCATGATAGAGTCCTACAGATTATTCGTGATGAATTAAGTGAAATCAAGGCGAAGTTCGCTGATCCAAGACGCAGTGAGATTATCGATGCGATTGCGGATGTAGAAGATGAAGACTTAATACCTGTTGAGAATGTCATCATTACGTTATCTTCCAATGGATATATCAAACGTATGACAAGTGATACATACCATGTACAAAACCGTGGTGGTAAAGGTATTAAGGGCATGCAGCTACATAAGGATGATGTCATTGATCAATTCATTAGTATGTCTACACATGATAACTTACTTGTATTTACTAATAAGGGAAAAGTATATCGCATGAAGGGATATAACGTACCTGAGTTTAACCGTACAAGTAAGGGAATTCCGGTTGTAAATCTAATCAGTATGGATAAGACAGAAAGTATCAAGGCTCTTGTACCATATGGAAAAAATGATGATTCTAAGTTCTTATTCTTCGTAACAAAACTAGGTATTATTAAACGTACACCAGTTGAAGAATTTGAAAATATCAACAAGAATGGTAAGATTGCGATTAAGTTGAATGAAGATGATGAATTAGCATTTATTACAAGCACAGATGGTAATAGTGAAATTCTCATCGGTGGATCCAACGGTAAAGCAATTCGCTTCTTAGAAAATACAGTTAGACCTTTAGGTCGTACCGCTAGAGGTGTTAAAGGATTCAATGTCGATGGTGGTTATGTTATCGGCTTAGCTACAACACTAGAAGGAGAATATATCTTAACAATCACTGAGAATGGATTTGGTAAGAAGTCCGCAATTAAGGATTACCGCATGACAAGACGTGGAAGTCGTGGTGTTAAGACAGTTAACGTTACAGAAAAATCAGGTCAGCTAGTAAGCCTACGTGCTGTTAAGGGTGATGAGGACTGTATGATAGTAACTGCTGGAGGAATTGTAATCCGAATTTCTCTAAGCCAGGTATCTGTTTATAGCCGATCTGCACAAGGTGTCAGAGTCATGAATGTGAAGGATGATATTATCTCAACAATTGCGATTCTTGAACCTGAGGAAGATGAAGAAATCACAGATATCTCTCATAACGAAGTATTAGATGAAGGTGATATTGATGATACACCTGAAGATGATGAAGTGATTGAAGATGAATTAGATGAAGAAGCTCAATAGAGCTTCTTTTTTTGATAAAAAGGGTATAAAAAAAGTTTCTGTATAAATGCAGAAACCTATATTCGGTATCAGTTACTTTTTCTTAGTAACTTTCTTTGTAGTTTTCTTTTTTGTAGGAGCAACCTTCTTAATAGGTTTCTTTGTTGTAGTAGGTTTTGTAGCTGTCTTCTTTACTGCTTTCTTAGCTACTGGTTTAGCTGTTGTTTTCTTTTCAACAACTTTCTTTGTTGTCTTCTTAGCTGGTGTAGCTTTCTTAACAACCTTCTTTTCAGGTTTTGGAGCAGTCTTCTTAGCAGTCTTCTTTCCACTCTTTTCCATATCTGCTAGGATTAGATCACATAAATATCCTTTTACTGATTCTTTTCCTTCAAGCCAACTAATAACCTGTTTTTCAACTTTGTTGTTGAAACGTACTGAGAATGAACGGTAGTTATTTCTGTTGTAGTTGTTGTTGTATTCGAGCTTTTGCTTGTACTGCGTCTTTTTTGCCATATCTATTCTCCTTATTATCAAAAAACTAAACGAAAGTGTTTAATTAACTATAATATAGCACTGTTTTGAAATATTGACAATTTTATCTCAAAATGATTAAATTTATCTGTAAATACGATGATAGAGAATAGTAATACAAAATCTCTTCCAGAAAGATAACGGTTGATGTGAGTTATCATTGAAATTGTATGAATCCGCTCTTGAGTGAAACCAATACTTTCCGGTTGCGCCGTTATCGCAAATGAAGTGATTTAAATTGTTTCACGTGAAACAATTTAAGTAAAAAGGGTGGCACCGCGTTGACATCGTCCCTTTGTTGGATGATGTTTTTATTATATCTAGAAAGGAATATTATGATAGACATTAATTTAATTAGAGAAAATCCAGAAGTAGTCAAAGAGAATATCAAAAAGAAATTCCAAGATGAGAAACTTGTATTAGTTGATGAAGTACGTCAGATGGATGCGGATTACAGAGCAGCCAAAACAAAGGGAGATAACTTACGTGGAGAGAGAAATAAGATTTCTAAACAAATTGGACTCTTCATGCGCGATAAGAATATCGAAGCTGCAGAACAAGCAAAGCAATCTGTTAAAGATATCGATCAAGAACTAGAAGATTTAGAAGTGAAAGAAAATGAATTGGCAGAAGAAATCAAAAAGAGAATGATGGTTATTCCAAATATTATTGATCCTTCTGTTCCAATTGGTAAGGATGATTCTGAAAATGTTGAGATCCAAAAATATGGAGATCCTGTGATTCCAGAATATGAGATTCCATATCATACTGATATTTTAGAAAAACTTGCAGGTATTGATATTGATAGTGCCGGAAGAACTTCTGGTAATGGATTCTATTATCTAAAAGGAGATATTGCTAGATTACATTCATCAATTCTATCTTATGCTAGAGATTTTATGATTCAACGTGGATTTGAATATTTCATTCCACCATTCATGATTCATAGCAGCGTTGTAACTGGTGTTATGAGTTTTGCGGAAATGCAAAATATGATGTATAAGATTGAGGGCGAAGATTTATACCTAATCGGAACATCTGAGCACTCTATGATTGGACGCTTCATGGGACAAATTCTAAAAGAAGAAGATTTACCATATGCACTAACATCATATAGTCCATGTTTCCGTAAAGAAGTAGGTGCACATGGAATTGAAGAACGTGGTTTATACCGTGTACACCAATTTGAAAAACAAGAAATGGTAGTTGTATGTAAACCAGAAGAATCAAAAGATTGGTATGAGAAGTTATGGCAGAACAGTGTAGACTTCTTCCGTTCATTAGATATTCCAGTAAGAACACTTGAATGTTGTTCGGGTGACTTGGCAGATCTTAAAGTGAAGAGTTGTGATGTGGAAGCTTGGTCTCCAAGACAGAAGAAATACTTTGAAGTGGGTAGCTGCTCTAATTTAGGTGATGCACAAGCTAGAAGACTTGGTATTCGTATCAAGGGTGAAAAGGGTAATTACTTCGCTCATACACTGAACAATACTGTAGTTGCTCCACCAAGAATGTTAATTGCTTTTGTTGAGAATAACTTAAACGAAGATGGTTCATTGAATATTCCCGAACCACTAAGACCATATATGGGTGATCAGGATAAGATTGTTCCTCCAGCTAAGAAGAAGAGTTTCTAAATTGTTTCACGTGAAACAATCACAAAGAAATAATATCTTTGAAACCTAACAAAAATTTGATATAATCATACATGGCACAGCGTATATACATTGAACCTGGTCAGGACCGGAAGGTAGCAGCCATAGATGTCACTATATTGCGTGTGCCACTTTTTATTTATGAAAACACACGAAGAATATATGTTATTAGCCCTAGAAGAGGCAAAAAAAGCAGAAGAGATAGATGAAGTACCTGTTGGATGTGTTGTTGTGTGCGATGGAGAAGTGATTTCACGTGCACACAATCTAAAAGAACACTATAACCAGGCATATGCACACGCAGAGATGCTAGCTTTACAACAAGCTGCTACCTTCAAAGAAAATTGGAACCTACAAGATTGTGATTTATATGTAACACTAGAACCTTGCATGATGTGTACTGGAATGATTAATCTATCTAGAATTCGTACAGTTTATTACGGAACAACCGATCCAAAGGGTGGATGTATGAATTCTGTGATACAGATAAAACAAATCAAAAGATTGAATCACTATCCAAATATCATAAGTGGAGTATTACAGAAAGAGTGTGGCGAAATACTAACAAATTACTTTAGAAAAAAGCGTGAAATTGCCAAACAGAATAAGCTAAAAAATAATGTATAACGATAGTGAATTCCTACATGTGTATGTAGGAATTTTGTTATAATAAATATGCTGGGAGAAATAGAATGTCAAAGCTTGCTCTATATCAAAAATATCGTTCTTCTACATTTAGTGAGGTAGTAGGACAAGAATATATCGTTCAATCAATTAAAAATGCAGTCCTGAATAATAAAGTTGGACATGCATACCTTTTCTGTGGTCCAAGAGGTACAGGTAAGACAACAATGGCAAGATTACTTGCAAAAGCTGTTAACTGTGAACATCCTGAAGAAGCACCATGTGAACATTGTTCAAACTGTGAAGCCGCAAATAATCAAACACATCCAGATATTATCGAGATTAATGCCGCAAACGAAACTCACGTGGAGGATGTTAGAGACCTAATTGACCGTAGTCAACTTGCACCAATGCAAGGACATCACAAAGTCTATATCATTGACGAGGTTCATCAGTTATCCGGTGCAGCAGCTAGTGCACTATTAAAAACACTAGAAGAGCCACCAGAGAATGTTATCTTCATTCTCGCCACAACAGATCCTCAAAAGCTTTTATCAACTATCATATCTAGATGTCAAAGATTTGATTTCACAAAACTACAGAAGAATCAAATCAAGGAACATCTATTAGAAATTGCTAAGAAAGAAGATATCTATCTAGACGAAGAAGCTGCTGATAATATTGCGGTACTTTGTGATGGTGGTATGAGAGACGCATTAAGTATCATGGATCAATGTGCATCCTATACAAGTGATCACATTACTGCAGAGGATGTAGATAGAATCTATGGATTGACGACTGTAGCTGAAAAAGTAAGTTTAATTCAATCTATCAATACAATGAATTTAGAAGATATCTTAAATAAGACAAAGAAGTATGAACAACAAGGTATCGACTTTCAAAAGTTTGTGGATGGTATGGTTGATATTTTAAAAGATGTAGTTATCTATCATTCCACAAGAAAGAGTAATCTATTAAAAGTTCTTGATGAAGATGTAGCTAAATCCCTATCAGAAAGTATTAATCAACAAACATGCATGCATATGATAGATAAACTTTTTAATTCAAAAGAAAAGTTTAGATTTACAACTTCAGCTGCAAGCTGTTTTGAAGTGATTTGTTTGGAGGTGGCGATACCTACAGAAACCCAACCAATTCAAGTTAACACAAAACCAATACAAAAACCGGAAACAACATATGTTGTCCCAAGTGTTGAAATAAAAGAGGATATCAAGAAACCTGAAGAAAATAAGACAGAAAATATAACAAAACCTGTTATAAAAGAAGTTAAAACAAATGAATTAACGACGGATGAAATTATCTCACTTTTGGTACAGTGTAATAAACAGTCGAAAGCAGAAGATGATGTAAAACTCAATAAAATTAACACGCTGTTTGATATGGAAAGTAAGAAGT
Source organism: Erysipelotrichaceae bacterium (assembly GCA_022767445.1). Lineage (GTDB taxonomy): Bacteria > Bacillota_I > Bacilli_A > Erysipelotrichales > Erysipelotrichaceae > Bulleidia. The sequence continues at coordinate 16,706 of JALENJ010000003.1, read as the reverse complement.
ATACTTCCCTGTTAGAAGAGACGAAAGTTGGAGCGAGTGGAAAGGATTGTTTGATACTAATTAGTGACTCAAAAGTACTTGCAAATCGTATGAATGAAGAGACGATGAATCGAAACCTATATCAATTCATAAAGGAACAACTTCAAATTGATAAGATGATGTATGTGACGACTTCTGAGAACTTCAAAAATGCGACAGTACAGTATGTAGAGTTGATGAAGGCAAACAATCTACCAGAACCGATGAAGATTATTCGTTACCAAATTGAGAAAGAAAAAGAAATTACACTAGAGGAAAGAGCGAAGGATATTTTTAATCCAGATATATTAGAAATAGAGGAGTGAAAGATGGATATACAGAAATTAATGGAACAAGCACGCCAGATGCAAAATAATCTCGGCAAGATTGAAGATGAGCTCAATCAAACTGAGTATGAAGGTAAAGCTGGTGGTAATGGTGTTAAAGTTGTTATTAACGGAAAGAATGAAGTGCAATCTGTAGAGATTGCGGATGACCTAATGTCTTTAGACAATAAGGAAATGTTACAAGATCTATTATTAATCGCAGTGAATGAGGCTGTCGATAAAGCATATCAAGATAGAGAAGAAAAGTTAGGCTCTGCCACAAATGGACTCAACCTACCAGGGATGTAATCGAAGATGTATCCAAAGAGTTTAATGGAATTAATTGAAAGATTGAAAGTTCTACCTGGCGTAGGTGAAAAGACAGCAGAACGCTATGCATTTTCAATCATGGAGATGAACACAGATAATGCCAAAGCATTTGCCCAGACTATCATGGATGTCCACAACAAGATTATGTATTGTAAAGTGTGTGGAAATTTATCTGAAAATGAAGAATGTGAAATCTGTAAGAATACACAGAGAAATCACAGACAGATATTTGTAGTTCAATCACCAAAAGATGTAGTTGCGATGGAAAAGACAGGAGAATATCAAGGAACTTACCATGTATTAAATGGATTGATTTCCTCCAGCAAAGGTATTATGCCAGATGATTTAAACATCGCTTCATTATATGAAAGATTACCACAAGCTGAAGAAGTTATTCTCGGCACAAATATCACCATGGATGGTGAGACAACAGCGATGTATTTGGATAAGGTGATTAAAACAAAGTATCCAAATATATTAGTTACAAGAATCGCACATGGGTTACCGTCAGGTGGAATGCTAGACTACGCAGATGAAATGACACTAGCCCATGCACTAGCAGATAGAAGAAAGATGAACCGATAAAGAAAAGAGGTGTTTCTATGAATGTTGATTTAAAGATTGCACAAGCAGCCAAGTTAGAACCAATTACAGAGATTGCAAAACATGCAGGCATACCAGAACAATTTTTATCAAGCTATGGAAATGATAAAGCAAAAGTAGATATCAAGCTCATGGAAACACTAGCCGATAAAAAAGATGGAAAGTTAATCCTTGTTACTGCGATCAACCCAACTAAAGCAGGTGAAGGTAAATCTACAACAACAATCGGATTGGCAGATGGTTTAAAAAAGAGAAACAAAAATGTTATTGCATGTTTACGTGAGCCATCTCTTGGGCCAGTATTTGGTTTAAAAGGTGGTGCGACTGGTGGTGGTCAGGCACAAGTAGTACCTATGGAATCCATCAATCTACACTTTACCGGTGACATGCATGCAATTACGACAGCGAATAACTTAATCGCTGCGATGCTAGACAATTCGATTTATCAAGGCAACCCACTGAATATTGATCCAACAAAAGTTGTTTGGAAACGTTGTCTTGACATGAATGATAGAACACTTAGAGATATTACGATTGCACAGAAGAAGAAATCCAATGGAGTGGAAAGAGAAGATCACTTTGTGATTACAGTAGCTTCTGAGGTTATGGCAATTTTGTGTTTATCAAAAGATTTAAAAGATTTTGAAACAAAGATTGGCAATGCGGTAGTTGCGTATACATATGACGATACACCAGTAACAGTAAAAGATATTCAAGCTGCTGGAGCTGCTACTGTAGTGATGAAAGAGGCAATTAATCCAAATCTAGTACAGACTCTTGAACACACACCAGCATTCATACATGGTGGTCCGTTCGCAAATATTGCCCATGGATGTAACTCGGTAATTGCCACAAAGATGGCGTTGAAACTTGCGGACTATGTTGTTACAGAAGCAGGCTTTGGTGCAGATTTGGGCGCTGAGAAGTTTTTAGATATCAAATGCAGACTTGCAAAACTAGATCCATCTGCAGTGGTCGTAGTCGCTACTATTCGTGCTCTCAAGATGCATGGCAATATCGAACAAGATAAACTAGATCAACCAAATATAGATGCGATGCTAATAGGTGCAAAGAACCTACAGAAACATATTGAAACAATTCAAAACTTCAAGTTACCATTCATTGTTGCAATAAACAAATTTGCAAAAGATAGCCAAGAAGAAGTAGATGCACTACTCAATTGGTGTAAAGAAAACAACTATCCAGTTTCACTGGCAGATGGTTGGGCAAGAGGTGGTGAAGGCATGCTGGATTTAGCAGATGAAGTCATCAATACTGTAGAACATGCATGCAAGTATCAGCCAATCTATGAACTTAAAGATTCAATCGAAACTAAGATAGAGAAAATCTGTGAGAAAGTATATGGCTCAAAACAGGTAGAATATACTCCGGAAGTAAAAGAGAAGATTGCATTCTTCAACAAGAATGGTTGGAATACATTACCAATTTGCATGGCAAAGACACCGCTATCACTCAGTGATGATCCAAACCTAAAAGGAAGACCAGAAGGCTTTACGACACATATCAGTGATTTATCCATTTCATTAGGTGCAGGTTTTATTGTTGTATTTACGGGAAGTGTATTGACAATGCCAGGACTACCTAAACAGCCAGCTGCCGTGAATATGGGAGTGGATGATAACGGAGATACATACGGATTATTCTAGTTAATAGAAAGGAGGAATCGTTATGAGCTCAATTGCATATGCAACAGATGAAAAGATGCTTGCATATCATCGCTTGTGTAGAAATCAAACAATTCTTTTTTGGCGATTATCCAATAAGAAATTTACAGATTTCCATAAAGGAGATTTATTATTCTTCTTCGCCAAACCAGCACACGTAAGAAAAAAAGGATTGATCGGATATGCTCATTACGATTCCGAAGTAAATCTATCACTCGATCAGATGTGGAAGAAGTATGGAGAATACACAGGTTACGATTCAAAACAAAGATTAGTTGAAGCAATCACCAAAGCATCACGTGGAAATATTCCAGAAAAGATGAATTGTTTATACCTAACCAATGTCGTCTTCTTCCTATCGCCGATTTATCCAGAAGATGTCGGTATCAGTATTCAATCAAATCTAGAAAGTTTCTGTTATCTAGATAAAGATAGTCCAAAAAATACAGTGCAAATTCTAAAACAAGCACAAAAACATGGAATCGATTTATGGAGCGCAAATCCAAATATCATTCCAGAAGAAATATTCAAAAAAGATACTGTAAGACATTACTTCTCCCTATTCTCACAAGAGATAGGTCAAGAAAATCTAAGTGATAAACAAACACACTTAGCGATGCGACTTGCAAAACAACAAGTCAAAGAAAAAGATTGGGAATACATTCGTGGTAGTAATCAAGAATGTATCAAGATTACAAACAATGAAATTGTGGTTGCGGTACCATTTATCTCCCAAGTCAAAGAACAACCACAAAAAATCAGAGAATATATCGGACGTATTACGATGTACCGACTATTCGCAAAGCATCAGGGTTTGGAAGGCAAAATCAAATTTGAAATTTTATCCCCGAAGATACCTGACGAATTAAAGGAAATGGTGGAAGAGATTAACAATGAATGATTTTGATATTATCGTCATCGGTGGTGGACATGCAGGCATAGAAGCTGCACTCGCTACCGCACGCTTAAAAAAGAAAACATGTTTATTAACATTGAAGATAGAAAACATCGGTAAGATGCCATGCAATCCATCTGTTGGTGGTCCAGCAAAAGGAATTGTTGTAAGAGAGATTGATGCCCTAGGTGGACAGATGCCAATTACAGCGGATCGCACTGCACTACAGTTCAAAATGTTAAACAGTGCGAAAGGACCAGGTGTTCGTGCACTACGTGTACAATCAGATAAGCTTGCTTATAAGAAATACATGCAAGAAGTATGTCTTCATCAAGAGAATTTAACAGTATTAGAAGACATGGCTGTCAAACTAAATGTTGATAACAACAAAGTGACAGGAGTTACATTGCGTGATGGATCAATTATCCATGCAAGCATTGTAATACTGACAACAGGCACATACATGGCTGGTGTCAATATGATATCCTCGGAGGTAAAAGAAGGAGGTCCAGATCTTGAACCAACCACGAAGGATCTATCCGCATCCCTAAGAGATTTAGGACTTCGTACATTCCGTTTAAAGACAGGAACACCACCACGTATCCTTCGCTCTTCCATTGACTTTAGTCAAACAAAACTAGAAGAGGGAACCAAAGGATTCCTACACTTCTCACAAATCACAAACAGAGAAGATGTACTTCCGTTTGAAAGACAAGTACCATGTCATTTGACATATACAACAAGCGAAACACATGAATATATAATAAATAACCTAAATAAATCCAGTATGTATTCAGGTGTTGTTAAAGGTGTTGGCCCAAGATATTGTCCTTCGATTGAAGATAAGCTTGTACGCTTTAAGGATAAACCAAGACACTTATTGTTCTTGGAACCTGAATCCTTACAACTAGATACTATCTACTTACAGGGTTTTTCAACTTCACTGCCAAGAGACATTCAAGAAAAGATGGTACATTCTCTACCTGGCTTCAAAGATGCGATTATCAAGAAGTATGCATACGCAATCGAGTATGATGCGATTGATCCTATCCAGATGAAACCAAGCTTTGAATCTAAAGTAATTGAAAATCTATTCACGGCAGGACAAGTCAACGGAACCTCAGGATATGAGGAAGCTGCTGGACAAGGTCTAATGGCAGGTATCAATGCATGCATGAAACTAGATGGTAAAGAACCTCTAATCCTTGGAAGAGATGAAGCATATATTGGAGTGCTGGTAGATGATCTAACAACCAAGGGTACATTAGAACCATATCGTCTACTTACATCAAGAGCAGAGTTTAGACTACTACTCAGACACGATAACGCTGAACAACGCTTAATCGAATACGGCAGAAATATCGGACTTGTCAGTGATGAACGATATCAAGCGTATGTAGATAAGATGAATCAAATCCAAAAGTTAGAACAACACTTGCAAGAAACAACATTCATGCAAGATGATAAGACAATCCATGCATACATGGAATCCGTTGGATACGATACAAATGAACACAAGAGTATCAACGGACAAGACTTGGTTAGAAGACCAAATGTAACCACAAAAGATCTACTCGCAACGATAGGTGAAGATGTAGATGAAGAAATCGCAAACCAATGCGATATCGAACTGAAATACGCTGGATATATCGATAAAGCAAGAAGAGAAGCCAATAAACTCAAAGAGATGGAAAATATCAAACTTGGTGTGGATTTTAACTATGACGAAGTCGATAATCTATCGATTGAAGGTAGACAAAAACTCAACAAATACAAACCAGCAACCATGGGACAAGCTTCCCGTATCTCCGGAGTTAATCCTGCGGACTTAGCAGTCCTAGCAATCGCAATTAAACAAGGAAAAGGAAAATCAATATGAAATATACAGATGTAGTAACAAACACAGAAGTCTATGGAATGGAGTCGGCAGTCAAAGGATCAAAGTATCCAATGGCAGTAGACCTAAACAAGGTGGATGGTAATGTCGTACCACGTACACATGCATTAGCTAACGCAAAACCAGGTAGTGGACATGACAACTTCCTTAACGGAATACTTGTACAGTTTGATTTAACATTTACCAACAAAGCATGGGTAGAGATGGAAAGATATCACTTCATCGACTTTATCAGCTCCCAATCTACAATGCACCGCATCACAAAATTTAATTTAGATGAGGTTTATATTTCATATACAGATCCCCGTATTATCGAAATCATGAAAGAAAAAGTCGCTGCGTATAACGACTTACAGAAAGTGATTTCTGATAAGAAGATTGCTGGTGAAGATGTCAGTGAATTAAGCGAACAAGCTAAAGAAAAATATTTGGAGATTCTATACTCCAATCCAGCGGGTTTTAGACTGACTGCGCGTATGACAACCAACTACCGTCAGTTAAAGACAATCTACGCACAAAGAAAGACACATCGTCTACCTGAATGGCGTGCATTCTGTGATTGGGTAGAGACACTACCAAACGCATCTTTCATTACAAACATTGGATAAAAATAACTTGCAAATTATGAAAATGTGGAGAAAAAATTTATCAACATATTTTCATCTTTAATACAGAGCGTGATGGTGATAGAATAGGTCACACAAGAAAAAATTATGACGATTGAAGAACTAATCAAAAAAGCAGCGGAACTTGGTATTTCGCTACAAGAAAAACAAATTATACAACTAGAACAATACGCAATACTTCTAGCCCAGTGGAATGAAAAAATGAATCTAACAGCCATCACGGAACATAACGAAGTCGTGGAAAAACACTTCTATGATTCGATTTTACCGTTGGCGAAAACATCCATTGCTGGAAAAGTAGCAGATGTAGGAACCGGTGCAGGTTTCCCTGGTGTTGTCTGGAAGATTGTAAAACCAGAACTGGAAGTATCACTGATTGAGCCAACGGGAAAACGCTGTACATTCCTAAACGAAGTGATACAACAACTAGGGCTAGAAAACATTCATGTATACAACACAAGGGCAGAGGAACAGGTGAAGCTAGAAAGACAACAGTATGATGTTGTGACTGCTAGAGCAGTCGCAAACTTACGCATCTTAGCAGAATTATGTATACCACTTGTAAAAGTAAATGGATTATTCTTAGCAATGAAGGGTTCCAATGGAAACGCAGAAGCCAAGGAAGCGAAACATGCGACTGATATCCTTGGGGTAGAACTAGAGGATACACAGGATACATCGTTATACATGGGGGATATGCGGATTAATCTTTATTACCGTAAGGTAAAAGATACACCTGCACAATATCCACGCAATTATGGACAAATCAAGAAGAAACCGTTATAGGGGAGGGACAACATGGCAAGTATTTTAAATATATTTGAGCGAAAAGATACGAATCGCATCATAGATATACCTACTGAGCAGATTGTACCTTCTAGATATCAGCCAAGACTTGTCTTTGATGATGAAGCGTTACAGGAATTAGCTGCTTCCATCAAAGAGAATGGGTTGATACAACCAATCACAGTACGAAAGATTGATGATGTGTATGAGATTATCACAGGTGAAAGAAGATTCCGTGCCTGTAAGTTAATTGGTTTTCATACGGTACCATGTTATGTGATGTCACCGAATGAGAACCAAGCAGCACAGATGGCATTGGTTGAAAATATTCAACGTGAGAATTTAACGGCGATTGAAGAAGCTAAGAGTTATCTTCAGATTATGAGGCAATCTGGTTTAACCCAGGAACAAGTTGCTCAAAAGGTTGGTAAATCACAATCGGCAGTCGCAAATAAGATACGTCTGTTAAACTTACCGATTGAGATTCAGGATGCGGTCATGGAAGCTAAGATTACAGAGCGTCATGCGCGTGCATTACTAACAGTTCCAAGCGACCAACAAAAAGAAGTATTCTATCATGTAGTAGCCGCAGAGTTCAATGTCAGACAAACAGAGGACTTCATCGCTAGCTTGAATATTCCAAAGAAGACAAAGGTTCGCCATAAGACAAAGGGATTTTCAAGAAATACACAGATTGCAGTTAACACCATCAATCAGAGTATTAAAATGATTGAGAAGATGGGTATCACAGCCAAAGTAGAAACGGAAGATAATCCGCAAGAAGTACGCATGATCATCCGTTTCCCAAAGAATTCATAAGGGGAGTAAGAATATGGGAAAGATCATCGCAATCGCAAATCAGAAAGGTGGAGTTGGTAAAACGACCACCTCAATGAACCTAGCCTCTGGCCTAGCATATATTGGCAAACGTATCCTACTGGTTGACTTTGACCCACAGGGCAATGCCACACATGGCATTGGCGCACATCGAGTAGGTTTTGATAAGACAGTTTATGATGTGTTGATGAGAGATGATACAGTTGATGATGTCAAAGTAACATTACAGATGCCACCACTTGATGTATTACCATCAACCATTGACTTATCGGGTGCTGATGTCGATATGGCACAATACGAAAGTGGCAGAGAACAGCTACTCAAAAGAAAACTAGATGCAGTCAGAGATCAGTATGATTACATAATCATCGACTGTCCTCCAGCATTAGGTTTATTGAATACCAATGCTTTAACAGCAGCGGATTCCGTTATGATACCAGTACAGTGTGAATACTTTGCCCTAGAAGGACTTACACAGTTATTGAGTACGATACGACTTGTACAAAAACTATGGAACCCACGTCTATCCATTGAAGGTGTATTACTAACAATGTTTGATGTACGTACGAAGCTATCCGTAGAAGTACAACAAGAAGTACGTAAGTATTTTAAAGAAAAAGTATATCATTGCTTTATTCCAAGAAATGTACGCTTATCAGAAGCACCATCTCGTGAACAAACGATTTTTGAATATGATACACGCTCCGAAGGAGCTCGTGCATATGCACAACTTGTGAAAGAAGTAGTTACACAAAACGAAAGGACTAAACGATAAATGGCAGAGAAAAAACAAAAGGGTTTAGGACGCGGTTTGGATTCTATCTTCGGTTCAGACGTAGAGCAATTTTTAGATGACATCCAAAGCAGTTCCAAAGAAGTACCGGGAAGAAGAGAAGTTGAAATTAACATCGATGAGATTCGTCCAAATCCCTATCAACCACGTAAAGAGTTTGATCAGGTCGCATTGAATGAGTTGGCGGATTCCATCCGTACCCATGGTATATTTACACCATTACTCGTGCGTAAGAGTGTCAGTGGATACGATTTAATCACTGGTGAAAGACGCTTACGCGCAGCGAAGATCGCTGGCTTAAAAGTTGTTCCAGCAATCTCTGTAGAATTTACAGAAGAAGAGATGATGGAAATCGCTATTCTTGAAAACGTACAACGTGAAGACTTGAATGCGATTGAAGAAGCTATGGCTTATGAATCTCTTGTAAAGAAGCTGGGATATACACAAGAAAAACTTGCGGAAAGAGTTGGTAAGTCTCGTGAATATTGTGCAAATATCATGCGCTTACTCAAACTACCATCCGAGATTCAAAAACTAGTTGTAAATAAGAAACTGGCAATGGGACATGTTCGCCCTTTATTGGGATTAAAAGATGAAAACCAAATGCTGGATGCGGCAGAGAAAATCTTAAAAGAAAAGATGTCGGTTAGAGATGTAGAAAGTTACGTAAAGACTTTGAATAACCAAGAGCCGGTTGTCAAATCTAAACCAGAGAAGAAACGTGATCCTATCATCCATGATCTAGAACATCAGATCTCTGTAAAGCTAGGCACAAAGGTATCCATTCAGAATAAAAAACTAACGATTCAATATAGCGATACAGAAGATTTAAATCGTATTCTTGAGATTCTCAACTGTTTAGATGAAGGATAACAAACATTGGTTTAAAACAATGCTAAAATGCGTTATAATGCAACACAGTGAGGTCTTGAGAAAATGATGGATCGTACATGGAAAGTTTATATAGGATTAGTACTGATAAGTATTCTATTTCTTCCCATTGCATGGCAATGGACGACAGGATGGTTATTGGGCTCTTTGGTTTCTTATGTAATTTTCCGACGCATAGAAACATTTACAAATAGAGCGCTAAGCCTGCAATCCTCATCTGGAACGTATGGGAACTTTGCGCTCAATTATTTATTGATGGCAGCTTCACTGCTAATATGTGCGTTCCTTCCACAGTTTTTCAATATTCTTACTTGTGCGTTTGGTTTAACCACAATCAAACTTGCAATTATCATAGATTCATTTATCAAAGAAAGAGGGCGGTGAGGATATGACAATACAGACGGATGTATATGTAATCATATTGATTACGATCATCCTAGGAGTCGCAATGATACTATTGTCAAAGAAAATTGATAAAACAGATCCGTTAGAGAAACCAAAAGGTGTGATTGTACCAGTATTAATGGGAATTGAGATGGTATATAACACAGTCAGAGAAAACGTAGGTAAGAAGATTGCTGATAAACTTACCCCATATATCTTAGTGTTATGGGTATATATCTTTGTCAGTAATACGATTTCGTTGTTTGGACTTAGTTCCCCTACAGCGAACTTCAGTGTCACGATACTGTTATCCTTCTTAACTTGGTTGATGATTCAGGTGGCAGAGTTAAAGTTTGGTGGCTTTAAAGCATATATGCATGCATTTATTGAACCAATTGCGCCAATGTTACCAATGAACATTATTGGTAAGTTCTCAACCATGTTATCAATGGCATTACGTCTATTTGGTAATATCACATGTGGCTCCATTATGATGTCACTTGTATACATGGGAACACAAAACTTATCAAACCTGATTGCAGGTCTTGTAGGTGCACAAGGAAATGTATTCAACTTTATGGCACCAATCATAGCACCTGTACTACACATGTATTTTGATTTATTCGCTGGATTTATTCAGACATTAGTATTTGTAACACTAACGATTGTACTTCTGGGCAATGATATTCCAGAAGAAGAGAAAAACTAATATTGGAGGAAAAAATATGGAAAAGGGTTTAATCGCAATTGGCGCAGGTATCGCCGTACTTACAGGATTTATGACAGGTTTAGGTGAAGGCACAGTAGCAGCACATGCATGTGACGCTATTGGTAAGAATCCAGAAGCAGAGTCAAAGATTCGTTCAACAATGATTTTGGGTATTGCTCTATCTGAGACTTGTGCTATCTATGGTTTGTTAGTAGCTATCCTTCTAATCTTCGTTTACTAATAGAGGCTCTATATAAAATATGGAAGTCAATATTGTTGAACAGTTATTCCCTAATGTAGGGACATTGCTGACTCAACTATGTAGTACGCTTGTCTTATTTCTGATAGCTAGATATTTCTTGTGGCCATCTGTAAAGAGATATTTAGGTGCAAGAGCAGATAAGATGCAAGAAGAACTCGCACAAAGCGAACAAGCAAAACAAGATGCTTTGGCAGATCGTAAAGTTGCTTTGGAACAATTGAATACCGCATCCGCAAAATCTGAAGAGATCGTAAATGCGGCTATTCAACAAGCGAAACAAGAAAAGAAGAGTATTCTTGCTCAAGCAGATAAAGAAGCTGCAGCAGTAAAACAACGTGCGCAAGAACAAATTGAAGCTGAACGCAGAGAGATGTACGCATCCATGAAGAAGGAAATGGTTGATGTTGCACTTAGTGCTGCCGGCAAACTCATAGGCGAAAAAGACGGTGAGAAAGTAGACCGTCAAGCAATCGACGCATTTGTAAAGGAAGCTACCGGCAATGATGAATGAGATTGCAGAACGCTATGGACAAGGACTATTTGAGTTAGCGAAAGAAGATAACACTTTGCAGGATAAAAAGAAACAAAGCGAACAGATCCAAGAGATCCTAAAGACCAACAGAGAAGTTGAGCTGTTTCTAAAAGCTGTAAAGATTACAAAAGAAGAAAAGAAAAACTTTGTTACAACTATCTTTGGACAGGTTGCAGACAAAGAGATGGTAAACATGATAAAACTCCTCGTAGATCGAGGAAGAATCACATACTTACCACAGATACTAGAACAGTTTGATACCCTAGCAAATCAAGAGCTAGGGATTGTAAAGGCAGTTGTACATTCAGCACGTAACTTAAGTCAAGAAGACTTAGCTAAGATCCAAGAGGCTCTTGTACAAAAGACAAACAAAACAGTGATATTAGAAAACCAAATTGATCCAAGCCTCATCGCTGGTATCAAGGTTACCGTTGGCAACAACGTTACAGATATCACAATGAAGACAAAGATTGAACACATGAAGAATGTGATATTGAAAGGAGGACAGGCATGAGTCAAATCAGACCAGAAGAAATCAGTTCTTTGATCAAAGATCAAATTAAAAACTATGAACAAAAGATTCAGTCCGATGATGTTGGTTATGTAATCAGTGTCGGTGATGGAATTGCCATGGTCCAGGGCATCGATAAAGCAATGTCCTCAGAACTTTTAGAATTCCCACATGGTGTAATGGGAATGGTGTTAAACCTAGAAGAAGATCATATCGGTGCTGTATTACTAGGTAACGATACTGCAATTCGTGAAGGTGACGAAGTTAAACGTACAGGAAAAATTGTCGAAGTACCTGTAGGTGACGCATTACTTGGTAGAGTCGTCAATGCATTAGGAGAAGCCATTGATGGTGGAGCTCCTATTACAAGTACTAAGACAAGACCAATCGAAAGAGTCGCACCAGGTGTTATGACCAGAAAGTCCGTATCTCAACCACTGATGACTGGATTAAAAGTCATCGACTCGATGATTCCTATCGGTAAGGGACAACGTGAGTTGATTATTGGAGACCGTGAAACAGGTAAGACAGCGATTGCGATTGATACGATCATCAATCAAAAAGGAAAGAATGTAAACTGTATCTATGTCGCTATAGGACAAAAAGAAAGTACAGTTGCACGTCTAGTACAAAAACTACGTGAAAATGATGCAATGCAATATACAACAATTGTAAATGCAGGAGCTTCTGCGAGTGCACCTCTACAATACATTGCGCCATATGCAGGTTGTGCCATTGGCGAAGAGTGGATGGAAGAAGGCAAAGATGTATTAATCATCTATGATGACTTATCCAAACACGCAGTCGCATATAGAACAATGTCACTACTGCTAAGACGTCCACCAGGACGTGAAGCATATCCAGGTGATGTATTCTATCTACATAGTAGATTACTCGAAAGAGCTGCGAAATTATCTGATGCATTGGGTGGAGGTTCATTAACTGCACTTCCAATCATCGAAACACAAGCAGGTGATATCTCAGCTTACATTCCAACCAACGTCATCTCTATTACAGATGGACAGATATTTCTACAGACAGACCTATTCGCTTCAGGTGTAAGACCTGCAGTCGATTCAGGCTTATCTGTATCACGTGTAGGATCTAATGCACAGACAAAGGCGATGAAGAGCGTATCTTCTACTTTGAAGTTAGACCTAGCACAATACCATGAAATGTTATCCTTCTCTCAATTTGGATCAGATCTTGACCCAGTCACAAAGAAGATACTAAGTCATGGCGCAAAACTAACAGAACTATTAAAACAAGGACAATACCAACCATTATCAATGGCTGAACAAGTATTATCATTGTTCGCTGCGAAGAATGGCTATCTTGATAAAGTAGATATCAACGATATCGCTAGCTTTGAAAAGACACTACACCATTACTTCAAAGAAAACGCAAAAGAAGTTTATGACACCATTGAAAAAGAAGGTGTCATCTCTGATGATTTGAGACAACAAATCACAGAGAATATGGATAAAGTGGTTGAACAATACACCCTTGTTAAAGGAGTAAACTAGTATGGCACAATCAAGACAGGCTTTGCGAAGCAGAATTAAGTCTGTCAACTCCACCAAAAAGATAACCAAAGCGATGGAGATGATTGCCAATGCAAAGCTTCTAAAACAACGTAACAAGATGGAAGCCAACCGTGAATATGCCCAAAGACTACAGGATACTGTGAATGATATTGTCTTCAACAATCAAGATGTTGAAAGCAAATACCTCATTCACAGTAAGAACAATCATGTTCTTACAATCATATTCTGTTCAGACTTAGGACTATGCGGAGGCTATAACCAAAATATCCTCAAACTTGCAAAAGAGACACTAATACCATCAGATCCTATCTACCTTGTAGGAACAGCACTTTATCATCAGTTTGAAGAAGAGGGATTCAACATTATCAATGAAGAACAGATCTCTTCCGACAAGATCACATTCGCAGATTTAAAGAAATGTGTAGAGGATGCTGTACATAGATATCAGAAAGAAGAAGTTGGAAAAGTACAATTGTTATATACAAGATTTGTAAATACAATGACTTTCAGACCGGAATTTGATGTCTTATTACCATGTACAATTTCTACAAAGAAGACAGAAGAAAAAGTAGGAGAACATCAGGAAACATTGTTTGAACCAAATCCAGAGACAATCCTGGATAGTTTGATTCCAATGATGATAACAGATGTTACCTATTCAGATTGGATGGAGTCTACTACTTCAGAACAAGGAAGTCGACGTGTTGCGATGAAGGCAGCTTCAGATAACGCTGATGAACTCGGCACAACATTACGACTTGAATACAACAAGGCAAGACAGGCCGCAATTACCCAGGAAATAACGGAAATTGTTGGTGGCTCTAGTGCCGTATAGAAAGAAGGTTAAACAATGAGTGTTACAGGAAAAATTGTACAGGTCATTGGTCCAGTCATTGATATACGCTTTGATCCCGAACATCTACCTTCCATCAATAACGCAATTCTAGTGCATACAGACGATAAGACAACGATGACAGCTGAGGTAGCTCAGCACATCGGTGATGATGTTGTTCGTTGCATTGCGATGTCTTCAACAGATGGATTGGTACGTGGTATGGATTGTACAGATACAGGATCACCAATTGAAGTTCCAGTCGGTGATGAAATCCTTGGGCGTATGTTTAATGTACTAGGAGAACCAATCGATGGATTAGGCGAAGTACAAGCAAAGATTAAACTACCTATCCATAGAGACGCTCCAACATTTGCACAACAACAGACAACCAGTGAAATCCTAGAGACAGGTATTAAAGTCATTGACTTACTATGCCCATACTCCAAGGGTGGTAAGATTGGTCTATTTGGTGGTGCAGGTGTAGGTAAGACAGTCTTGATGCAAGAATTAATCCACAACATCGCCATCGAACATGGTGGAAGATCCGTTGTGGCAGGTGTTGGTGAAAGAACACGTGAAGGTAACGACATGTATCACGAAATGAGTGATTCAGGCGTACTTAAGAACACCGTACTAACATATGGACAGATGAATGAATCGCCAGGTGCTAGAATGCGTGTAGCTCTATCTGCCCTAACAATGGCAGAGTACTTCCGTGATGAAGAACACCAAGACGTACTATTGTTTATTGATAATATCTTCCGTTTCACCCAGGCAGGATCAGAAGTTTCAGCCCTACTTGGACGTATGCCATCAGCGGTAGGTTACCAACCAACCCTAGCAACAGAAATGGGTAGATTACAAGAGAGAATTACTTCAACAGATAAGGGATCGATTACATCCGTACAGGCAATTTATGTGCCTGCTGATGACTTAACAGACCCAGCTCCGGCAACGACATTCTCACACTTGGATGCGCGACTTGTCTTGGATCGTTCCATCGCAGCTCTAGGAATCTATCCAGCTGTTGATCCATTAGGATCATCCTCACGTATGCTAGATCCATTAGTCATCGGAGATGAACACTACGAAGTTGCTCGCCAAGTACAGGAAATCCTACAAAGATACCGCGAACTACAAGATATTATCGCAATTCTAGGTATGGAAGAGTTAGGCGAGGAAGATAAAAAGATTGTCGCAAGAGCACGTCGTGTACGTAACTTCTTGTCACAACCATTTAGTGTGGCAGAACAATTCTCAGGCATTCCAGGTGTCTATGTACCAGTCGCAGATACAGTTAGAAGCTTCAAAGAAATTCTAGACGGTAAATACGACGACTTACCAGAAGCCGCATTTCTAAGCGTAGGTACAATTGAAGATGTAGTGAAGAAGGCAGAGACCCTCAAATGAGTATGATTCATTGTCGCATTGTTACACCACACGGTGTATACAAAGAACTAGACACATCCATCATGAACATAGAAACACAAGATGGACAACAAGGAATCTTGCCAGAGCATATGCCACTTGTCACAATGCTGAAAATAGGGAAGATGACAACTGTGGAAAACGGAACACGTATGGAATACGCTGTAACAGGAGGATTATTCTATTTCCGTGATAACCAAGCAGAAGTCATGGTAGACGCAATCGAAAACAAAGACGAAATCGATATCGAACGTGCAATCGCCGCAAAGATTAGAGCCGAACAACGACTCCAATCCAACGATGCAAATATCGACCAAGTCCGTGCAGAGATTGCCCTAAAGAAGGCACTCAACCGACTTAATGTCAAAGGATAACAAAAAGAGAAGCTAATCACTTCTCTTTTATTTGACTAAACATAATTATAATTCTTTTTTTCTATCAAATAACAGACTTGTATTTTTTTAGTGTAATTTATATTATGAAGTTGTAATAAACGTGCAGAAAGGGGCACTGAATGAAGGAATATAATATTCATCATATATGTGTTGCAAGGTATAAGACCGGCATTTAAGTATTCCTTTATGATTTAGATGTTAAATATAATTTGAAAGGGGAAATATTATGTTAAGAAAATTTTTTGTGGCATTTTTAGCAACAGCGATGATTGTTTGTATTACACCTATTAAGGTTTTTACAGATTTAACAGATAAATCAGAACATCATACTAATGATACAATAGACCATCACAATTTACATTCACTGTCCAACCTATTTTAGATATACAGATAGTTATAGTAGTGTAAGAGGTCGG
>JALENJ010000072.1 GCA_022767445.1 Erysipelotrichaceae bacterium | reverse complement strand
TAACGAGCATCGTGGCGTTTCGAATCTAGATGTAAAGCAGGTATCAAGCTACCAAGAATTAGAGGATATATTCCTAAATCATACAGAGTGGAATCAATAAAATATGGGGGTCCTTAACAGGTTTGTTAAGGATCTTTTTCTAACCATTAATATATATAAAAGACTTTTTAGCAGGAAAAACTAACATTTTTTGTGAAAAGGAACACAGAAAATATCACAAAAATAATCAAAAAATCGCTTACAAAAACTTTTACAAAAAACTCGAAAAAAGTGATTGCAAAAGGGTTTTAGTGATGTTACTATATTGAAGCACTCGTGTGGATGTGGGAGATTGCTGGCACGCCAGTGTGCGTTGTCACAGTATGGTGTGATAACCAGGGAACTTCCACGGAGCGATCCACCAAAAATGGTGGAGTGAATATAAGGAGGAAAAATTCATGGCAAAGAACTCAGTAAGAATTCGTCTGAAGGCTTACGAGAACAGAAGCTTGGACGCTGCTAGCGAAAAGATCGTTAAGACAGCTACTAGCCACGGCGCTAAGAAAATCGTCGGTCCTGTTCCGCTGCCTACAGAACGTGAAGTAATCACAGTACTTCGCGCAGTTCACAAGTACAAGGATGCTCGTGAGCAATTCGAAATCCGTACACACAAGAGATTGATTGAGATTATCGGTCCATCAGCAGAGACAATTGATGCGTTAAGCAGATTGGATTTGCCTTCTGGAGTTGATATCGAAATCAAGTTGTAGAAAGGAACAGAGGTAAATACAAATGAAGGGTATTTTAGGACGTAAGCTTGGTATGACCCAGGTATTCACGATCGAAGGAACTCTGATTCCTGTTACAGTGATCGATGTTAAACCAAACGTTGTACTACAGAAGAAGACAAAGGAAGTTGATGGCTACGAAGCTATCCAGTTAGGTTATGAAGACGTTAAAGAACAACGTTCAAATAAGCCTGCAATTGGACATGCTAAGAAAGCTAACACAGCTCCTAAGCACTACATCAAGGAAATCAAAGCTGATGAAATGATGAACCTTGAAGTAGGCGCAGAAGTAAAAGCTGACTTGTTCAAGGCTGGCGATGTAGTTGATGTACAGGGAACAAGTAAAGGTAAAGGTTACAGCGGTACTATCGTTCGTAACAATGCATCTCGTGGACCTATGAGCCATGGTTCAGGTCACCACAGACATATTGGTTCTCTTGCAACAAATGGTCGTAACAACGGCGTTGTTAACAAGGGTACAGTAATGCCTGGACAAGAAGGTGTATACACAACAACAAATCAAAACTTAACAGTTGTTAAAGTTGATGCTGAAGAAGGATACATTCTTGTTAAGGGTAATGTTCCAGGACCTCGTAAGGGATTGGTGGTTATCAAGACAACAGTTAAGCCTGTTAAGGAAGTTTCTGTTGCTGAACTCATTTCTTATGAAGGTGTAACAGTTGAAGAGGAACTTGAAAAGGTTTCTGAGACAATCGAAGCTGAATTAGCTGCTGCTCCAGCACCTGCTAAAGAAGCTGAAGGAAAGTAGAGGATTTGATCAATGGCTAAAATTGATGTGTTCAATCAGGAAGCTAAGGCTGTTAAGTCCATCGAGCTATCTGACGCTGTGTTTGGTATCGAGCCAAATCAGCAAGCAATGTATGATGCAGTCCTCGTCTACCAAGCTGGTTTAAGACAAGGTACACATTCTACATTGACTAGAGCAGAAGTATCCGGAACTGGTAAGAAGCCTTTCCGTCAAAAGGGTACAGGTCGTGCTCGTCAAGGTTCTACACGCGCTACACAATGGAGACATGGTGGTATCGCATTTGGACCTCAACCACGTAAATATGATTTCAAGTTGAACCGTAAGGTTCGTCAATTAGCATTACGCTCTGCATTGAGTGAAAAGCTACAAGAAAGTTCATTAACAGTTCTTGAGAATCTCTCATTTGATGAAATCAAGACTAAGAAGGCTGTAGCTTTGATGAATGCGTTTGGTTTCGAACGCAAGACATTATTCGTTGCAGAAGCTGATGAAGATTTCGACAACGCATATGTTTCAATGAGAAATATTCCAAATGCATTGGTTGTAACAGTGTCTAGCTTAAATGTATATGACATTGTAAATGCTGACAAAGTAGTCTTCACAGAAAAGGCTGCTGAGAAGGCTGGGGAGGTATTTGCATAATGAGCGCACGTGACATTATTGTTAGACCAATCGTGACAGAAAAGACTATGAAGATTCAAAGCGAATACAACAAAGTAACATTTGAAGTAGCTAAGAATGCTAACAAGGTTTCTGTTGCACAGGCAATTAAGGAAATCTACAACATTAAAGTAGAAGGCGTTAATATTGTTAACGTTCATCCTAAGAAGAAGAGAATGGGTCGCTATGAAGGTAAGACATCTGCTTATAAGAAAGCAATTATCACATTACCTGAGGGTGCTTCAATCGACATCTTCAACAGCGAAAACTAAAAAGTATTAACTATCGGAGGAATTCGCTATCTCCGGAAAATTGCGAAAGGAAAGTAAAGTAAAATGGCAATCGTAAAATACAAGCCTACTAGTGCTGGACGTAGAAATATGTCCACTCTGAGCAACGACCGTATTACAAAGTCAAAGCCAGAGAAAAGCTTACTTGCGCCACTAAATAAGAAAGGTGGACGCAATAACACAGGACGCATTACTACTCGTCATCAGGGTGGAGGCGTTAAACAAAAGTACAGAATTATCGATTTCAGAAGAAACAAGGATAACATCCCTGCTAAAGTAGCTGGAATTGAATATGATCCAAACAGAAATGCAAACATCGCATTATTGCATTATGCTGATGGTGAAAAGCGTTACATCATCTGTCCAGCAGATTTAAATGTTGGCGATACAGTTATCTCTGGTGAAGCAGTAGATATCAAAGTTGGTAACGCAATGGAATTAAAGAATATTCCTGATGGAACGGTAGTTCACAACATCGAACTTACAGCTGGTAAGGGTGGACAGATGGCTCGTGCTGCTGGATGCTCTGCACAGATTCTTGGTTCTGAAGGAAACTTCGTAACACTACGTTTATCTTCTGGTGAAGTTCGTCGTGTTCACAGCAATTGCCGTGCAACTGTTGGTGCAGTTGGTAATGGTGATTATAACTTGATCAACTTAGGTAAGGCTGGTCGTTCTAGATGGATGGGCATCCGTCCTACAGTACGTGGTTCTGCTATGAACCCTGTTGATCACCCACACGGTGGTGGTGAAGGTAAGGCTCCGGTTGGACGTAAGTCACCTATGACACCTTGGGGTAAGAAGGCTATGGGTGTTAAGACACGTAAGCCTAAGAATAAGAGCAACCAATACATCGTCAGAAGACGTAATGGAAAATAGTTGAAAGGAGAACATAAAAAATGTCCAGAAGTTTGAAAAAAGGCCCATTCTGTGATGCTAGCTTACTAAAGAAAGTTGAAGCACAGAATGAAGCACATAAGAATGAAGTAATTAAGACATGGTCTCGCCGTTCAACGATTTTCCCTAGTTTCGTTGAACACACATTCGCTGTTCATAACGGTAAGGAACACGTTCCTGTTTATGTAACAGAGGATATGGTAGGACATAAGCTCGGTGAGTTTGTTCCTACACGTAAGTTCGGCGGTCATGGCGACGACAAGAAGGCGTAAGGAGGAAAGATAACATGGATGTAAAAGCAACAGCAAAGACAGTTCGTTTCACTCCTCGTAAAGTCCGTCTTGTCTTAGACATGGTACGTGGAAGAAGCGTTGAAGAAGCATTAGCAATTCTGAAGTTCACTCCAAACCACGCAGCTACAGCAGTAGCTAAGGTTGTAAAGAGTGCAGCAGCAAATGCTACAAATAACAATCAGTTAAATGCTGACAACCTATATATCAAAGCTTGTTATGCTAACGAGGGCGTTGTCCTCAAGCGTTTCATGCCAAGAGCTAAAGGCAATGCAGCACAAATCTTAAAGAGAACAAGCCACATCACAGTTGTGGTTTCGGATGAGAAGTAAGGGAGGAAGGTCAGAACATGGGACAGAAAGTAAGCCCAATCGGCATGCGCGTCGGCGTAATCCGTGACTGGGATTCTAGATGGTACGCAAACAAAGCTGATTTCGGAGATCTTCTGAACGAAGATGTCAAGGTTCGTAGTTTCTTAGAGAAGGAACTAAAAGATGCGTATATCTCTCGTATTGAGATTGAACGTACAAGCAAGAAGGATGTTAAGGTTATCGTTCGTTGTGCTAGACCTGGTGCTATGCTAGGTAAAGATGGCGACAAGGATAAGATGGAAATCCTCAAGAAGAAGCTAACTAAGTTAACAGGTGGTAAGAATGTAAAGGTTGATGTAATCGCCGTTGCAAACCCTGACTTAGATGCTCGTCTAGTTGCACGTCGTATCTGCGAACAATTAGAAGCACGTCAATCATTCCGTATTGCACAAAAGAAGGCTATCCAACAGACAATGCGTTCTGGCGCAAAGGGAATCAAGACTTTAGCAAAAGGCCGCTTAGGTGGAGCTGAAATTGCTCGTCAAGAAGGTTATGCAAGAGGTGTAGTTCCTCTTCATACATTAAGAAGTGATATTGACTACGCTGCTGAAGAAGCCGCAACTACTTATGGTAAGTTAGGTGTTAAGGTTTGGATTTGTCGTGGAGAAGTTCTTCCAGGACAAATGGTTAAGGAACCTGAGGCTCCTGCTCGTCCAGCTAGAGGCGATCGTAGAAACAACAGACGTGGCGGACGCAACGACAGAAGACCAGCAGGCAATCGCCCAGCTCGTCAGGCTCAAGTTGAAGCTGCTCCTGTAGCAGAAGAAGCTAAAGGAGGTCAAGAATAAATATGTTAATGCCAAATAGAACTAAATACAGAAGACCTCATCGTTTAAGCTATGAAGGAAAATCAAAGGGCGGAACAAAAATCGCTTTTGGTGAGTACGGATTAGTAGCTGATGAAGGTGCATATGTAAGCAGTAACCAATTGGAAGCTGCACGTATCGCTATGACACGTTATATGAACCGTGGTGGTCAGGTTTGGATCAAAGTATTCCCACAACTTGCAAAGACTAAGAAGCCATTGGAAGTACGTATGGGATCTGGTAAAGGTGCTCCTGATCATTGGGTAGCAGTTGTTCAAAAAGGAAGAATCCTATTTGAGATTGCTGGTGTTAGCGAAGAGGTAGCTCGTGAGGCTTTACGTCTTGCGGCTAATAAGCTCTGTGTAAAGACACGCTTTATTAAGAAGACAGCGGAGGTTAAATAAAGATCATGAATGTGAAAGAAATCAGAGATCTAAGCAGTGAAGAACTCGAGAAGGAAGTCACATCTCTAAAGGAAGAACTGTATACTCTGCGCTTCGCACAGGCTACAGGAAACCTAGAGAATCCTGCTCGTTTAAGAGACATCAAGAAAACTATCGCTCGTATTAAGACAGTTTTAACAGAACGCGCAAGTGCGCAAGCTGAATAAAGGAGGGGCTAAAAATGGAAGAAAGAAATAGACGTAAAGTCCTTCGCGGAACAGTTGTTTCCGATAAGATGGACAAGACAATTGTCGTTGAAATCGCTACTACTAAGAGCCATCCTTTATATGGCAGACGCGTTAAGTATTCCACAAAGTTCAAGGCTCATGACGAAAACAACGAAGCACATATCGGTGATATCGTTGAAGTTATGGAGACAAGACCACTAAGTAAGGACAAGCATTTCCGCTTAGTGAAAGTG
Source organism: Erysipelotrichaceae bacterium (assembly GCA_022767445.1). Classification (GTDB taxonomy): domain Bacteria; phylum Bacillota_I; class Bacilli_A; order Erysipelotrichales; family Erysipelotrichaceae; genus Bulleidia. The sequence goes on along the minus strand of JALENJ010000072.1, from coordinate 13,261 downwards.
GTTGAAAAAGCAGTAATTCTTTAAGGCACGGGAGGAAATATAAATGATTCAGAATGAAAGCAGATTAGCAGTCGCTGACAACACCGGGGCCAAAGAAGTATTGGTTATCAGATGCTTAGGCGGCAGTAAGCGTAAGAACGCAACAATCGGTGATATTGTTGTATGTGCAGTTAAAAAGGCTTCTCCAAACGGTTCTGTTAAGGAGGGTCAAGTTGTTAAATGTGTAATCGCTCGTACAGTTTACGGCATCCGTCGTGAGAACGGCAGTTACATTAAGTTTGACGATAATGCGGCTGTCATCATTAAAGATGACAACACACCGGTCGGAACACGTATCTTCGGTCCGGTTGCTAAGGAACTCCGTGATAAGGGATTCATGAAGATCGTTTCCCTTGCACCGGAAGTGTTATAAGGAGGCCGAATCGATGAAAATCAAGACAGGCGATACAGTCAAAGTAATCAGCGGTCACTACAAGGGAACAATTGCTGAAGTTAAGGCAGTAAATCCAAAGGAAAACAAGGTTATCGTTGAAGGCGTTAATGTTGTTAAGAAGGCTTTGAAGCCTACACAGCAAAATCCTGAAGGTGGCATGATTGAAAAGGAAGCTCCAATCGATGCTTCTAATGTAATGCTCTATGATAAGAAAGCAAAAGCAGCTAGTCGTGTTTCTATCAAGGTAGATGACAAAGGTAATAAGACTCGTGTTTATAAGAAGTCTGGAGCAGAAGTTAAAGGAGGCAAGAAATAATGAACCGTTTATTAGAAAAGTACACGGAAACAGTTAAGCCTTCTTTAATGAAGGAATTCAACTATACAAGTACAATGCAAGCACCGAAGATTGTTAAGGTTGTAATTAACATGGGTGTTGGTGATGCCATTGCTAACTCTAAACTTCTTGATGAAGCAGTTGAAGAATTAACATTGATTGCTGGTCAAAAGCCAGTTATCACAAAGGCAAAGAAATCTATCGCTAACTTCAAACTTCGTGAAGATATGCCAATCGGATGTAAGGTTACACTACGTGGCGAAAGAATGTATGAATTCTTAGACAAGTTATTCAACATCTCTCTTCCACGTGTACGTGACTTCCGTGGTGTAAGTTCAACAGCATTTGATGGTCGTGGAAACTACACATTAGGTGTTAAAGAACAGTTAATCTTCCCTGAAATTAACTTTGATAAGGTTAATAAAGTTCGCGGTATGGACATTGTTATTGTTACAACTGCACAATCAAACCAAGAAGCTTATGCATTGCTCAAGGGAATGGGCATGCCATTTGCTAAGTAGAAAAGGAGAGCTCTAGAATGGCAAAAACAAGTTTAAAAGTTAAACAGTCACGTCCTGCAAAGTTCTCCACACGCGAATATACACGTTGCGAGAGATGTGGACGTCCACATTCAGTATTAAGAAAATATAAACTCTGCCGTATCTGCTTCCGTGAATTGGCTTACAAGGGTCAGATTCCGGGAGTTAAGAAGGCTAGCTGGTAAGGAGGTAACACGAGATGAATATGACAGATCCTATTGCTGACATGCTTACTAGAATCCGTAATGGAGTTCAAGCTCGCATGACAACAGTTGATGTAGCTCCAGCTTCTAAGGTTAAAGTGGAAATTGCTAAGATCTTGAAGAGTGAAGGTTATATTGACAACTACGCTGTTACAGGCGAAGGAATTGAAAAGAAGATCGTAGTTACTCTTAAAGATGGTCGTGTAATCAGCGGCATCAAGAGAATTTCTAAGCCAGGTCTTCGCGTTTATGCTAAAGGTGATGAAATCCCTAAGGTATTAAATGGATTAGGCATTGCAATCATTTCAACATCTAATGGAATGATGACAGACAAGCAAGCACGCAAGTTACACGTTGGCGGTGAAGTTATCGCTTACGTGTGGTAAGAGAAAGGAAATAAAGAATGTCACGTATCGGAAATAAAGCGATTACCGTTCCTGCTGACGTAGAAATTACTGTTGCAGCAGGTAATGAGGTGACTGTAAAAGGCCCTAAGGGAACACTGACTAAGAAGTTCTCTCCACTCATGGAGATCAGTGTGGACGCAGGTGTCGCTACAGTTAAGCGTCCAAATGAAGAGAAGCACACAAAGCAGCTACATGGTACAACTCGTGCCTTACTGGCTTCCATGGTGGAAGGTGTTCACACAGGCTTTGTTAAGAAGATGAAGGTTGTAGGTATTGGTTACCGTGCTGCCTTATCAGGAAATAAACTAACTCTTAACGTTGGTTTCTCCCACCCAGTAGAATTTGAAGTACCATCAGATGTTAAGGTTGAAGTGCCAGATGCTTCATCTATCAACGTAAGTGGTATTGACAAGCAGATTGTAGGTCAGTTTGCAGCAGTAGTTAGAGCTACTAAGAAACCTGAACCATATGGCGGAAAGGGTATTCGTTATGTTGACGAAGTTGTTCGCCGTAAGGAAGGTAAGACTGCAGCTGCCAAGAAGTAAGGGAAAGGAGAGACTAAGTAATGATTAAATTAGCAAATAAAAATGCAGAACGTATTCGTCGTCATAAGCGTGTACGTAACGTCGTAAACGGTACTCCTGAGTGCCCAAGACTAAATGTTTTCCGTTCCAATGCAAATATCTATGCACAGGTAATCGATGATACAACAGGTACAACTTTATGCGCTGTAAGTTCTCTTGAATTAAAGCTAGAGAATGGCGGTAACATTGAAGCTGCTAAACAAGTTGGTACAGCAATTGCTAACAAGTGCAAAGAAGCTAAGATTGAAACAGTATGTTTCGACCGTGGCGGTTATGTATATCACGGAAGAGTCCAGGCTTTAGCTGATGCAGCTAGAGAAGCTGGATTGAAGTTCTAAGGAAGGAGAGTACTAAATGCAGAACGATAAGAAGAGTTTCAGAAAACGCGAACCAAAAGAGTTCGAAGACGTAGTAGTCTCCATTAACCGTGTCAGCAAGACTGTCAAGGGTGGACGTAGAATGCGCTTCGCAGCACTCGTTGTTGTTGGCGATAAAAAGGGTAGAATCGGATTCGGTATGGGTAAAGCAGCCGAAGTTCCAGATGCTATCAAAAAGGCTACAGAAGCAGCTACAAAGAATGTATTCAGAGTTAATCTAGTTGATAACTATCGTACAGTTCCACATGCAATCAAAGGCAAGCACAGTTCAACAACTGTATTCCTAGCTCCTGCTGCACCTGGTACTGGAGTTATCGCCGGTGGTGAAGTACGTTCCGTACTAGAACTTGCTGGTGTATCTGATGTCCTTTCCAAGGTAATCGGATCTCGTACACCTGTTAACGTTGTATATGCAACATTAGAAGCGTTAAAGGGTATGCGTACAGTTGAAGAAATTGCTAAGACTCGCGATAAGAAAGTCGCTGAGATTCGATAAGGAGGGTCCTGATGAAACTAAATGAATTAACATATACAGAAGGTTCCCGTTCAAACAGAAAGAGAATCGGACGTGGCCAAGGTTCCGGTACAGGTAAGACTTCCGGTAAGGGTCATAAAGGTCAGAACGCTCGTAGTGGCGGAGGTGTAGCTATTGGTTTTGAAGGTGGACAGACTCCATTCTTCAAGAGAATGCCTAAGAGAGGTTTCACAAACTTTACTCGTAAAGAGTATGCAATTGTTAACGTTGAGGACTTAAACAAGTTCGAAGATGGTGTAACAGTTGATTATGAAACATTAAAAGCTGCCGGCCTTGTTAAGAAACACCTAGACGGTGTAAAGGTACTTGGATGCGGTAAACTTGAGAAGAAGCTTACAGTTAAGGCTGAGAAGTTCTCAAAGACAGCACAAAGTGCTATTGAAGCAGCAGGCGGAAAAGTAGAGGTTCTCTAAAATGATGCATACGTTCGTCAGCTTGTTTAAAAATAAAGAGACTCGTAATAGAATATTCTTTACTTTGGCAATGCTGCTGATCTATCGCGTCGGCGCGGCTCTGCCGGTCCCTGGTGTGAATACACAAACACTCGCACAACAGCTTTCAAATAACTCACTACTCAGTATTATGAATATGCTGGGTGGTGGTGCACTTGAAAGATTATCCATCTTTGCGATGGGTGTTACACCATATATTACTGCGAGTATTATCATTCAGCTGTTGTCTATGGATGTCATTCCTGCATTAACAGAGATGACAAAGTCAGGACAAACAGGAAGAATGAAGATTGAAAGAATCACACGTTACCTTGGCGTAGTACTTGCCTTTGTACAAGCTTACTCCTTGGTATACGGATTCGATAGACAGTATCAAATCCTAGATAATCCAACATTATCAGGATACTTGTATACTGCAACCGTCATGACAGCGGGATCCATGTTCCTCATTTGGGTTGGTGACCGTATCTCCATGAAGGGTATCGGTAATGGTTTATCCATTATCATCTTCGCGGGTATTGTTTCGAATATGCCAGCATCATTCATGCAGGTATACCAGATATTAGCTGGTGGAACAACACAAGGTGAATTGTTCAATGGTGTATTACAATTCGCATTGTATTGCATACTCTACGTACTCATTATTGTATTCGTAGTCATTATGGAAACAGCAGTACGTAAGATTCCTATTCAATATACAAACAGTTCCGCAACACGTAGTGGTAGTGATATTACTTACTTACCACTTAAGATTAATAGTGCATCCGTCATGCCTGTCATTTTTGCGCAGAGTATCATGATGGCTCCACAGATCGTTATTAGCTTCTTCAATACTGACCTGTATAACAAGCTAAGTCAATGGTTGTCATTAAGTACACCAACCGGTCTGGGACTGTATGCAGTATTAACAATCCTGTTCACATTCTTCTATACTGATTTGCAGGTTGATCCTGAAAAGGTTGCCGAGAATCTCGGTAAGTCAGGTGCTTATATCCCTGGTATTCGTCCAGGTAATGAGACAAAGACATATCTGCAGAAAGTATTGAATCGAATTACAGTATTAGGTGCGATTGGCTTAACAATCATCGCTGTAATTCCTTATTTACTAACCATGTTTACTTCATTGACCCAAGCAACTGCGGTAGGTGGAACTGGTATCATTATTGTCGTTGGTGTCGCTATGGAGACAGTTAGACAATTAAAGGGTCAGCTAACACAGAAGCAGTATAAAGGATTTTTGAGATAAGTTTGGAAAGAGGCAAAAAAATATGAATATTCTGATCATGGGACCTGCAGGGGCAGGCAAAGGAACAATGTCTGACTTAATCCTGAAGGAATATGATATTGCACATATCTCTACAGGCGATATGCTAAGAGAGAATGTGCGTAACAATACAGCTCTTGGGCTAGAAGCTCAGGATTATATGAATCAAGGAAAACTAGTTCCTGATGACTTAATCAATGCGATGGTTGAAGATAAAATTCAACAAGATGATTGCAAGAATGGTTATCTACTAGATGGTTTCCCACGTACATTGGTACAAGCAAAAGTCTTTGATGACATTGCTGAGAAGATTCATAAAGAAGTTGATGTTGTTATTGACTTACAGGTAAAGTTCGAAATTCTTGAAGAGAGAATTACTGGACGTCGTATCTGTCCAAAGTGTGGAGCAATATATCATATTCATAATCATCCAAGTAAAGTTGAAGGCGTATGTGATGTGTGCGGAAGTACACTACAACAGCGTAAAGACGATACTGTTGAACAGTTAAAGGTTCGTATGGACGGTTATGAATCCAGTACAAAGCCGGTTATTGATTACTATGATCAAAAGGGTATTGTAACGCATATCGATGCGGCACAAGCACCGGATAAAGTATTTGAGGATATTAAAAAGGCTCTTGAGAAGAATGCTTAAAACATATGCTATTGGAAAGGGATTTCCCTTTCCAACGGGCATATAGAAAGTGAGTAAGATGAGCAAACAGGACGTAATTGAGATTGATGGTATTGTGGAAGAAACACTTCCTAATGCCAACTTCTTGGTGAAGCTTCAAAATGGTCACGAGATCCGTGCCCACGTTGCTGGTAAAATCCGTATGAACTACATTCGCATTTTACCGGGAGATCGGGTCACCGTTGAAATTTCACCATATGATTTAACACGTGGGCGAATTACCTACAGACATAAGTAAAAGTTTTTGGTAGAATTGTCCAGGAGGCAAATATAAAATGAAAGTAAGACCATCTGTAAAACCAATTTGTGATAAGTGCAGAGTGATCAAGCGCAAGGGCGTTGTTATGGTCATCTGCGAAAACCCTAAGCATAAGCAGAGACAGGGTTAATTAAAGGGAGGATAACTAAATATGCCACGTTTTGCTGGTGTCGATATTCCGCGTAACAAAGTTATCGGCGTATCATTGACATACATTTATGGAATCGGCCCTACAACAGCTAAGAATATCCTTGCTGCTTGTGGAATCGACGAAAACACACGTACAAATGATTTGACGGAAGCACAGGAAACAGCTATCCGTGAACAAATCGATGCTATTAAGACTGAGGGTGACCTCCGCCGTGATAGAGCACTAGATATCAAGCGACTAATGGAAATCGGTTCATATCGTGGAATCCGCCACAGAAGAGGATTACCTGTTCGTGGTCAACGTACACGTACAAACGCACGTACAAGAAAAGGTCCACGTCGTACTGTCGCTAATAAGAAGAAGTAATAGGAGGGTATAATGGCAGCTAACACAAAGAAAAAAGGCGCTGTGGTTCGTAAGAAGAAGGCCCGCCGCAATGTAGCTAAAGGTATTGCACATATTCATTCAACATTTAACAATACAATCGTAACAATTTCTGATGAAGCAGGAAATGTTATTTCTTGGAGCTCCGCAGGAGCATTAGGATACAAAGGTTCACGTAAATCAACACCTTATGTAGCTCAGCTATGTGCTGAAGCAGCTGGTAAAGCAGCTGTTCAACAAGGTATGAAGAGCGTTGAAGTAAACGTTAAGGGACCAGGTGCTGGACGTGAATCAGCAGTTCGTTCCTTACAAACAGCAGGTTTAGAGATTACAGTAATTAATGATGTAACTCCGATCCCTCATAACGGATGCCGTCCGCCAAAGAGACCGCGTGGTTAATCATTAGAACGGAGGATTGAAGCATGCAAAAATTTGAACGCGCCGATTTTGAAGTACAAGAGTATGTAGAATCAGAGAATTATGGTAAGTTTGTTCTTTCTCCACTAGAGAGAGGATTTGGTACAACAATCGGGAATGCGCTTCGCAGGGTCCTGCTTTCCTCCCTCCCGGGAGCTGCTGTATTCTCTATCAAAGTTGATGGAGTTTACCATGAATTCACATCGATTCCGGGTGTAAGAGAAGATGTTTCCATGATCATCTTGCAGTTAAAGCAGTTGGTTATGAAAATTGAGGATGATGAGGTCTACACATTGCAGATCTCTGCAAAAGGACCATGCACAATCACTGCTGGCGATATTATCTGCCCAGCACAGGTTGAAATTATTAATAAAGACCTAGAGATTGCGCACCTTGAAAAAGATGTTACATTAGAGATGGAACTCAAGGCTAAAAATGGCCGTGGTTACATTAGTGCTGATTTAAACAAGCAACTAAACCAAGGTTCCTCTCAAGGAATTGGAACTGTATTTACTGACTCTATTTATACACCAGTTGAGAAGGTTGCTTACAACGTTGAACCAACTCGTGTAGGTGAGGATGTTAAGTATGATGCTGTTACACTCGAAGTGTGGACTGATGGTTCCATCAATCCACAGAAGGCAGTCTCAATGGCAGCTAAGATCTTAATTGATCACCTAGATGTTGTTGCTGGCATCAACGATGAAGTACTTCAAATGGACGAAGTATTAAAAGAAGGAAATACAGAACAGCCAACTAAGGGACAACAGATGATGATTGAGGATCTTGATCTTTCTGTACGTTCCTACAATTGCTTGAAGCGTGCTGGTATTCAAACAGTTGAAGAATTAACGCAAAAGACCGAGGATGAAATGATGAGAGTTCGTAACCTTGGTAAGAAATCATTAAAAGAGGTTAAGGATAAGCTCATTGAACTTGGTTTGGGCTTCAAATCCTTTGATTAACAGGAGGAACGTTTATGTGGAATCGTAAATTCGGAAGAAATGCTGATCACCGCAAGGCTATGTTAAGAAACTTAGCTACTTCTGTCATCATGTATGGCAAGGTAGAAACAACAGAAGCTAAAGCGAAAGATATGAGATCTGTAGTAGATGAGCTAATCACTTTAGGTAAAAAGGGTGATTTAGCTGCTCGTCGTCAAGCTGCATCATTCATTAGAAATGTAGTAGCTGATGAGAAGACAGGTCAAACAGTATTAAAGAAGCTATTTGATGAAGTAGCACCTAAGTATGCTGACCGCAAGGGCGGATATACACGTGTTGTTAAGACAGGTGTTCGTCGCGGTGATGCTGCTCCAATGGCTTACATTGAATTAGTTTAATAACTATAAAATGGACCACATACACTAATGTATGTGGTTTTTTCAATTGCAGTATTAGATATGAGCTTTACGCCACTTTGCAGGAGGTAGAGAATACGACTCTTTAAACTTACGAATAAAGTAACTTTTATCTTTAAATCCAATAATACTAGAAATCTCTTCCACAGTATATTCAGAATTCTCTAGTAAACGACAGGATTCATCTAATCGAATCATCAATAGTTTAGAAGAGAAAGACATACCAGTAATCTCCTTAAATCGAGTCGATAGATAATCAGGATTATAGTTAAACTTCTCTGCCAACATCGCAAGTGAAACTTCACTATAGTGATCGCCCATATATTTTAATAACTTACCAAAGCGGTTACTGGCTATCATTGTAGAGTTTTGTACGATCAGACTCTGTGGGCGATAACGGTCTAACATCGTAAAGATGCCAACGCTGAGTAAATGAATTAGCTTAGATGTATAGCTATCTGATTGTTGTAATTCTTGTTTTAGGATATGTAATAATTCTAAGAATTCTTTGTTTTTGCCCATGGAAAAGAAGAGATAGTCTTTTGTGTTAGAATCTTTGGATTGTATGAAGTCATAGATGATTCTACAATCTGCTATCTGGGATATAAATAATGAATCAAACAGAGAATCATGAAACTGGAATACATCCAAAGATTCTAATGAAGAGTAATGAATACCAGGATGAACTAGCAGGATATCTCCCTTCTTAACAGGAAAAGACTGCTGATCCAAAGTAATTGTTGTATTACTTATGCAGTAAAGAATCGATATTTCCTCGGTAATATTTTGTGTAGTTTGTATATAATTAATTTCTAGTTTTGTCATATGTATATACCTAAGATTAAAACACTTTTTAGGTAAGAAATACAGATTGTGAAGGAAATCGCAAAATATTATTATCAAAGTAATTAAAGGGAGGATTTCTATAATGAATCGAATGGGAAAGGTATTCCTATCTACAGCACTAGCATGTAGTTTATTTGGTTGTACAAACAACAGTACATCTGGTGTAAAAGATGGTGAATACTCCGCAAGTGAAAAGGGTTTTGGTGGTGATGTAACAGTCACATTAAATGTGAAATTGGGTAAGGTTGATACAGTAACAATCGATGCCAGCAAGGAGACACCAGATAAAGGTGGTCAAGCAGCGATTGAACTGACGAAACAAATCCAGGAGAAACAAAGTCCTAATGTTGATGTCGTCAGTGGTTCAACGATCACAAGTGAGGCTATCATCAAAGCAGCTAAATCAGCATTTGAACAAGCAGGATTTACAGATGATACTTCTACTACAAAGGGTGAAGATGAAACAGCTGATACAGATGTATTGGTAATTGGTATGGGTGCTTCAGGTACACTGGCAGCACTGACAGCGAGTGAAAACGGAGCGAAAGTCATCGGTGTCGAAGCCACTGATGTACTTGGCGGATTTGGTAACGCCGCACAAGGTATGTTCGCAATTGGTACAGATTTACAGAAAGAGCGTTATGGAGAAAATGGTTTACAGACAAATGAAGAGTACTGGTATGAATACCTACAGGATCACAACAACCAGTTAGGTAATGGTAAATTAATTCGTAAGTTTGTTGAAGAAGCTAAGAATACAGTCGCTTACTGCTTAGATCATGATGTAAAGTTCTATCTATCAGAAATGCCTCAGCAGATTGCTCACTTCGATACAGATGTTGTATATCATCGCTGGGGAGGTGCAGAGCCATTCAAACACTTCGCAAAATACTTAGATAAGCAGGGTGTTGATATTCGCTATAATACAACAGCCACAGAGCTCATCAGCGATGATGATGGAAATATCATAGGCGCAATCTGCGAGAAGAAAGATGGTGGGAAGTTAACCATCAATGCCAAAGCAGTTATTTTATCGACAGGTTCCTTCGCAGCCAATCAAGACTTAATGGAAGAAACACTAGGGGAAACTGTATACAATAACGCCATGATTATTAAAGGGAACCAATTACCAGGTATTGATATGATGTGGGATAAAGGTGCCGCAAGAGGTGAATTACTCACAATGAATCATGGTGTCGTAACACAGTGTGCAGGTGAAGAAACAGTATCACAACTGACATTGAATACACCAATCCTATGGGTAAATAGCCAAGGCAAGCGTTTCATGAACGAAGATGAGTTGAAAGATACAGTTGAATTCTCCTCATCAGTCATTGCACAAGGAGGCTTAGCATACACGATTATCGACCAAATAATTGCAGATCGTTGGACAGACACAACACAACCAAATACCGGTTCTTGGGTACATTACTGGGATCGTTTTGGTATCAAAGATGAAAATGGTAAGCCAACAATCTACCACGCACCAATTCCAAAAGAAACTTGGGATGCGGATTGGAAAGCATTAGAAGATGGAGATGCAGGTAAGATTTGTAATTCACTAGATGAAGTAGCAGAGTTTATTGGATGTGATCCAGATACTCTAAAACAGACAGTAACGAACTATAACACGTACGTAAAGAATGGATATGATACAGAGTTCTTCAAAGATCCAGAGGATCTAAAAGACACAATTGAAACAGGCCCATTCTATGTTACACGTGGACACTCTGGTGTATTAGGCGCTTTAGGTGGTGTTAATACAACAGAAAACCTAGAAGTACTAACAGACCAGTACAAAGTCATTAAGGGCCTATACGCTACTGGAAATAACGTTTCAGGCGTAAGTACAGGTGCTTATCAGAACGTAGAAGGTGTAGGTTTAGGATTCTCACTGACCTCAGGTAGACTTGCTGGCCTAGCAGCTGCAGAATATGTTAAGAAGTAATGTGAAAGTGATATTCTTTGAAGAGGATATCACTTTTTATATACCTTGAATATTTATACATTTGCACTACAATGAAATTAACAAGCATGAATACGTATCATAAATAATGGAGGATTTAACTATAAGAAAATCAAGTAAAATTTGAAAAATAGTGAGATTTAAAAAATCCAGATGAATCTCAAAAAAGATCTTTGAAATCGTGAATAGAGTACAGTTAAAACAACTACATTTGTAGCCTTGACTATGTGAATGATTATTGTAGGTTGATAAATCAATTATTAAATATGATTTTGATCATAGAGAGAATTTGTACTAAGAAGTTTGTATATCACACGGAGAAGTTTTCGTGCACAATGACCTTGGGCACATCTGTGAGATTTTCCTTGATTACGTTTTTTAGTATAATAGTCATGGAAGGTCGGAGAATATTTACAGACAGTGAATACGGCTTGATACAGTGCCTTGCGCATATATCTTGAACCGTGCTTGGATATAGGCATATGTGCAGCGTCATATTTGCCGGATTGGTATACAAGCGGATCCATTCCTGCAAAAGATATCAAATTTCCCGTGTTCTGAAATTGATTGATATCTCCAATTTCCGCAAGAATCGTCATTCCTGAAATATGAGAAATGCCAGGGATGGAAATGATAGGAGAGTTTAGCTTGTGACTGAATTCTTCTATTTTCTTTTCCAAAATACGAATCTGCTCTTCTCTGGCATTGATGATAGCGATGATAGATGTTACTTCCAAATCAATGGAGATGTTATCTTCGCCAACAGAATGTTTGGCAAGCTCTCTGATTTCTTCTGCGGTCACTTTGCATTGTCTGCCTCTTCCCTCTGTTTTGAGTGCCTTGCGAAGATTACGAATATCTTCTAAGGCAATTGATGGAGCGCTAGGATAAGTTGCTAGGAATTGCATATACGCTTTTGAATAGCGCGTCCATGAAAGTGAATTTACTTCTGGAAATACGATATCTAGTGCTCTCTGCAGCCGATTCATATCTTGATTCTGCTGTTCTTGGAGTTGATGATAAAGACGAGTGATATCACGGAATTTACTATTTTCAATAGAACGTGCAGAAACGGAACGCAAGAATCTCTTCTCACTTAACATTTCTGCTATTAGAAGCGCATCTTTTCTATCGTTCTTGGCAGATATACCAAGTTCCTTGCGACGTAGGCAGGTAGCCCTTGGGTTAATGTATTTTACAGTAAATTTCTTGTCGAGTAGGTAATTTGTAAGATTGATCATATAATGACCAGTATCTTCCATACCCACGGAATGTTTTCTGCGAATAAATTGTTTCGTTTTAGAATAGAGTAGATCAAATCCTTTTCTATCGTTTGTGAGAAAGAAGGGTTTGATGAGAACTTCGCCGGTAGAATCATCGAGTACTGTAGCACAGTGCTTGAACTTACCGACATCGATACCAATGTTGATCATGTAAATGACTCCTTTCAAAATTAAGATGTGATGAATACCAGTATCACCGTTTCAGAAGTATCAAAGAATATGGTGCGAAATGTGAACTCACTTCAATAAAAGAAGGGCTCATCTAACTAATAACAATTTCTATACAACGAAGCGGTCAGATAATCCTCCACGTAGTCAAAGCTACAAACATATAAGATTCTAGTACGCATTCACGAACTCAATTCTACACGGTTTCCCAGACCGATACTAATCTGGGTAAGAAAGGAGATGTATACAGATTTTGTTTAGCTGGATAAGCTTAATTTGTATATACCAAATGTATGAAAAGACATATTCGTATTCTTACATCTATCGCACTTGCTTTTGTTATGTGTTGTGCATGTACAAACAAAGAAAAGGAAACATCTACAGCAACTCTTGAAGAGGTACCAAAAATTGAAGATATTAAGATCCCTTCAAGAGATACAGAGATTAGCGCAACAGTAACTTTGCCAGCAAATCAAAAGAATGTTCCATTTGTAGTGTTATGCCATGGACATGGCGGATCTCGTAGTGAGAATGAAGGATTTGACACAATCTCAAATGCACTAGCTGACAAGGGGATTGCCAGCATTCGTGTAGACTATCCTGGC
>JALENJ010000046.1 GCA_022767445.1 Erysipelotrichaceae bacterium | reverse complement strand
TGGAATGCTATGCCAATCATTGTCATAAAAGAAAGTATCCTGGCTGACATATTCATCCCCTCAGCAATTCTCCACGCTTCTGCCAAATTCGTAGCAAATAGGCTTAACAAGATATATGGCAGACTCAGAATCAAAAGCTTTCTCGTCTTATTTCTCATAGATCACGCTCCTGACTCTTATAACGAATCTTATCCGGCATAATGGCTGCCACCATTTCTTTCAGCTTCGCAAGCTGCTTGAGTACGCTCGGTTTCTCCAGCCTTTTCATTTTCTGATTACTAAACTCTGTAAATGCGGCGGTAAGAGCATCTGCATCTCTAGCTTTAAAAAACACCATATACTTTGGCGGAATCACTCCCTTATCTTTCGTAATGGCATAGTCCACACCATATTTACGAGCCACCTGTTCAAAGCCTTTTAAATCCGTCTTGGAGATGTCAATATTAGTCACTCCCTGGTTCTGACCGATCAGTTCCTTAATGCTCTGTTTGCCATGTGCTGGCAGATTTTTGACAGCAGCGTTCTTTGCTTTTGCCTTTTCATGGTGAGCCTTCCACAGCTGGAAGCCACGAATGATCGTTCTCGCAGATAGCTTTGTTGTACTGACTACCAAATGGACGGTTCTGTTTTCAATTTCTTCCTGCATCTGTACCCTCCTTCCGTATTCAATTAGTGGCGCTTATCTCTCCATATCTTTGTTTTTCTTCTTTGCCGGTTCGGTCTTTTCAGGCATTCCATGATCCTTCATGAATTTGGATACTCCTTTTGGATCAAATTCTTTAAGCTTCTCCATATCAAAAGCCACTGCCTTATAACTGCCATAGCCTGACTTTCCTTCAAATGAAAGGATTTCACCCAGCTTATTTTCCTGGATGAAGTTCAGAAGATCTCTGCTCATATCATCGGAAATAAAAGCTTCATTGGGTTTAAGCGTATAAGCCGGAAGATTCACCGTCATATCTGCAAACGGCTCAGGACCGTCTTCTCCATAGCTGGTGATGCCAATATAGAGTCCACCGCCGTAGGCATAATCTGCCACATTTAGAGATACCGTTTCTTCCCCAAACTCCCAATTCAATGGGACTGTCTTCACTTCTTCCTGTACCGATGAATCAGATGGCTGTTCCACCTGATCATCCGTAAGTGGAATGGCCATCACGCTACGCCCCATTTTTGCAAACATCTCCGGTTGATGAAACATAGCCTCAAATTTATCCATCTGCTCTGGTGTCAAAGAACCAAAGTTTTCGTCCGTCAGACCCACAACAAGAAAGTCTCCTGCAATTACATCGTACACATCCCCATCTTCGCTGCGGAGCGCACGGTTAAGTGACAATCCATTTAGCTTTCCTTCCTCATTCATAACAAGTCCAACCTCTTCCGAAAATGGATAAGTGACCTCAATATATCCGCCTACTGCCTTCTGCAAATCTTCCAGCTCTGTACCAATCGAAACCTTTTCCGGATATGCATTCGGTCGTACAAGCAGCACCTTGATTTTCTCTTTTGGCATAGAACACTCCCGTTCCTCCACCGTATCAAAAGAAACTTCGGTAAAATCCTCTGCCCCAAGAACATAATCCTGATGATTCCAGGCATCCGTCACCATCTGTTCTGCTTCATACCGCAACTTCGCCTCCACAGTTACTTTTCTCTGAAGTGTTTCTTTAATCATCACATCATATTCCTTCATGGCTCCTCCTTATATCAGACGAAATGCCGGGATATTTTGATCATCCACGCAAATCTCCACCTCATTACAAAACGCATAATCAACTGCACAGCCAATGGTGTCTTTATCAATATCCACGTCGTTTCCATTCTCATCAATTTCATAAATCAGCATCGGTCCGATCAAATAATCTGCATCCCCAAGAGTGACTACATCATCCGGATCAAAGGCTGCAATCAGCTGTCCGTCAGAAATTACTGCAACTTCAGAAAACTCCTTATCCGGATATTTTTCTTCCACTTCATCTTCTGTAATAACCAAGAAATCACCCTCCCTATCCATGACGATCATGACTGCGATTTTTTCTTCAAACGCTGTTTTCTCAATTTTTTCAAGTACAAGCAAGCGAGAAGCGTCAAGCAGATCCACCAAAACACTTCTGATAAGGTCTTCACTTATCTCAATCACTTTCATCGCATTATCCGCAGCAGTAAGAGTATTTTTCTCACAATCACATATTCTACATTTCTCAAAAGTGTTACCCATATTCATCTTTTTCTGCATTCTCAGTTCCTCCATTTTTATCGTTCTATATCTCGTTGCCGCTTCTTCTGCCACTGATCAAGCAGACGAATGATTGTGTCCTGCATCTGCTTCGGTGTATAGGACTTCGGAAAATATTTTCGGATCGTCGCATGATCCAAAGTAACCTTTGTCATATCATCCTTCTTGATTTCATTCATTACATCGCACATGGCCTCCAAATTGCAGATACCTTCCCGGCTCATATTCTTTATGCGCTGAGCCTGTGACAGCGATGGCGTTGTCTGGGCATAATCCATCGCTTCCAGAAATACTTTCTGTTCATCCGGTTTCAGATAAGACAATTCCACAGCCGGATTGAACTTGATTTTCCCCTCATCCACCTGGTCTAAGATTTCTGGAATCAAATTGGTAAGACGGATATATCGAAAAATCTGGTTCTTACTTGTCCCTATTTCCTCTGCCATAATTTCACTAGATTTTTTCCCATCTAACTTGTTCCCAAGTTGGGAATAAGTTAAGTCTCGCCTCTCCCCTTGATGATTCATCGCCTCCAGCTTCATCTTGTAAGCATATGCCCTTTCACTGGGAAGAATTGTCTCTCTCTGGATGTTGGAATCCACCATGAATATCACAGCTTGATCATCGTCCAGATTCCTTACTTGCACCGGCACAGTCTCAAGTCCTGCAAGGTACGCAGCCCGAAGTCGTCTGTGACCGGAAATCACTTCATATCCGCCATCCGTATCAGGTCTTACAACCAGCGGTTCAAGTATCCCGATTTGCTTGATACTCTCCACTGTCTGTTCCATCAACTCGTCATCCAATACCTTAAACGGGTGCCCTTCAAAGGGATGTAATTCTGACAGCTTTAAGTCCAGGTGTTCAATATTAACCGCAGCGTCTTCGACTGATCCATTTTTTTGACTTTCTGTAGCTTTTGTTTTTGCCATACCTCTTCTTCACCTCCTCCCTATGTCTATAAATGTCGTTTTCATCTTCCCAAAACCTGCAAGTATGCTTATGTTTACGCTTCACAGCTCCAGTACCTCCTTTATCGTGTCTGTCTTTGAACGGCTGATTCCCTTTCTGCGGTCTCCTCCACTGATATTCAATGGCGTACACATCTCTAAAATGCGACTGTAAATACGAGCATGAGGAACATCAGATGGGTTTCTCATCTCTGCAATCGTTAGATTCGTTGTGATAATAAGAGGAAGTCCTGATTTATAACGCTCATCAATCACTGCATATACTTGCTCCAGTGCATATTCCGTACTGCGTTCAATCCCCAAGTCATCAATGATAAGAAGCGGAAAATTAGAAAAGGAAGCAATATACTGGTATCTTTCCTCCGAATACATTGCTCCCATCTGATTCAATATTTTTGAAAAATTAGTCATCAGTACGGGGATCCCCTGTTCCAATAGTGCATTGGCGATACAGGCAGCAAGAAATGACTTCCCGCTTCCTACTTCTCCCCATAACAAAAGGCCAAGGTTGTCTCCCCTGACCTTCTTCCAATTTTTCACATAGCGTTTTCCTATCTGGATATCCTTGCTATTCTCTGCAACATCAAATCGCCATTCTAAAAGATGCTTTTCTTGAATACCATTCGCTTTAAGTTTCTGGATTCTGCGAAGGCGCTCCTCCTCTTCCTGCCCTTTCTTCTCCCTTTCCATTTCCTCCTGCCTACATTTACAGATACAACTGACAACCGTATCTTTTCCATTAAGACTGATACGGCACTGCAAAGGTGTATGACACTTGCTGCAATGAATCAATCCATTTTCTCCAAGATACTCGTTCTCTTTAACCTCTCTCCGGTCATTCATCTTGGATATAAATGAATCAATGAAATCTCCTACTTTTTCACTCATAGGCTTTCACCCTCCTTAAATTCATACATTGAGGGACTATATGTCTGCTTTTGCGGTTTCTCTCTTCTTGCCCAGTTACGAATAGTGGCCAGATGATTTTTATAAGATTTACCTGTAGAAGCCATATATTCCGAAAGACGCTCGATACGTTCTTCATAGTCATAGGGAAATTCCGATTGAAGCCTGCCAAGCTCTTCCTCCGATAGCAGCACATTTCCATACACACCATGTTTGTGGCGTATCTCTTTATTCTTTGTTTCTTTTATCTCTTCTTTCTTTAATTCATTAGTACTTAATTGTGTCGCCTCCTCCAACGCAGGCTCAGCCAATATTGGAGCTTCCTGTGTTGGCTTTACCACAGTAGGAGAATCCGACTTAGGCGGGACTTCATGGATCACATATTCCACTGTACCCAGCTGCCCTGACGGAAGCCTCTCTCTGGTTCGAGTAAGATACCCATGTTCTTCCAGTTCACGAAGTATCGTCATAATGGCATCTCGACCCTCTACACAAATGGCTGCAAGACCATTCACGCTGTAATTCCAGCTGTCCGGAAAACTGATACACATGGCAAGAAGTCCCTTAGCCCGAAGGCTCAATGTGCTATCTTTCAATGGAATGTTGCAGATGGTGGTGAAACCCTTATTCTTTTCAACTCTGATGACGGGCATAGATGTCACCGGCCTTTACTGCATCGCGATGAGCAGCCCTGTCTTTCTGGACAGCTTGATCTTTTCCTGTCTTTGCACCATCTGCATTTCCGCCGCCATACCTCTCACCGTTATCCTGCATCATACGTTCATAGGCTGCCAAACGACCTGTCATAAAATATTTCATTCTCCTCACCTCAACTTTCTTACAGCTCCATATCAGCTTTACTCTTTAAATCAGATCCCCTTGTAACAAACGGAATATCTTTCTGCTTATTCTTTAAATCTTGGAGTACAGAAGATCTATCTCCTTCTCTCTCTTTATCTGCCTGTCTTGCTTCAAACTTATCCCCACGCTCAAAGATTCGTTCCTTCGCATCATAGTGATAGACCTGATCGGTAAGCACATCCGCAGGATCGACTACATCGCCATTGATGGCTGTGACCATATCCTTAAGTTCCTCGGCACTCATCTCTCCCTTATCCGGCATCACTAAAACTTCGTGAACGGATGAAGGAAGAATAAAGAAATCGCCACCGGTTTCTTTAGCAAGCTGATCCATCATTTCCGGATAAAACATTGCACAAGCCCCTTTGATTTTATCTTCCGTTGTTACAACCAATAATGGCGGCGCAGACTTTTCCACCGTTTCTACAGGTACATCCATCATTTCAGCAAGGACTTCTGAAAGCTTCTGTACCTTTGCCGGTCGCATATTAACAGAATTAGCAATCGCATCCTGATACAGCTTCTCTGCCGTAACTCCCATGGCATCCATCAGCTGATTGGAAATCAGTGTGCTGGCAATCGCTCCATCTTTCTCTGCAACCTGAATGCGATACACCATTGCCATGTCTTCCATTTGTACATGAGGAAGTTTTTTCAGCATGGCTGCATTTCTCTCCGCCCCCACCACCTCTACAAACAGCTTCGTTTTTGTCTGCTCATAATTTGTGATGGTATGCACATCAAACTGAGGAGAATCCTGTACAAATGCCGTGGCTTGATTCAATGCATGGGAGAGTACGTTCTGGTAACTGGCTCCGTACTGCATCTGTTCATACAGGGCATTTGCATTGATGTTCATTCCAACATTTCTGTCTGCCGGCGTCACAGTCAGTGCCGTATAGGACTGCCCCTGCATCTTTTCCACTTCCTGCTTCTGCACATGAGCACCCGGCGGACCGTCCTCCAGTGCAACCTTCAAGTTATACTCCAACTTTTCTGTGAACTCATTGAAATCCATCATTTAATTAACCTCCTGTTTTTGAATTTCATTTGTTTCCGTTCCTTTTCCGGAAACAAAAAAGAGCGCCAACTCATTCTTCAACTTTAAAGAATGAGCTGACGCTCTATGTAAGTTCATATTTATTTCAAACAGATATCGTATTAGAACAAACTGTGACAAAGTTAAATCGGATGTAAAAGTTTTCCCCAAAATCAAACTCTGAAGTTTGAAATCCTATTGAATTTTAACTCTGGATCACCTACGATTTGGACCACTCTGCTCACATTTTGGGGTCAAAAATAGCTGTTGGACCACTTGCTCACGCCATTTTTTACATCAAAAAATGCCAAATTGGGATAAACGATACCAGAACTTTTGAGCATGAAAAAACCCCGGAAACCATTGATTTTCCGAGGTTTTTTGAGTCTTCCAAGTCTCGATTAACGCTTGCTGAACTGCGGTGCGCGACGAGCTGCTTTGAGACCGTACTTCTTTCTTTCCTTCTCACGGGAATCACGTGTTAGGAAACCAGCCTTCTTTAATGCTGGTCTGTAGTCAGCAGAAGCTTCTAGAAGAGCTCTAGCAATACCATGACGCATTGCACCAGCTTGTCCTGTGTATCCGCCACCTGCTACGTTGATCTTAATATCAAACTGCTCTTTTGTTTCTGTAAGCACTAATGGTGAGTTAACTACCATGCGCAATGTAGCTTGTGGTAGGTATTCTTCTAAAGAACGACCATTAACTGTTACAACACCTGTACCCGGAGTCATGAAGACACGAGCAACAGACTGCTTACGGCGTCCTGTTCCA
This sequence comes from Erysipelotrichaceae bacterium, assembly GCA_022767445.1. GTDB lineage: Bacteria > Bacillota_I > Bacilli_A > Erysipelotrichales > Erysipelotrichaceae > Bulleidia. Next base: position 26,774 of record JALENJ010000046.1, on the reverse strand, counting down.
ACATAAGTTACTTTCTTCTTAGTTGCCATCTTGTCTTTTCCTCCTTATTTAACCTTTAGCTCAACAGGTTTTTGAGCTGCGTGTGGGTGTTCTGGTCCTGTGTAAACAAATACATGTCCACGCATTACATCACCCAATTTGTTATGTGGTAACATACCCTTGATAGCTTTTTCAACCCATTCAACAGTATAGTTCTCACGCATAACTTTTGTACTTCTTGTACGAAGTCCTCCTGGATACATAGAATGACTATAGTAGAACTTCTTTGCATCCTGGTCACCAGTAATCTTGATCTTGTCAGCGTTGATTACAATTACATAATCTCCACAATCAACATTTGGTGTGTAGGCAGGCTTATGCTTACCTCTTAATACTGTAGCTACTTTCGTAGCGAGACGTCCTAATGTGCAGTCTGTACCATCAACGACATACCATTGACGAACAACTTCACTTGGCTTCAACATAGTTGTTTGACGCATTTTTACTTTCCTCCATATGTAGTTTCCGGGGCTACATTGGCATGAAGTGCCATTAACCATTGTAGCCGTAGATTGCAGGTAAGTCAATCTGTTATTTCACCACTTCAACCGCAATTTTTTCCTGTATTCCCCGCTGATATAAGCGGTTTTGTAATTGTTCCATCAGAATATTCACCAGCGGTAATCCCCTATCCTCTTCTAGGACATAGATTGTCGCATGATCCTGATTGATTTGATAATATCCCAACAACTCTTGTGAGTGTCGTGTAGTTATTGCGTAGTATTGCATCGGATGATTTTCTTTGACTGCTAGTTCAATCTCTTTTAAAGATATTCCCTCCACAGGAATTGTATCTCCCATTAAAAATTCTCTGACCATGCCCCTTTCATCCAGGGCTAGTGTCTTAAAGTAATCCACATATTCCAGTGTCAATCCTTCTGCCGGACTATTTTTATGTGGTGTGCTTTTACTTTTCGCATCGAGAATCTCTTTGATGTGAATTGGTTCATACTTATGTTTCCCAACTTCAATTAACGCTGATGCCATCATGCGTACCATATAGCGTAAGAAACCCTTTCCTACAAAAGAGATGGTAATCATATCATCCACTTCCTCTAGGGTAATCGAGCGAATGGTACGTACTTGATCAGGATATTCCTGTAGGGAACTGGAGTTTAATGATGTAAAGTCATGTGTACCAATCAGATACTGCAGTCCCTCTTTCATCTTTTCTACATCAAGATGAATCGGGCACTGATATGCTGTATCTTTGGTAAAGACATCATACTGTCCATGATTGATACGATAGGTATACTGCTTATAGCGCACGTTATAACGTGCGTGAAAACATTCATCACTCTCTTCAACACTACTGATATGAATATCTGCTGGTAAGAAAGCATTGATGGCACCCATCCACTTTCTAGCAGACATGATACGGTTTGTATCAAACATGAATACCTGTCCACGTGCATTAACACCAGCATCTGTTCGACCAGAGCCTATCACGTTTACCTTTTCCTGGGCAATACGTGCAATGACCTCTTCAAGAATCTCCTGTATCGAATCGTTTCTTTTCTGTGATTGCCAACCACTGTAATTTCTACCAACGTAGGCAACCACACACTTATATCGCATCATAAGAAAATCGCTAGTCCTATCATTGCTAGTACGACGAAAATACTCCCGATTACCAAACGATAATCACGCGCTTCCATCTTCAGTACTTTATATCGAGTTCTAGGCTCACCAGGAGCATAACCTCTAGCTTCCATGGCATTAGCTAAGTCCTCTGCTCTTTGTAGAGCAGATACGAATAATGGCACAATCAAAGAAAGAATTGCCATGACTCTTTCCATGAGCTTACCTTCCTTCATATCTACACCACGGGATTGTTGTGCCTTCATGATACGTTGTGTTTCCTCAATTAAATCAGGAATGAAACGCAACGCAATACTGATTAACATCGCAATCTCATGTGCAGGAACATGGAATCTCTTTAGTGGAGTAAGAAGATCTTCAATTCCCAAAGTCATATCCAAAGGCTTGGTAGTTGCTGTTAGACACGTTGTAATCATAATCATCAACATCAATCTCACTGCGATATATAGCGTTTGAAACACCGCCCCACTATAGACAACAAAGGAACCGATATGGAATAGAGCCACACCATCCTTCATCACAAATGCATTGATTACCAAAAGAAATACCAACATCAACAACATCGGCTTCATCGACTTCCAAATAAAACGAAAGCTCAACTTCGACAATAAGATGATAGATGCAGCGACTAAGAATAACAACAGATACCCAAACCATCCAGCAGGAATAAACACCGCAATTAACATCACCAACATCGCCACTATCTTGGCTCTTGGGTCCATCTTATGTACAGGTGAATCCAATGGTAAATATCGTCCAAGTGTAAAATTACCCATGCTGTTTCACCTGCCTTGCTATTGCCTTTGCCAGTGTTTCGATATCCTCAATCTCATTTGGAATCTCAAAACCCTTTTCACGTAACATATCTTTCATCTGTATGATAGCAGGTGGTAAGATATTCATACTTCGACAGATTGAAGAATCCGCAAAGAAATTCTTCACTGTATCATGGAAGCGAATATTACCATCCTCAACTACAACAACCTCATCACAATACTTATAAACCTGTTCCATATCATGAGAAACAATCAATACTGTCTTGTTGTAATCATGATTTAACTTATAGAACAACTCCATCATCTGCACTGTACCCATCGGATCAAGACCTGCAGTCGGCTCATCCAACACAATCACTTTCGGATCCATTGCCAAAATACCAGCAATCGCAGTCCTACGCTTCTGTCCTCCAGATAATTCCAAAGGACTCTTCTCATAGTTTTCTACCCCAAGACCAACCATCTTTAAAGCCTCTTTTGCCTTTTGGGTGGCCTCTTGCTCACTACAGCCAAAATTCTTAGGTCCAAAAGCTACATCTTTTAGTACAGTTTCCTCAAACAACTGATATTCGGGAAACTGAAAAACAAGACCTACATCCCCACGCAAAGACTTTAATTTCTTAGGCGTTTCATCCGCAGAAATCGTACGATCCAAGATATGAATCTTCCCCGATGTCGGTAGTAACAATGCATTCAAATGCTGAATCAAAGTACTTTTACCAGAACCAGTTTGACCAATAATTGCAGTAATCTTATGCTCACTGATATCAAGATTGATATCACGAAGGGCATCATATTCAAAAGGAGAACCAGTACTATATACGTGTCCTACATGCTCGAACGTAATTGGCATAACTCTTCCACCAGCCCTTCCTTTGTAATATGCATAGAAACATCGATTCCATTTTCCTGTAGAGCCTCACTCAACTTCAAACTAAATGGAATATCCAGCTTCATCTTATTCAACTTATCTGTTTCTTGGAATATTTGTTTTGGTGTTCCACTCATCACCACATGACCGCTATCTAATGCGATGACATAGTCACTCTTAGCCACCTCATCAATATCATGCGTAATCGACACAATCGTTAGCTTACTATCTTGATGTAGCTGTGTAATCACACGCTTAATCTCATCTTTACCCTGCGGGTCCAACATAGAAGTTGCCTCATCAAAAAGTAAGATTTTTGGTTTCATCGCAAGAACACCCGCAATCGCAACTCTCTGCTTTTGGCCTCCACTTAAACGCGTTGGTTCATGATCAAGATACTTTGTCATCTTAACAAGTGCTGCATTTTCCTCAATGATACGATCCATATCCTCTTGTGGAACACAATGATTCTCTAAGCCAAAGGCAATATCATCACGTACAGTCGAACCGATGAACTGATTATCAGGATTTTGAAAGACGATACCAATATTACGACGTATCTGACTAAGGTTTTCCACATTCAGCTCAAGACCATCAATCACAATAGACCCAGAAGCCTTCTCTAAAAGACCTGCAATCAACTTAGCAATTGTAGATTTACCACTACCATTATGACCAATGATCGTTGTATAGGTGCCCTCTTCAATTGAAAAAGAGACTTCGTCTATCGTCTTACTTCCTTCCTCATATGCGAAACCAAGATTTTTTACGTCAATCATCCCCATGTATCATCTTCTCCTGTACTTTCACTTCCTAAAGCTTGGTTATTATACCATTGTTTTCTATTATACACGCATATAAAAGGCCGAAGATGACTCCGACCTCATGAATTTAACAATTATTTTTCAGCGTCAATCGAGAATGTATCGTATACACCATCCAAGACAGCTGCTTGATTGGCCACATTCAAGATATCGCTGATGATTGCGCCATCTTCTGTAAAGATTCTCTTGGATACGCCCTCTTCAGATACCTCATAACCAGCAGCGCTCATGATATCACCAAAAGCAGTCAGCTTATGTTGATTATCGAATACCACATGATGATGAATTGTAATCAGTGTATCCTTTTCAAACATCTGATTAAACTCTTCACTATTATCTAAAAGATTCTCTACGAAATCTGGATTTAGATATGGGTAAACACCACAAATCTCCTGTACTTCCTCAGATTTATCACTAGCGTCAAAACTTGGCTCATTGATACCATCACCATCCGCAAGTGTAATGAAATGCACATCATTATCTTCTTCTGGTTCTTCTGTATTCTTCTTTTGATCATTTAATAACTTTGCCGCAACAGCTGCACCGACACCGGCAACTACAATCGCTGCACCTAACAATCTCTTTAACATACTCGTATACCTCTCTTGTATATGCCATATTTTAGCACACAAAATATTTAATGACTATGCATAAGACTCTTCATGATTTGCACTGTATTCGTAGCAGCACCCTTGCGAATCTGATCCCCACAACACCATAAAGTATAGGTATTTTTCTGATTTTCATCCTTACGTAATCTACCGATATACACCAAGTCTTGATTCGAAGTATCTAATGGTGTAGGCACCATATCTTCGATCAATTTCACACCAGAGAAAGACTTTATCGATTCACGAATCTGATCCAAGGATAACTCCTTTTTCGTTTGTATCGTCAGTGAAATTGAATGACTACGGTATACAGGAACTCTTACACAGGTACAGTTCACCTTTAATTCAGGTGAATGCAAAATCTTTCTACCTTCATTTTGCATCTTCATCTCTTCCGATGTAAAACCATTCTCTAAAAGACTACCAATCATCGGAATACAGTTATATGCAATCTGTACAGGGAATACAGAAGGTTGTACAGCTTCACCTTGTTGAAGCTGTTGAATCTGTTGACTCAATTCCTGCATACCACCAATACCAGCACCACTTACTGCCTGGAAAGTCGTTGCAGTAATCGATACAATCGGACTCAACTTCTCAATTGGAGCTACTGCCAGCATCGAGATGATGGTAGAACAGTTAGGGTTTGCGATAATTCCATGATGTTTATCAATGTCATCCCCATTAATCTCAGGTACTACAAGAGGAATCTCATCCATCAAACGAAACGCACTGGAATTATCGATTAACACAGCTTGTGATTTTTGAATCCAAGGCAAATACTGACGAATCACATCATTACCAACCGCACCCAACACATAATCCAAACCCACAAACGAATCTTCATTTACACTTTCCAGGCGAATTTCTTTGCCTTGGAAATGCACAATACGACCAGCAGATCTATGACTTGCAAACAAACGAAGTTCATCCACTTGGATGCCCTGCTCTTTGATACATTCAAGCATCTGTCTACCTACTACACCAGTTGCACCTAATATACCTACATTCATGCATGTTCTCCTTCTTCTTTGATGAAACGTTGATAGATACAATGAATTGCACGATTGAAGTCCTCATTCGATACACCAACCACTACCGATAACTCATCTGCACTTTGGTTGATGACTTTGATGTTAATCTTATGACTACCAAACTCACTTAAAAATTGACCAGAAGCACCAGGTACTTGCTTCATGCCTCTGCCAACTACAGCAACCAATGCCAAGTCTTCTTCATAAGATACTTCATCTGGTTGTAATTGTTTTTGTATCTTTGCTAGTATTTCATACTTGCACTGTTCTATCGCATCCTTTTGTACAATCACAGTAAATGTATCTACGGTGATTGGTACACTTTCAACAGAGATGTGATAATCCTCAAATATCAACAACAACTTTCTTAAAAAACCAATCTCCGTAGAACTATGACTCTTTACCACAGTAAAGGATGCGTAATTCCTACGACCCGTAATACCCGTTACCGTAGAGATTGGATACTTCTTATCATACTCACGACAATCATCCAAGATATAAGTACCACAATTATCCGGTTCATTCGTATTCAAAATATGAATTGGAATATGCTTCTCCTTCACAGGGAAAATCGCATCATCATGTAATACATTAGCACCCATGTAACTCATACCACGAAGCTCACTATACGTGATCACCGGAATCTGGCGAGGATGATTAATGATACGTGGATCAGCTACCAAGATACCAGATACATCTGTCCAGTTTTCATAGATCTTAGCATCCACAACATTTGCGATAATCGCACCGGTAATATCACTACCACCACGACTCATGACTTTTACCTGGCCATTTGGCAAAGCCCCATAGAAGCCAGGAATGACATAACGTTCTCCCATTTCAATCTGACTCATCAAATTGTTCTTTGTCTTTTCCAAATCAATTTGACCATCATATTGAAATGCAATACAATCCTTGGCATCCAAAAACTTTGCATGCAGGTATTCAGCCATACATCTAGCTGTTAAATACTCACCTCTGGATACGATGTAATCAATCAGAGCGTTCGTCTCAATCATCAAGCGTATCGCATCAAACTCACGATCCAAATCAATCTGTAAAGACAACGCCTCACAAATACGCTTGTATTTATCAACAACTAGTCCAAAGATAGACTCATAAGAAACACCATAACTGACATGTGCATGTAACAGGTACAACAAATCCGTTACCTTATGATCTTCACGACTCTCTTTTCCACATGCACTAACAACGATAAACTGACGACTCTCATCACTTTCAACAATCTTCTTTACCTTGGCAAACTGCGTAGCACTCGCTACGGATGATCCTCCAAACTTACTGACAATCATCTGCCATCTCCGCCACAAACAGTTGATCATCCGCCAACATCTTTACAAGAATATCCAACTCCGCATAACTCATCTTCTTACTAATGCATGCATGATCATCAATCACTTCATCCACATTATCCATCAAGAGCTTGATATTCTTGGAACGAATATAAAACTGCGCAAAAGACTCCTGATTAGCAACAGGAACATTCGACTTCTCAAAAATCTCCAAATCCTGTTGACGATAAATGTCAATTACATTCTGAACCACAGCGTGTGCCGTAGGCAAAGAACCCGCACCTTGACCAACAAAAGTCATACTGCCAAGATTCTCAGAATTACTTTCAATCGCATTAAAGTTAGCAGGAATCGTCGCAAACAACGAACACTTACGAACAAAAGTCGGAATGACATATCCACTGACAAACTGACTTTGACGAATACCTGTACCAATTAGCTTACACTCTCTATCATGTACCTTTGCGTAAGCAATGTCCTTGGCAGAGATATTCCCAATTCCATATGTAATAATCGAGGAGATATCAGGGATTACATCAAATCCCTTCACCATGGATAAGGCAACCTTATAGGCTGTATCATATCCATCCACATCGTCACTTGGATCACTTTCCGCATAGCCATACATCTGCGCCTCTTTTAAAGCTTCATCAAAATCCTTATCTTCATCTGACATCTTCGATAAGATGTAGTTTGTTGTTCCATTGAAAATACCACGGAAATGATGGATATGATCCACTCTACGTGTACGATCTAAACTATCCAGCCAAGGGATGCCACCACCAACGCTCGCTTCATATTTCAAAGCTAAATTCGTTTTATGGGCAAGCGCAAATAACTCCTGTCCATGGATGGCCAACATTTTCTTATTGCTGGTAACCACATGCTTACCCTTTTCCAAAGCCTTCTTTACATACGTAAAGGCAGGCTCATCACCACCGATGCACTCAACAATCACATTGATTGATTCATCATTTAGGATATTGTTGATATCCAACGTCATACGGCCATCTGTCAAACCAGCTTCCGTATGCGCTAAAATCTTGGCAATCTCTAGCTTTGCGACATCTTCTGTATTCTTCTGATCGATAATCTTTGCGACACCTTTACCGACCGTTCCATAACCTAATAATCCTATTTTCATACAAACCTCTTGTTTCTAATATAGATACACTTGTCTTCAAAACACAAACAGTGTATCATTTTCCTGTGATTCATACAAGAAGGAGCTCCTATGAAATATATCAGCACACGAAATCAGAAAAACACCACCACCTTTACTCAAGCAGTCATCGATGGACTGGCAAATGATGGTGGACTCTATACTCCCGAAACAAACTATCAAACAATTGATCTAAATAAGATTATCAACATGGACTATATCAGCCTAGCTACGTATATTCTCTCAACTTTGATCGATGATTTCAGTCAGGATGAAATACATGAGTGCATTACCAACGCCTATCAATCCTCATTTGACAATGAGGACATCACACCTTTAACAAAGTGTGATGAAGGCTGGCTATTAGAGCTATGGCATGGGCCAACCAGTGCATTCAAGGACATGGCACTCACACTACTACCACATCTGATGAAAGCTGCCTACAGCAAACAAAACGAAGACAAACTCATCTCCATCCTCACCGCTACCAGTGGCGATACAGGAAAGGCAGCCATCAACGGTTTTAGCAATGTCGCAAATACCGCTATCACAGTGCTATATCCAGAAGTTGGTGTATCTGATATCCAAAAGAAACAAATGCAAACATCCATAGGATATAATGTCGAAGTTATCGCCATCAAAGGCAACTTCGATGATTGCCAACGCATCGTTAAACAGGCAATCACAAACCAAGACATCCTACATGCATGCAAAAATATCAAACTCTCATCTGCCAACTCTATTAACATTGGCAGACTCTTACCACAGGTAGTCTATTATTTCTTTGCTTATCAAAAACTAGTCATTCGCAAAGAAATAACAATATATGACCCAGTTAACTTTGTTGTGCCAAGTGGTAACTTCGGCAATATACTTGCAGGGTATATTGCCAAACAAATAGGCCTACCAATTAATAAACTAATCTGTGCATCCAATTCCAACAATGTACTTACAGAATTCATACGTACAGGAGTATATAATGCCAATCGTAAGTTTATCCCTACGATTTCACCTTCCATGGATATCCTAGTCTCCAGCAATCTTGAAAGACTGCTATTTATGTTAAGTGATCACAACGATAAACTCATCAACTCCTGTATGACGGATCTAAAAAAGAAAGGTGAATACACAATTCCATCCTCTATTTTAGACAAACTCCAACAGACATTCACTGCATATGATTGTGATGAAGATACATGTAAACAAGTCATACATGATACCTATCACAATCAAAACATCTTAATTGATCCACATACTGCAGTCGCATTAGGTGCATGCAGACAACATCAGCAGATAGAAAAAGATATCCCATGTATTATCTTATCCACTGCCAGTGCATATAAATTCCCACAGGATGTCTATCAATCGATTACAAACGAATCGATTGAAACAGGCTTTCAGGCTATGCAAGCACTGCATACATACACCAATACACCAATTCCACATAACCTAAGTGTATTAGAAAGCCTACCAAATCGATTCAACAAAGTAATCGACAAACAAGATGCGATACAAACCATCCAACAACACATGAAGGAATTAAATCATGTACACAATTAAAACCCCAGCCACATCCGCAAACCTAGGAGCAGGTTTTGATACATTAGGCATTGCCTTCAACCTATACAATAGCTTCCAAGTTGAAAAAAGTACAGAAATAAAACTAGAAAATATTGATGAAGCTTACAACAACGAAGATAACTTATTCTTACAAGCATATAAAATTGCTTGTCAAAAGATAGGTACATATACTCCTATCCACGTGATCTTTGATACACAAATTCCAATATCACGTGGACTTGGCAGTAGTGCATCATTCATCACAGCTGGTGTCATTGCGGCTAGCATCCTTCATGATGAAGCGCTTAGCGAAGAACAGATATTTCAAATCGCAGCTTCCATCGAAGGACATCCAGATAATGTTGCTCCATGCTTGCATGGAGGATACTGCTCTAGTATGAAACTAGATGATACAACCAGTATCATAAAGTCACTAACATTAGATTCATCCTGGAAGTTTACTGCACTCATACCAGAATTTACAGTCAATACCAACCAAGCAAGAAATATCCTACCAAATACATATCAAAGAAGTGATGTTGCACACAATATCGCTAGTGCCATCCTTACATCACAGGCACTGCAAGAAGGTAACCTACGACTCTTAAAAGTCTCTAGTAACGATCGCATCCACGAACCATATCGTAAGACTTTGATTCATGATTTTGATACGTTAAAGAATATCGTCACGAATGATACATCTGGTGTACTTCTCATCAGTGGATCAGGACCAACTTGCTTATGCATCGCTAAAAATGAGTTAAGTCCTGCAGCGATTCAACAAATTGCCAGATTACCACATAAGTGGAACGTGCTACCACTTCAAGTCGCAAATGCAGGTAGTGAAATACGAGGTTAATATGAAAGACTCCGATTATTTAATTGTCCATAAGAAGATATTACCTACTTACTTCTATCAGGTGATTCAAGCTCGCAAGCTACTAGATAACCATGAAGTAGAAACAGTTACAGAAGCAGTCAAAAAAGCAGGTATCTCAAGAAATACCTACTATCGTTACAAGGATTATGTATTTGAAATCAGCAACGACACAACAACACGTACTCTAACACTTTCGATTATTTTAAAAGATAAAAGTGGAGCACTAACAACTGTACTTAAGACACTGAGTGAATACCACTCTAGTATCTTAACCATTTCTCAATCCATCCCAGTAGATGGATACGCATCCGTATTAATCAGTTTGGATATCTCTGATATGAATGTGACGGTTGATACACTAGTTCAGTTATTGAGTAACCATGATTGTGTACGTAAAGTTCAGATTGATACTATCGCTTAAGCGATAGTATTTTTCATAACAAAAAGAGTCACGCGGACTCTTTTAACTTATTTCTTAACGCTACCTTGTTTCGCAACTGCAGCCATCTTAGCTTCAATCGCAGCTTGGTCGCCTAAGTATTCCTTAGAGATGAACTTTCCATTGTCGTCAAATGTATAAACGAGTGGAACACCTGTAGGAATATTTACGCCGATGATCTCTTCATCTGTTAAGTTCTCAAAGTACTTAACAAGAGCACGTAAGCTGTTACCATGAGCAGCGATGATAACGCGCTTGCCTTCCTTCATCTTAGGTAAGATTTCTTGTTCATAGTAAGGAACTGCACGAGCAATTGTATCCTTTAATGACTCAGCCAAAGGAAGTTCATCCTTGTTTTCGTTGCGGTAAGCTTCCTGTAGAGCTGGATTTCTATCATCAGATGGGTCTAATGCTGGAGGTTGTACATCAAATGATCTTCTCCAGATCTTAACCTTCTCTTCACCATACTTCTCAGCTGTTTCAGCTTTATTTAAGCCCTGTAAAGCACCGTAGTGTCTTTCATTGAGCTTCCAAGTCTTTGTGACTGGCAACCATTCACGATCCATTTCAGCTAATACAAAGTTCAATGTATGAATTGCACGCTTTAGATAAGATGTGTAGCAAAGATCGAAATCATAACCAGCTTCCTTTAAAGCACGTCCGCCAGCCTTCGCTTCCTCAACACCTTTTTCGGAAAGTTCAACGTCTGTCCAACCTGTAAATAAGTTGAGTTTGTTCCATTCACTTTCACCATGTCTAATTAAAACAAGTTTCATTTTTAGTCTCCTTCGCTTTTAACAAAACAATCGTACCACAAGGCTCCTTGATGTCAAACGAAAATATTCACCTACGGTTGGATTGTCATTGTAATTTGGGTTAATTGCTCAATCGCATCAACAATCTCTTCTGGCATACCCTGACAACTACCCTGAATCATCTGTTCATTACCGCCACCTTTGCCATAAACAAGTTCATTAAATGAATTGGCAATCTCTTTCAAGTTGATTTCTTTGCTCATCATGACGTAGTTGTAAGCAGTATCATTTACGCCGATGGCAATCACAATCTTAGCACCCTTTCTGATACATGCATTACAGATGGCACGTAATATATCGGGTTGTTCAAGGATGGATAAGAATAAGATGCCATCCGTCATCTCAATCTGTTCAATTTGAGCCATCGTCGTTGACTTAGCAAGCATCTCATATTCCTGTTTCCAGTGATCTCGCTTTTGGATTAATTGTTCTACCGCACTTTCAATCTGTAGTGGAGGTGCGGATAATAAATGTGATAAAGCTTGATTTTGTTGTTGGAGGTTGGAAAGATAGACGAAAGCTTTACGACCACTCACTAACCATACACGTGTATGATTGTTGGATACTTCATAATCGACTACTTTACATATACCTATCTCACCAGTCGATAAAACATGCATACCACAACATGCACAACTATCATATCCATCAACCGATACGATTCTTGTCATGCCTTCAATTTCCTTCTTAGAACGATAGGTATATTGGCCAACCTCATCTTGATTACATTCCATCTCTTTGACTGGTAGATTCTGCCAGATTGCTTGGTTAACACTCTTTTCTACAGTTCGGATTTGTTGTGGTGATAGCTCTCCATTAAAGTCGCAACAAGCATACTCACTCATATGAAAACCTACATTATCCAAATGATATCGCTGATGAACAACACCAGAAAAGATATGTTCAGCAGTATGATTTTGCATCATATCAAAGCGATACTCCCAATCAATCTTGATATGTACAACGCTACCTGGTTGTAGGGGTTGTGCAACTGTATGAACGACTACATCCTCTTTGCGTTGTACATCGAATACTTCTAACTCTTGGATGAAACCTTGATCACTCGGTTGTCCACCACCTTCTGGATAAAAGATTGTATTCTTTAAGACAACATCATAGTGATCACCATTTTGAATACAACTGATAACTTCTGTATCTAATTCCTTTGTATAAGGATGTTTATAAAAATAATCTTGAAAATCCATCTTACTTCCCTTCCATGCTTGCATAGATTAAATCTGCAGCTTCTTTACTAGCGATTCCATAGGAGAAAGCTGTCGCGCTCCCCATAGCGACTGCTCTCTTAAGGGCAATACCATCAGATTCACCATCTAACTTACTAGCGATAAAGGCAGCCAACATCGCATCACCTGCACCTGCAGAATTTAATACTTGTCCACTTGTCGCCTTACATACATTACTACTTTGGTTAACAAGTGCTGCACCATCACTGCCCATTGATACAAGAACATTTTCAACACCCATATCCACTAGCTTTCTTGCATAATCAATCACTTCATCTGTGTTGATTTCTGTATCAAATAAAGCAGATAACTCCTGTAGGTTTGGCTTGATTAAATATGGTTTATACGTAAGCACATACTTTAAGACAGTACCCTTGGCATCCACAATCATACGTATCCCACGGCCTTCTAAATACTTCATGATATCCGCATATACTGTTTCACTTGCGCCATTGTATAGACTACCAGACATGATCAGGATATCCCCTTTTACAAGATGTTCTAACTTTACATATAGCTTGTTAAAGTCATCTTCTTCAATGGAAGGTCCACATGCATTAATCTCTGTTTCTTCACTACTTTTAAGTTTGATGTTGATGCGTGAATCTCCATTCTCTAATTTCACAAAATCAGGAATCAGACCCTCTGCTCTTACTCTTTTTTCAATCTCATCACCAGTAAAACCTTCCACAAATCCCAAAGGTGTACTGATTCTACCTAGATGCTTCAAAGCAATGGACACATTGATACCTTTTCCACCTACTTCAATTCTTTCAAAGATGGAACGATTCAAATCACCAAGCTTTAATTCATCCAACTGTACGATATAATCCAATGAAGGATTTAGTGTTAAAGTATAAATCATACGTTTACCTCACCTCACTATTATAAACTAAAAAAAGGTGCGACTAGCGCACCGAAACATTCTAGATAATGAAGTACTTAATAATAAACAAGAAGGTTAGTACATACATCAACCAAGAGATATCCTTAGACTTACCAGTGATTACATGAAGTAATGTATAAGAGATGAAGCCAAATGAGATACCCTCAGAGATAGAATATGCAAAGCCCATCATTGTAATGCAGATGAAGCAAGGAATTGCCTTTGTTAGATCATTCCATTGAATATTAGTTACCTGTTGCATCATTAAGAAACCAACAACGATTAATGCAGGAGCAGTGGCGAAAGATGGAATTGTTAAGAACAATGGTGATAAGAATAGAGCCAACAAGAATAAAATACCTGTTGTAACACTTGTTAAACCAGTTCTACCACCTTCTGTAATACCAGAAGAAGACTCAACGAATGTTGTGATTGTGGATGTACCAAGTATAGCACCAATTGTCGTACCAACAGCGTCAGCTAATAGTACACCCTTGATACCAGGAAGCTTACCTTCTTCATCCAACATATTTGCCTTGGATGCACAACCAATAACCGTTCCTAAAGTATCGAAGATATCTACAAACAAGAACGCAAATACAACGATGATAAAGTTTACTAAGTGTGAAACTACAAACTCGAAGTCAAACTGGAAGAATGTAGGTGCCAAAGAATTTGGCATTGAGAAAATTGCGGAAGGAATCACAGAGTAATAACCAAGTTCAGGATTTGGTACATAGATACCTGCTAACTGAGCGATGATACCTAATACCCAAGTGAGTAAGATACCCCATAACATGTATCCCTTCACACCCTTGATCAACATCACTGCAATTACGATAACACCAACCAAGCAAAGAATCACACCAACACCCTGAGATGAGAATGTTCCATTCGTAAATCCAGATGTAAATGAATATAGACTTACTAAAGTAGAGCCATCTACGATGATACCAGCATTCTGAACACCAATGAAGGCAATAAAGAAACCAATACCAACAGATACAGCCACTTTTAATTGAGATGGAATTGCGTTGAAGATTGCCTCACGAATATTTGTGAGTGACATGATAATAAAGATAATACCTTCAACAAGTACTGCTGTTAAAGCAACCTGCCAAGGATAACCCATAACGCCACAAACTGTGTAAGCAAAATATGCATTTAAGCCAAGACCTGCGGATAAAGCAAATGGCATATTCGCAAAAGCAGCCATACAGAAACAAGCGATTGCGGACGCAACAGCTGTCGCTGTCAAAATTGCACCAGCATCCATACCTGAAGCACTTAGAATTGATGGATTCAGCGCAAGAATGTAAACCATTGTGATGAATGTAGTAATACCGGCAACTAATTCCGTTCTTACTGTTGTGCCTTTTTCCTTTAAATGAAACAACTTCTCTAACATATATCCCCCTTATTTTCATTCACACATCGTACTCTTCAAAATAAAAATCCTGCCGAGTATCTTCTCAACAGGAAGTCACTAAAAAGAATAGAGACAACCGTAGTCCCGCTATTAAGGTAGCAGGGTAGAGACACTTCCGCCAATTCGGAAGCATATACGATATGTGGCACATAGGTATTATAGGGGAAAATATTCCCGATTACAAAGGAATAATTACAAAATTTTCATCACTTGCGACATTCTTATAAAACTGACATAAAAACACGCATAATATATGAAAAAAGACCATCACAATTGTGATAGTCCTAAGTTAGATTAGTCTTCTACGTATGGTAGTAAAGCCATCTGACGAGCACGCTTGATAGCAACTGCTAACATTCTCTGGTACTTCGCACGAGTTCCTGTAACGCGACGTGGAGTAATCTTTCCATTTGCGCTAACGAATTTCTTCAAGAGCTCTACATCCTTATAATCGATATAAGTGATGTTGTTTTTTGTAAAGTAGCAGACCTTTCTGCGGCCCATTCTTTGTTTTCTGAATGCCATGTCTGTTCTCCTTTATTTAGAATGGCAGGTCATCGCTGGAAATATCCATTCCGATCCCTGCACCGAAGTCATCGCTGTTAAAATCATCATTTGATGATTTAGGTTGTTCATACGTCGGCTGTTGGTAACTGTTGTCTTGATAACCACTGTTCTGAGCTCTACTTTGTGAAGTACTCTTAGATTCCAGCAAACTTACATTGTCACAAACAACTTCAGTCACATAAACCTTTTGTCCATCACGTTCATAGTTACGAGTTTGAATTCTACCTTCAACTCCAACCATCGCACCCTTACGTGCATAAGAGCCTAAGAAATCAGCACTCTGTCTCCATGCAGTACAACTGATAAAGTCTGCAGATTGTTGTCCATCTTGACCACGTGCACCACGACGATCACACGCAACAGTAAATGTTGCGACTGATAATCCTGTTGCGGTCTTACGAACTTCCACATCACGTGTTAATCTGCCAACCAAAACAACGCGGTTAATCATTACTTAGCTCCCTTAGCCGGAGCTTCGTCACGGGTAATCATGAAACGAACAACATTCGCATTGATTCGCATCAAACGATCGAATTCCTTAACACAAGCATTGTCTGCTTCAAATGCTGTTACTACATAGTAACCCTTCTTCATGTCATCAATTTGGTATGCAAAATCGCGCATTCCCCATTCATCTGTCTTGGTAATCTTACCACCGTTATCAGTGATAATCTTGCTTAGAGTAGCGATTAATTCAGCTCTCTTTTCTGTTTCAACAGATTCATTGATGATGTACATGACTTCATACTTCTTCATTCTGTACACCTCCTTCTGGTCTATCGGGCATTTCTGCCAAGGAGCGGGAGTACCCACTCGCCATAAAATTTTACCAGTTTCAACTATGAAAGTAAAGCGAAATCACGCTGACACTGGCATTCTCTCGTCTTCACCATCAGATGCCATATCCATGGTAACGCCATTTACTTTGTACTTCTTTAATACAAACATTGTAACTGTCGCTGCTACACCTTCAATTGGAGCTAGTTTCTCTCCGACAAAGTCGGCTACCTCACGCATGGTCTTTCCGTTCACATTAACTAGAAATTCAGAGTTACCGCTCATCAAGAACAAGCTGCTAACCTCAGGGAATTTCGCAATGCGTGTCGCAATCTTATCATAACCACTACCACGTTCTGGTTTTGCGCTGACACCGATAATCGCATCTACGTGATCGATATTCGTCTTATCCCAATTGACCATGGTGTGATATCCACAGATAATCTTTTTGTCTTCTAGGCTCTTCTTTGCTTGTTGTACGCTCTCTTGGCTTTCACCTAGGATTTCTGCTAAGTCTGTAATACTCTCTCTTGGATTTTGTACCAGCAAATCCAACAATTTCATCTCATCCATATTATTCTCCCTTATGATCCTCTATAAATTGTGCAATGCGTTTCATTGCCTCACGCAAGTGTTCAATACTGTATGCATAACTGATTCTGGCAAAACCTTCTCCACTTTCACCAAATGCTGTACCTGGTATAATCGCTACTTTCTGTTCTGTTAATAACTTCTCACAGAACTCATCACTGCTCATACCTAAGCTCGATATATTTGGGAATACGTAGAAAGCTCCCTTTGGTTCAAATGTATTCAGGCCCATTTCATTGAGCTTTCTAACGCAGTATTGTCTGCGTAAGTCATACTGTTTACGCATCTCTTCAACATCATCATCACAATCACGAAGTGCTGTGATCGCAGCGTATTGACTGATTGTAGGTGCTGCCATAACACAGTTTTGATGTACCTTTAACATCACTTCAATCAACCTAGAAGGACCAAGTACATACCCCAAACGCCAACCTGTCATGGAGAATGCCTTTGAGAATCCATTTAATACGATTGTTCTTTCCTTCATACCAGGAAGCGACGCAAAGGATTCAAACTGATGATCCCCATAGACGAGCTCCGCATAGATTTCATCGGAGATGACCAAGATATTTGTATCACGTAATACGTCCGCAATGGCTACCATATCCTCATGTGATAACACTGCACCGGTTGGATTGTTTGGATATGACAACAGGATTGCCTTGGTTTTATCTGTGATGGCCGCCTTGATATCTTCTGCCTTTAGGCGGAAGTCATTTTCTTCCTTTGCCTGTACAGTGACTACCTTCGCACCCGAAAAGGCTGCAGTAGGCGCATAGGTAACATAACCAGGATCAGGAATGATAATCTCATCCCCAGGTTCAACGACCGTACGGAAGAACATATCAATACCCTCACTGGCACCTACCGTTACGATCATTTGCTCGACATCGTAATCTAGATTGTATTTGCGCAATAAGTACTTATGCAATTCTTGGCGTAACTCAAGCAAACCAGGATTGGTAGTATACTGCGTTTTACCAAGCTCTAAGGCATGAATTGCACTATCACGAATATCCCAAGGCGTCTTAAAATCAGGTTCACCGACACCCAAAGAAATACAATCTGGAATCTCAGAAACCAAATCAAAGAACCTACGAATACCTGATGGCTTCATATCCACAGCACGTTTTGCTAGCAATTTGTCATAATCCATACACAACACCTTTCATGTAAATTCATTCTATTCAATACACTAAGCATACCATAGTTTACCTATAGGAATACCCCTTTTTCAGGGGTATCGTTTACTCAGATTTTAATTCAAATAAAATATCTCTTAATTCAGCTGCTCTTTCGAAGTTGAGGGATGCGGCTGCCTCTCTCATTTCAACTTCCATATCCGCAATTAACTTCGCCTTATCACTCTTGGATAGCTTCGCTTTCTTTTGCATATACTTAGCAGCCATTTCCTTGGTTTCCTTACCACGGATGGCTTCCTCAACATTACGTTTAACCGTTGTTGGGATGATACCATGTTCTTTGTTATAGGCCTCTTGGATGGTACGACGACGCTCTGTTTCTGATATCGCATAGTTCATTGAATCCGTCATCGTATCCGCATACATATATACCTCACCATGGGCATTACGTGCAGCACGACCAATCGTCTGAATCAATGATCGATGACTACGCAAGAAACCTTCTTTATCCGCATCCAGAATACATACCAAAGAAACCTCTGGAATATCCAAACCTTCACGTAACAAGTTGATACCTACAATCGCATCCACTTTACCTAAACGTAAATCACGAATGATTTGCGTACGCTCAAGTGTCTTGGTTTCATGATGCAGATGGGCAATCTTATAACCACGTTCCTTTAGATACGCAGTTAAATCCTCGGCCATGCGTACTGTCAATGTTGTAATTAACAAGCGTTCATTACGAGAGATTCTATCATCCAACGCCTCACAGATATCATCAATCTGTCCCTTGGTTGGTTTTACAGTAATCTTTG
This sequence comes from Erysipelotrichaceae bacterium, assembly GCA_022767445.1. Taxonomy (GTDB): domain Bacteria; phylum Bacillota_I; class Bacilli_A; order Erysipelotrichales; family Erysipelotrichaceae; genus Bulleidia. The sequence continues at coordinate 7,394 of JALENJ010000046.1, read as the reverse complement.
GATCTAAAAGACCTGTAGGGCGGATAATCTGTTCTGTAACATGATGGTCAACCTCATCCAATTCATAATCACCAGGTGTTGCAGAACAGTAGATTGTCTGATTTTGCATAGACTGGAATTCATCAAACTTCATTGGACGATTCTCTAAAGCGGATGGTAAACGGAAACCATACTCTACAAGTACTTCTTTACGTTGACGATCACCGTTATACATACCGCGAATCTGCGGTAAGGATGCGTGTGACTCATCCACAAACAACAAGAAGTCCTTAGGGAAATAATCAAACAGATTCCAAGGACGTTGTCCTACTTTTCTACCATCAATATGCATCGAATAGTTTTCAATACCTGAACAATACCCATTTTCACGTAACGCCTCTAAGTCAAAGCGTGTACGTTGTTCAAGGCGTTCCGCCTCAAGCGGCTTATTATTCTTACGGAAATACTCCAAACGCTCCTCAAGTTCAGCTTCAATCTCATCGCAAGCTCTCATCATTGTCGACTTAGAACGAGCATAGCCACTTGCCGGATAGATATTATAGAACTGATAACCCTGTAACGTCTTACCTGTTAATGGATCAATCTCCGTGATACGGTCAATCTCATCACCAAACATCTCAATACGGATATTAAACTCATTTGTATAGGAAGGCGTTAAGTCGATAATATCCCCACGTACACGAATCGTACCACGAGTTTGATCCACATCATTACGTGTATACTGAAGTTCTATTAGCTTACGCATCAAGTCGTTACGATCAATCGCCTCACCTGTACGTATCGTATAAAACATGTTTTGATACTCAACAGGATCACTGGCCGCATAGATGCAGGCAACCGAAGCTACGACAATCGTATCTCTTCTTTCCAACAGCGAATTCAAAGTAGACTCACGGAACATATCCAACTCTTCATTGATGGCTGCGGTCTTTTCAATATACATATCACTCTTAGGCTTATAGGCCTCTGGTTGATAATAGTCAAAGTTAGAAACGAAGAACTCCACACGATTGTGTGGGAATAACTCCTTGAACTCTGAATATAGCTGGCCTGCAAGTGTTTTGTTGTGAGAGAAAATCAAAGTTGGACGATTTACCTGGGCAATGATATTCGCCATCGTAAATGTCTTACCTGTACCAGTGGCACCCTCTAGCACCTGTTCCTTTTTACCTTCTTGGATACCCTTTACCAATTCCGCAATCGCCTTTGGTTGGTCTCCTGTTGGTTGAAAGGGAGATACTAGTTCAAACTTCCTATCATCCATGCAATACTTCCTGCGCTTTCTGTAGCTGTACATCATGCGTCTTGGTTGTATTCCAATCCAACACAACAGCACTGTAAAGTGCTGTATAAACATCCTTGCTCATCACATCACTTTGCACCTTGCCCTTATCACTTTCAAACTGACGTAGTGCACTGGCTGTAGAGGTGGAGAAATAACCATCCTTACGATCGATAGGATATCCCAGATAATCTAGACATAATTGTGCAAACTTCACTGGTTCACCTACAGTATCAATGGTATAAGAATCCTCATCATTCATCACTGGCATTGTTGTATACATCACATCATGTAGTTTTAATTCTACATCCGGTTGTATACCCACACCATTGACCCATACATCATTAGGGGATGTCCACTTCGATGTAGTGTACTTGAGGGCTGAACCATCATTAAACATACGTGATACCTGTACGGTACCCTTACCATAGGTCTTAGTACCGATAATCGTGACATCTTTATGTTGTTCCTTCAATGCCATCGTCAATACCTCGGAAGCACTTGCAGTATTGCCATTGACGAGAATCGCTATCTTTTGGATATTGTCATACATACCATCCACAGTATGGATTTCCTCAACTGTACCATCTGAATACACCTGCTTCATCGCTACGGTATCCTTTGGCAAGAAACATGAAGCGATTCCCTGTAGTACTGTTAAGTATCCACCACCATTATCACGTAAATCAATGACGATATTGGATACATTCGCACCGACAAAATCATCTAAGTATGTCTGTACTTCTTGTGTTGTATTTTCACCAAACTGATAAATCTGTAAGTAACCTGTACCATCATCTAGTACTTCCCCAAAGGCAGTCGCACTAACAGCTGCACGCGTAATTGTAAAGGTAACAGCTTCTTCTTGACGAATGAATTCTATCGTAACCTCTGTGCCACCATCACCTTGTACTAGGTTACGAATCTCCTCCGTTGTCTTACCATCAAGAGATTCGCCATTGACCGCATGCATAATATCACCCGACTTGACACCAGCTTTATCCGCAGGAGAATTACGGAATACACGCTCAATGATATTCACTCCATTGGATTGAATAAACTGTACACCAATACCCACATAATTACGGTTGATCGAATCTGTAAACTGCTTCATCTCATCCGCTGTCATGTACTCTGTATGCTTATCCACATCATTGCTTGTGATACCCTTTAGACCCTGATCCGTCAGTGTCGTATCGATATTTTCAATCTGATCACGGAAGAACCACTCATCCTCCATCACCTTCAATACACTTTGTATCTTATCGTTTGAATCTAACGGTAGATTGTTGGCAACATTCTTACGGGCAATTGTCAGTGATGAGATAGGTAATACAGAACCTAATACCCAGCCCATACCTAGTCCTACTACCGTTAGAATGACCAAGGCAATATGTAGAACCTTGACTCTATGTTTCTCCCTTTTTAAAGCGACCTCTTCTGGCCAAAGATGACGCTTAAAAGGGATACTGTACACTTTTTCATCTTTTTCTTCTTGTTGTTTATTCTCTTCCATAACTACTCCATTTTTCTAAAAAGAGTCCCTATACGAGACTCTTACATGATGATTTAATATCCAAATACATCCTCTGGTCGTATACGACATGGTGCACCAACACCATCACTACAACGACGACCATATAGACCATATCTACCACTTGTCCAACCAGCGCCAAAGCTGACATCACCATTCCATGAAGCCGCATAAGACGCAAATTGAGACGCATCTCCAAGATAGAAGATCTCAACGTGGCAATGGGGACCAGTTGTATTACCAGATGATCCAACCTTACCGATGATATCACCTGCATTTACGATTGTACCAGTCGCAGCTGGTGTATTGATTGTCATATGGAAGTAATCAACACCATACAAACTACCATTCACCGTTACTAACATAATCACCTGATTACCAGAATAACCAGCACCACCAAACTGTGCACCACAGGAGTCACCTAGATAACCAACCGTTGGACAACCATTGACACCACGTAGGACAACACCATTGGCTACAGCACGAATGTTTGTGCCATATCCAGCCGCAAAGTCATATCCCAAGTGAATACTTCCACCAGGATAAGCCCACGTTCCAGCACTACGCCACGCTCCATCAACCGGATAAGTCCAACCATTTGATGTGGCGATTGCGCCAATCTGTGAACTGATTCTAGACATCAACGCATTGTTTTCCGCAATATCCGAAGTACGAGATTCAATCGAACCACGTAAAGCTTCAGAAGTCTTCTGCGCTGCCTCTTGGGCAATCTGTACAAAGGATTGCAGCGTTAATAACTCTGTTTGTTGATCCTGCTTTTCCTTCTTCTGTGTTTCAAGATCCGCTTTGGCAGTCTCCAGTTCCGTTTTAGCAGTCACCAACTCTTCCTTTTGTTTGTTAAGTTTAGCGATAATCTGAACTAACTCATTCAAAGTCTTTTTATCATATTGAGAGATGGTACTTAAGCCATTGGCGATGCGGATGAAATCCGTAAACGTATTGGCACCCATCAAGATATCAATATATTGATTTGTACGCATTGTAGGTTGACGTAAGACCATACGCGTCTTAACCTTCTCTTGCAATGTATCCGCAGTTTCTTGATTGGTATCAATCTCTTTCTGCTTATCATCAATTTCAATTTGTTTTTGATCAATCTGCTTTTGTGTCTGTTCAATCTCAACATCTTTTTGTGCAATCTCAGCTTGCTTGGCATCGATCTGTTGTTGATACTCCGTAACCTGGGCCGCATATTTACTGATATTGGCTTCCATATCCGCCTGTTGAGCACGCATATTCGCAATCTGTTGATTAATCTCAGTATTCTGTGCAGATATATAATCCACGAAACCCTGACAGGCATCCCTATCAACATTTCCATTATTTGTACATTGATTCAACCAATACTCCGTATTGGAATAATCCTCATCAGCGTATACACCATAGTTACCATTACCCAATAGAACTACAGCCATGAATAGACTTACCACAATCTTGTTTATATTCTTCATCGTCTGTCCCTCAAATATCTAGATACAGATAGCCAACTACCAAATAGACCAACTAAGATACCAACACCCAACAGGATACCAGATACATAGTATAAGAATGGTAAAGGCTTCTCTAACTGGAACATATTCGAAATCAACACACCAGAAGTGCGTTCAAATATCACAAAATAACTCCACACAGTCAATGCGATTGGAATAATCGCACCAAGCATACCTGTGATAATACCCTCCCACAAGAATGGAGAACGGATAAAACCATTTGTCGCACCAACATTTTTCATGATGGTAATCTCATCTTGACGTGCATAGATTGTCAACTTGATCGTATTTTGAATCAAGAATATCGCAAGTAATGTTAACGCCGCCACAAGAATACCACCAAAACGGCGAATCGAAGACATCGCTTCCACCATGTTCAGTGTACTTTGACCACCATAATTGACAGTATCTACACCATCAATTGTCTTAATCTTATCAGCGATCGCAGATAGATCTGCGCCATTCTTTGTTTCGACATAATAGGCATCATGCATAGGGTTATCTGCCTTAAAAGGTTCAAATACTTCCTTTGTACGCTCATCCTCAAAACTGTTGATATAGTAGTCTAACTCTTGATCCTTATCAGAGTAAGTCACATCCTCAACACCACCAATCTTAGAAATTTCCTGTTCAATTCTTCTAAGATCACTGGAAGATTCCGCATCATAAGAAACCATGACAGAAATCTCTACAGAAGATTCAACAGTACGTGTAAAACGCTCCAAATGATAACTCAACACCAAGAATAAACTGATGATAATCAGTGTAACCGTAACAGCGATTGCACTGGAAATTGACATTGCCCAGTGTCTGCCTACACCACGAATTCCTTCACGAATCGGTCTAATCATGACGCACATAACCTCCTTCGCTACGATCAGCGACAATATGTCCTTGTTCTAGAACGATTGTACGCTTACGATATCTATTTACAAGCGTAATATCATGGGTAACCATCACAACGGTTGTACCATAACGCTCATTAATCTGTTGTAGTAAATCCATAATCTCATCAGACTTAGCAGGATCAAGATTACCGGTAGGCTCATCCGCAATTAAAACCTTAGGACGATTGGCAATCGCACGTGCAATCGCTACACGTTGTTGTTGACCACCAGATAACTCCTTTGGAAAAGAATTGCCCTTATCTCCAAGGCCAACCACCTTCATAATTTCTAAAGTACGCTTGCGTATCTGTTCCTTCTTCATACCGATGACTTCAAGGGCATACGCAATATTTTCAAATACCGTCTTATGCGGTAATAACTTATAGTCTTGGAAGACAACGCCAATATTACGGCGATAGATAGGAATCTGACGCTTGCTTAATTCACCAACGTTAATACCAACCACCTTGACATCACCCTTGGTCGCTACCTCCTCGGCATCCATCAATTTAATCAATGTAGATTTACCAGAACCTGTTGGACCAATAACATACACAAATTCACCTTGGTCTACAGAAAGGTTAATATCATATAGCGCATTCGTGCCGTTTTTGTAACGTTTGTATACATGGGTGCATTGAATCATAGGGAGTCCTCCTATCAAAAACTTTATGTGCTTATTTTAGCACACTATTATTATAAGTTAGATGAAGCATATGTGAAACCTTCACCATGCATATCCGACGCATCGTTGGTAATCACAAACGCTTTCTCATCAATATCCTTAATTAAAGCAATTAAATCCGCATACTGTCTAGTCGATACAACAACCAAAACAATATTCTTAGGTTCGCTGATAAAACCACCACAACCTTTCAAAATCGTAACACCACGATTTAAATTCTGATAGATACTATCACGAATCTGTTCCCATTGATCAGAGATGATATGTACCGACTTCGCATTAGAACCCTGTCCAGCACTCAACACGCGATCAATCGCATAACCAGACGCAAATACCGACACAAGACCCAACAGTGCTGCACTGATATCATAGGCAATAATACCTAACGTTACCGTTAGGGCATCCACAATGATAACCAACACAGAAATCTTAATACCCGTAATCTTATGTGTAATTAACACAGGGATATCCATACCACCAGTACTAGCTCCCGCTCTCATTACAATACCAATGCCAAGGCCACCTAGTGCACCAGCATATAAAGCCGCAAGTATCGGGTCAACTTGAACTGGATTTGGTACAGATGCCAATAAGTTATTAAACACCGGATAGGCAAGCGAAGAGATAACAGTGTTTAATGCGAATTGTTTTCCTAAAACAATCGCCCCAACAATCAATAAACCAATCGCCGCACAATTGGCAAATAGCGTCTTATCAATATGGAAAAACGGCTCAAAAGCTACCGCTATACCAGCCACACCACCTGATAATATATTGTTGGGGATAATAAAAAACTCCACCGACATCGATAACAAAAAAGTTCCAGCTAATATCTGTAAAACCATTATTAATTTATTCTTTTTCATGGAAATCATTATATCATAAGAGATATCACTATGGAGAATACTCATGTTGAAGAAATACAGAAAACACATACTACTTTGGCTGATCGTCATCTTATATACATTATGGATATTTCACAACTCAATGCAGACAGGAAATACATCTGCACACCTAAGCCAAGGCATCAGCTATCAAATCTATACCAAGCTGACCTTCCTACATGGATTACCATTCCAAACATTCCACACATTCATCCGCAAACTCGCACACTTCTCTGAGTACGCATTACTTGGAATCCTAGTATCACTTGTGTCCAAACAAACACTACCAACAAGATATCAACACATCATCATTCTTGTTTGGATGATCCTCATTCCATTCATGGATGAAGGCATTCAATACTTTACGCCAGGTAGATCCTGTGAGTTACGTGATTGTTTCATCGATATGAGTGGATACGCCTTTGGTTGGTTCCTACAATCCACCATACATCATTTCATACAACGACAAAAAAGGGGCTGTAACGATTAAGTGAATTTTATAGATTTACTTGAGGCGTACAGCCTCTTTTCTTGTGCTGTTTTCATCTGTTGGTATATAACATCATAAAAATAGATGTTTTATATCTATTTTGGACACACTAAAAACAACC
>JALENJ010000043.1 GCA_022767445.1 Erysipelotrichaceae bacterium | reverse complement strand
ACTCCGTCTGCATCCTAACTTCACAGTTATCGCAGATGAAGATGCTGCAAGTCTGCTCTCTGAAGAAGATCTTAAAGGACCAGTTAAGAAACTAGACTAAATATAATTAATATACTTTCATTAGTACGCCCTCAAAAAATGCAAAGTTGCGGCGGTAGTTTGCAGATTCTAATGACAGAAAAATAAAAAGGAATAGCAATACATCACTTTATGATGCATCACTGTTCCTTTTTTCTAAGCTTCGATCTACTTGTGCTTCAAGTGCACATGACACTTTCTTTTAGAAATGCATTTTCCAATTATTTTGAAGCGTATTTAGCGGCATTTTCTCCAGCAATTTTTCCGGAAGTCAGGCACCATCCATGATCGATTCCGCCATAGTCGATGTATCCTGTTGTTTCACTCAGCAGGACACCCATTGAATCTGTTCCGGCAGCATACAGACCTGGAATGACATTTCCATCTTTATCCAGAACCTCGATGTTTTCATTGACATTCAGTCCGCCGCATGTACTGTAGCTGTATCCTGTACCCTTGATTGCGTAATATTTCTTTCCGCTTACTTCCTTCAGATTTTCCTTGGCCTTGTTGAATTCTGGATCATTTCCATCTTTTGCATAAGAATTGTATTTTTCTACAGTTTCTTTCAGATCTGCTGCACCGATCTTTTCTGCAAGCTCTTCTAATGAATCAGCTTCTACAACGATGCCCATCTTTTCTCCAATACTGATGATCTTGTCAATGTCAGTGATAGGATCGTTTTCTTTCAAGATATACTTGGCATTTTCTTCTGGAATTTCAACAGAAGGATCAATCATTGCCATGATTGGAAGAGAACCATCCTGAACATTCAGCATCATATAGACCTGGTTCAATCCGTTTTCCTTGATATCGTTCATATATTCATCACTGACGATAGACCAGAAATAATCACCGGCTTTATGTGCATTTTCAGTAATATCTTCTGCTCTGTCTCCCTGTGTGAAGCGGTTTCCTTTTTCATCAACATGCAGCACATCTGTACTGTCTACAATCGCATCAAGTGTCTTCTGGTGACTAGGTGTAACTGATGAATCCCTCAGATCTACTGTTGTACGTGCTAAATGTGTAATACCTGCAGTTCCGATATTGTATGTATCTGCATTCAGGTTCTCTACTGCATATGCAAGCATCGTTCCGTCATTCTGGTACATTCCATAAAGATTCATTTTAATTCCTGTATACTTCTTTGTCAGTTCTGCATTTCCTCCAAAACCGCCTGTTGCAAGAATTACAGATTTCGCATGAATCTTGTAGATAGTTCCGTCTACGCCTCTAGCCTCGATTCCTGTGATCTTTCCATTTTCAGAAAGGATTTTTTCTGCTTTCACTTCTGTCAGATACTGATTTTTTTCATTTTTCTTGCATGCTTCGTCCAGCGCATTTACATATAGCTGTGTAATCGTATTCTGGATGTCATATTCAGAATACAGGATGTATGGATATATCATAAAACTGGATAGCGGAGTGAAGCTGAATCCATGGTCTTCAATCATCCAGTCTAAAGTGTTTCCGGAATCATTCATCATGATATCGATACATTCTTTCTTGGCATCTCCATTTGTATCCTTGATCCACTGTTTTTCAAATGCATCTGTATCGATTGGATATCCTTCTGTGCCAGACTCCGGCTGAACGCTTGGATCTTTAGGGTTGATTGCCATTGGGCCACCAACCGTTGCTGAAGTACCGCCGACCTTTGCTGCAGCTTCAACACCGATAACACTTGCTCCGGCATCTGATGCACTCAGGAAGGCAGACACACCTGTTCCTCCAAGTCCAACGATGACCGTATCATAGTCATCCAGTTCTACAGTGTCAGATTTATACTGAATTTCATCATACCATTCACTGCTGTCTCCTCCGGCTTCATCAATTGCATTCTTTACGGCAGTCTTTACACCACCTGAAGATGCAGTTGCGCCGGTAATAGAGTCAACTGCCAGGCTCTGGTTGCTTTTGATCCTTGGAATCAGATTGTCGATCACTGTCTGAATGATTTCCTGTGTTTCCCCACCGATATCTGTCACCTGGATGTCATCAATTGAATCTTTACCTAGAGTAACAGCTACTTTAAACGGTCTGGAATAGTTGTTTCCGTAGACAGTTTCTGTATATGTGCCTTCCTTCATCGTAGTTTTTTTTGAATCCGTATTGCCAGCTGCCTGTCTGATGATGCTCTTCCAGGCTGTCTGCAGTGCAGAGCTGGTTACCGTAGCTCCTGATACAGAATCAACACTGCTGGACGAAATATCATTTCCGCTCTTTACACCGAGCTCACCGTTATTGAATGAATCAATGGCAAGACTTCCTTTTCCTTCTGTTTCATACTTTCCTTCAGCTGTAGCAGATAGAATCTTTCCGTTTTCTACTTTCGCTGTGATAGTCACGTCACCGCCAAATCCCTTGGAGCTGGCAGTAAATACTTCTGCAGATCCAGTTTTTGATCCGCATCCCTGCAGTATGCTTGCCCCTAAAGCTACCGCCAAACTCAATGATACTAACTTTTTCATAACCCTCCTATGGTAAATATCTATTTACCGAAATATTATTTATTTTTTGCAGAGTAATTGTCAATAAAAGAACGCAAATTTATATTTTTCTTTTTGCCAGGATAGGGAACAATTTTCTTATTATGAACGGAACAAAAAACAACTGGAAGAAAATGATATCATCCATCTCACACTGTCTCTGCTTCCGCTTTTAAACAGAAAGGTAGTCTATACATATAAACCCGAATTGCCTAAAAGTATCACAAACGGACAGCTGCAGGTACTGCTTGTCCTTTCTGCAGAAGGACCGATCAGAATACAGGAAATGGCATCAAATCTTGGCATTAACAAGCAGCAACTGAATGCCAAGATCAAAGTATTAGAAGGCGGTGGCTATGTCTTCGGGACGACTGATACTGTAAACCGGAAAATAGTAAGAGCGGATCTTACAGAAAAGGGACAACAGCTGATGGAAGAAATTGATATCAATCTGGTAGATCAGATTTCAACAGCATTTGACTGCTTTTCTGAGGTAACACTTAATAAGAGGTGTCTTTCATTATTGAATAAGAAAAAGATATCAATACTCTTCTATAATTTCTATGGGAATTATACTGGTAGGTTCACCCCTAAAGAGTATATTAATGGAAAAATACTATTGGAACAGGTACATGCATATGAAGATTTTGATAAAAGATTATATATAGCTAAAACTATACTCAAAGGTTCATTGCATAACATGTTATCATTGGTAAAATATTATCGAAAAAAGGGAAAGAAGTTAATGAAATAATTGATGAATTGGAAAAATGTGCTTCTGAAATTGTTGACAGCAATTCAATAGAATCACTTCTTTTAATAGAAGCAAAAGCAAAGCAATTTTACTACAAACTATTTGACATTGTAATAAGTCAGGAGGATTTTACATTCGAAAAAAGAACAAAAAATCCTCCTGAGAATGAAGTGAATACAATGATAAGCTATGGCTATGCAATACTATATGGTATTTATCTTGCGATATTAGATAGAAGTAGTTTATTTCCTCAGATAAGCTTTATCCATAGTTTAAGTAAAAACTCAGATTCACTTCAGTTTGATCTTGCTGATGTCATGAAGCCAGTATTGGTAGATAGGCTTGTTTTGAGATTAATAAGAAAGAAGCAAATAGTGAAATCTCATTTTGATTGGAAAGATAACAAAGCATGTTTTTTGAATAACTATGGAATCAAAGTTTTTATGAAAGAATTTGATATATTGATGCAATCAACAATAGAATACCATGGAAAAAGGTATAGCTATCGCTCGCTGATTGCCAAAGAAATACATCAACTTTCAGAATATCTTAAAGGCAATTTGAAAACAATGAATCCGTTTATACTTAAATGGTAAAAGGTGATGCTAGCTAGCAAGAGGGAACGAATATGTATATGGTTTGTGTTTATGATGTTGATGAAAAAAGATGTGCAAAGGTAATGAAGGTATTAAGAAAGTACTTGTTCCATATTCAAAAATCAGTGTTTGAAGGGGGTCTTACACCAAAATCATATAGAGACTTACTATGTGATTTACGAAAAGTATCAATCGAAACTGATTCAATTTTGTTTTACATATCTTACAATGAAAAGCAAATGTATAAAGAATCATTATATAGAACTTGTGAGCCAATGAATATTCTGATTTAAACTATAATAATTCGACTATCTTTATGATAACATTAATTATCAATATCAAATCACGGTATTCCATTGATTTATTTTTTCAAGAAGAAGGAAAATGTCTTGGCGTATTTGAGTGATGCTGTTAAACAGATATGTAAAGGTGTTTCGGGATATATTTATCATGTTAATGAAATTATTGATTCTGAGTTTGAACTTCAAATACCATATGCCGTAACAAACTGTGCTGCGGTTGAGGTTTCTATGGTTGCATAGATTTCAGATGTGTATGCAGAGATTTTAAAGGCGGAAGAAATGGAAAATATAGTCATAAAAAGATTTGGTGATGTAAGTGGCAAGCAGAAGGAATGGATCAAAAAGATGATTCAGGAGAAAGTTTTCTGGATTTTTGAGATGGAGGATTAAATGTTATGAGCCGAATATTTATTGTGGAAGATGATGCTACGCATCGTAATGAACTTGTGAAGTTACTAAGTCGTTATGGATATACCGGCATTGTTAGTGATGATTTTGAGAATATTGTATTGGAGGTGCTTTCAACTGCTCCAGATTTAATAATCTTAGACATCAATCTGCCGTATTTTGACGGCTTTCATATTTGCCGAGAGATTCGTAAACAATCTTCTGTTCCGATTATTATTCTTACAAGCCGCAGTGGAGAAATGGACGAGATCATGGGATTGGAAATCGGTGCGGATGATTTCATTGCCAAACCGTTTAATCCTGGTGTTTTGATTGCACATATAGCAGTTGTTCTAAAACGCAGTAAAGGAATGACAGAAGATGATTTGATTACTTGTCGCGGATTAAAACTTGATATTGCAAAAAGTTTTGTTTCTTATGGCGAAAGAAGTGTTGAACTCACAAGAAATGAACGCCAGATTTTAATGTTATTAATGAGAAATTCGGAAAAGATCGTATCTAGGGAAAAGTTGATGGATACACTTTGGCAATCAGATGAATTTGTCAGTGATAATACACTGACGATGAATATCAATCGTCTCAGAAAGAAATTAGATGAAATTGGTGCGAAGGAATTTGTGCAAACAAAGAGAGGAATGGGGTATCTATTGTGAATTTGATTCGTTTTTTGAAAGAAAAGCAGATCTATTTGTTGTTGCATTTGCTCGTATTGATTTTTCTGACATTTCTTTTTCATGCAATGAATGCAGGTTTTTGGGTTTCGATTTTTGTATGTATCATGCTTTTCTGTGCAGACATATTGTCTTTGGGAATAGAATTTTGGAAGAAGAATGCATTTTATAAACAGGTTGAAAACATGCTCGATTCAACAAAACAAAAATATCTTGTAGCAGGATTGATCAATGTGCCGGATTTTTATGAAGGAGAGATATTTACGGATAGTTTGCATCTAATTGCAAAATCAATGAATGATGCGTTGGAGAAATATCGTATTGCCCAAGACGAGTATCGTGAGTATATTGAAACTTGGATCCATGAAGTGAAAATACCGATTTCTTGCATTGCTTTGCAATGTGAAAACCATGCTTTTGAAGAATCCTCAACGATTTCAAGAGAGTTAAAACGAATTGAGAACGATGTGGAACAAGCACTATTTTATGCCCGTAGTTTTAATGTCGAGAAAGATTATCTGATTAGAGAAATAAATTTGAATGATTTGGTTCATAAAGCACTTAAATCCAATTCACAGGCATTAATTTCCTGCAAACCGGAGATTGAAACAAATGGACTGAATCAAACTGTTTTCGCTGATCCGAAATGGTTAGATTTTATCTTGAATCAGATTTTGTCAAACAGTATTAAATATCGGCAGGGCTCTTTAAAACTTTGCTTCACCGCTTTTGAAAAGGGGAACAGCATCTTCTTGGAGATAGCCGATAATGGAATCGGTATTCCGAAGCAGGATATCAATCGTGTTTTTGAAAAAGGCTTCACTGGCGAAAATGGAAGGAAGTTTGCAAAATCGACGGGAATTGGTTTATATCTGTGCAATACGCTATGTCAGAAAATGAATTTAAAACTGTCGATTCGTGAAAATACTGCAGGCGGTACGGTTGTTTCACTGTGTTTTCCAAAAGATAGATCACATATCCTTTTTGCTGATTGAAATATATCGGCATTGTAAGCAGAGTATTACAGTTGGTGGGGGGGTTCATCTAATGAACTCCCTTTTCTCACATAAATGTGAGGTTAGCGTTAGAAAGATAGATAGCACGAGAGTATTTTCTAAGATAAATTAATACTGTAAAGATGAATGGGAGGTGCCATAAGTGGAACCAATATTAAAAGTTGAACATTTGAAGAAAATCTATGGTGGCAGAGGAAACATCACACAGGCGGTCAATGATTTGAGTTTCTGTATAAATCCTGGGGAGTATGTCGGTATTATGGGAGCATCCGGAAGTGGAAAAACAACTATGTTGAACTGTATTGCGACAATTTGTGATGTAACTTCAGGGCATATTTTTATTGAAAATAAAGATATTACGGAATTAAAGCGAAATGAATTATCAAAATTTCGCAGAGAGAAATTAGGGTTTATCTTTCAAGACTATAACTTGCTTGATACTCTAACTGGTTATGAAAACATTGCTCTTGCATTGTCTATTCTGAAAACGCAACCAAAGGATATTCACGATAGAGTAATGGAAATTGCGAAGAAGTTAGAAATTGAAACTGTATTGACAAAGTATCCGTATCAGATGTCTGGAGGACAGAAGCAGCGTATTGCAAGTGCCCGAGCATTGGTAACAAATCCGGTGTTGATTTTAGCAGATGAGCCGACCGGTGCATTAGATTCTAAAGCTGCACGGTTTTTATTGGAGTGTTTTAAGAAAGCAAATCAAGATCTGCGAGCAACTATTCTGATGGTGACACATGATCCGTTTTCTGCCAGTTATGCGCAAAGGATACTCTTTCTCAAAGATGGGAAGCTGTTTTATGAATTGGTAAAAGGAAACAAGGGGCGAAAACAATTCTTTGATGAAATTATGGAAGTCGTTTCCCTATTGGGAGGTGATGCGGCTGATGTATTGTAAAATTGCGCTTGGAAATATAAAAAGAAGTCTGCATAACTATACGATATATTTTCTGACATTGATGCTGGGAATCTGTATTTTCTATCTGTTTAACTCTTTGGAAAGCCAAAGTAGTATGCTGGAACTCACGTCTTCGAAAGCAGAACTGATTCAAAATTTAGTTGATGCTCTAAGTGCTGTTTCAGTTTTTGTGGCAGTCATTCTAGGATTCCTTGTAGTCTATGCAAATCGTTTTTTGATACACAGAAGAAAGAAGGAGTTTGGGATATATCTTACATTGGGGATGAACCGTTTTTCCGTGGCAAAGATTTTGTTGTATGAAACAATCTTTGTCGGAATGCTCTCACTTGGTGTGGGATTATTGATAGGTATTTTTCTTTCACAGGGAATGGCTGCCGTTGTAGCAAATCTGTTAAATGTTAGATTATCGCAGTTTCACTTTGTTTTTTCACCTGCATCCTGCCTGAAGACAATTTCCTATTTTGCCATCATTGATGGCATCGTCTTGGTTTGGGATATTAAGATAGTTACTGTTTCTTCATTGATGAATCTGATCTATGGAGAAAAGAAGAATGAGATGCAGGTTTCTCATTTGGGCAGGAGCGTAATCTTGTTTGTGTTTTCTATCTTACTAATGATTGCAGGATATGTACCGCTTGTTATATCACCTGTACGAGATTTTACTGGACAGTCTTTGATTGCAGGTGCAGGTGCGCTGATTGGAAGTTATCTATTTTTCCGTTCACTTTCCGGAATGGTATTGTGGATCAAAACCCGAGGTAAAGGGTATTTGAAGAATCTGAATATGGTGGTGATACGACAAATTGCGGCAAGAGTTCGCACTACATCTGGGTCGATGGCAATGATCAGCCTGCTTTTGGCGGCATCGATTACCATGTTTTGCGGCGGCTTGGGAATCTACGATACTCTTCGGAACAATCTTTTTGGACGTACACCTTTTGATGTAAGTATTCTTGCCATCAGCGGTCATGAAATATCGAATGGCATATGCGCATATTTTGAAGATGCAGGATTAGATTTAAAGCAATTCAGTTCAAAGCAATCACACGCACAACTGTATAAACAGATGATAAACGGCATATCAACGATAGTTCTTTCACAGTCTGAATGTAATCAAATCTTATCAATGGAGAATAAACCTGCAATTGAACTAGAAGAAGGAGAGTTTGCTGTAATTTCGAACGATACAAAAGAGAAATTATCTGAAAAAGAAGAGCAAATCACCGTATTTGGGAAGAATCTTACACGACATCAAAGTCGTATCTTGAACACATACCTTTGGAACATGAGTGTAAACAGTGGACTATGCAAACAGGTTCTTGTGGTACATGATTCTATTTTGAAAGGGAAGTCCGCTCAATTTGAATTATTGAATTTCTCCTTTGCTAATCAAATAAGTGAAAATGATTTTCGAAGTGCATTAGAGAAAACCTATGGTGATGACTATATTTCACAGGCATCTCTTGTAATACGTAACAATGCATATGTAAATGTAAATACAAGAGAGGGTATGTATGGAGAAGTTTCTGATTTACGGACAGCAATCATCTTTGTTGTGTTGTATGTAGCAACCATAATGATTTTGAGTTGTGCAACAATTCTGTCCTTACAGCAATTAACACAGATTGAAGACAGCAGAAATGTATATGTGATGTTAGAAAAACTTGGTGCAGATCAAAAGATGATCAACCAAGCAATATTTAGACAAATCTCTTTCAGTTTCTTACTTCCGCTTATACTTGCGGTATTTCATGCGGGGGTTGGTATTCTGTCAGTAATTCCGAAGTTTATACCGGAGAATAAGATATACCTTGGAACAATTTTGGTAACAGTTTCAATTCTATTTGTTATGTATGGAGGGTATTACTTCGTTGCGTATCAAGGCGCAAAAAGCATTTATCGAGGAGGCTTATAAAATGAAAAAATTTAACCAATATCAAATCAAAATATTGATGGCATTATTAATGGTAACAGACCATTTGAATCATGTCCCGGGATTGATTCCGGATTATCTTGCAATGATTTTTCATGTATTAACGCGCTGCGTTGGAGTCTGGTTTGCCTATGGTGCGGTAGAGGGCGTGATATATTCTCACAACATTCAGAGATACATTCTTCGCTTGTATGGTGCAGCAGCAGTTATGTTTGCCGGTAGTAAATTGTTGGAAATACTGTTTGCTGCAAAAAATATTCTTATTTCGAATAATATCTTTTTAACACTTGCGCTTGGTGTAACAATGCTGTCTGCTTTGAAATATATAAAGAATAAGCCACTTTCCTATCTTGTGGCCGTGGCTGCGTTTTCTGTAGGGTTTATAGTTACAGAAGGTGGAAGCATAGTATTACCGTTTATGTTGATTAGCTATTATACATACAAGAAACCTGTCATTCGAAATGCTTGTTATTTTGTGTTGTCGATAATCTTGTTTGCGGTATCATTTGTTCCTTATGAGACAATTGCCGCAACGATTTCCATGCTTGCATATAATTCTGACTTTATGTTTATACTGGTAATTCCGTTCTTGTATATGTACAATGGAGAACATGGTCCTCATACAAACTTCAGTAAATATTTCTTCTACGTATTTTATCCTGCACATCTATGGTTATTAGCTACAATCGCCTATTATGTCTCTTAAGAGCCGAAATTCTATATTTGATTTTTAAGCCATTTATCGATGTTTATGTTTTGCAAGAGTTGTGGTTATTTCGAATGTTCAAAAACAAAACAAAGTCAAATGATATTCTTGTTATACGTTGTATAGATAAATGTCATAAAAACCTCCAAGGTTATATCCGACTTTGGAGGTTTCACACAAAATCATGTTGTATGGTGCTACTTTTAAAGAAAAAATTATCAAAATCATTTGTGCTTATAAAGTTGATAAAGCAATATTCCGATACATGTTCCGACAGTGTTGGTGATGACATCACTGATGTCACCTACGCGGTTCGTAGAGATAAGTGGTTGTAAGACTTCAATGGAGATGCTGAATATCATCCCAATCATAATTGCCGATAGCGGTTTAAGTCTTAAGGTTTTCTGAATTAAGAATCCAAACGGGATAAACAGTGATATATTTAATAAAGATTCAGTCAGATAAGAACCGCGCTGTAATTGCCAGTCGATAAACGGATGGAAGTTAATTTCCGCAGAAAATCCGCTGAATATATTCGGTAAGTTTGTAATAATCGGCATGAGCGTCAACATCAATATGATGCAGATGTATATGTATAGTACCGTATGCCAAATAAAATTAGAATGTGAAAGACGTCTCCACCTTGGCAGCCAAATATAGTAGTATAGACATGTTAATGCGATAAAATCCGGTAACATAGGTAGAATGTTAATATACATAGAAATTATATTAACACAAATGATAGAAAGTATGTAAAAATGATTGTTGTGTGGACGGAGGTCAAATGAAATTTCTTGAACAGTTTACATTAATCACAGATATTATCTTTGGACTGATGATTTTGTTATATCTATATCAGATTGTTTATATTGCGGTCAGTATGTTTAAACGCAAGGTTCCAAAGTTACCTGACGCAAAAAAGAATCATCGATACGCAATTTTCATCTCTGCGAGAAATGAACAAGGTGTTATTGGAGAATTGTTAGATAGTTTACGCAATCAGACCTATCCAGATGAAATGTACGATATGTATGTTGTGGCAGATAACTGTACGGATGAAACTGCTGCAGTAGCTCGTCAACATGGTGCCATCGTATTTGAACGTTTCAACCAAGAAGAGGTTGGCAAGGGTTATGCGCTAAACTTCCTTTACCATAATGTGATAGAACGCAAGGGTGAAGATTACTATGAAGCATTCATGGTATTTGATGCGGATAATATCATTGATCAAAATTTCTTGCGTGAGGTCAATAAGACATTTGATACAGATGAGTTTGATGCGATGACTACGTATCGTAACTCCAAGAACTTTGATGAAAACTGGTTAACAGCCGCATATTCCATCTGGTTTATGCATGAGGCACGTCACTTAAACTATCCACGTATGTTGCTGGGTGCGCAGTGTATGATTTCAGGAACTGGCTTTGTGGTTTCGGCGAAAGTTATGAAGGATAATGAGGGCTGGCCTTATTACCTATTAACAGAGGATATTCAATTCTCGGTTGTAAGTACTATTAATCAGTTGAAGATTGGCTATTGTGATACAGCGATTCTATACGATGAACAACCATCTACTTGGAGACAATCTTGGAAACAACGTATGCGTTGGGCAAAGGGCTTCTATCAGATTGATAGTAGGTATTTGGGTGATTTGACAAAGGGTGTGCTTACGGCAAAAGGTCGGCGCCTTGCGTTCTATGATATCTTGATGACAGTATTACCAGCCAGCTTATTAACAATTGCGATTCTTGGTTTTGTATTATGGATCATGGCTTCGGCTGGGCTGATGCCATACTATGTGCGTCTTGTCTTCCAACGAGAGATGCTATGGTTTGTGCTTAAGACAATCGGTGGCTTCTGGATATCGTTAATGATTATTGGTGCCATTACTGTTGGTATGGAGTGGGATCGTATTGAGACAAATAATTGGTCGAAAATCAAGCATCTATTGTTATTTCCACTATTCTTATTGTCTTATCTGCCGATTTCGATTCAAGCCCTGTTTTCCAAGGTGCATTGGGCGCCTATTGAGCATCATTCTACAGAAGAATTAAATAAGAAGTAAGTCTTTGATTCATATCGAAATGCGATATGAATCAAAGGCTTTTTCTTTTATCAAAGATATTCTAAAAATATTTGTTGTAACTGTTGACGTTACAACAAAAGAGAGTAATATAGTTATTTAGATGAAACCAATATAGTTACATCAAGTATGGAGGAGATAAATATGACAAACATTGAAAAGGCATTAGAACTCATTAACACATTTACTACAGGTGATACAACAAAGGCTAAGGAATTATTAGCAGAAGGTTATATTCAACATAACCTAGCTTATGGAACAGGTGTTGCGGCATTTGCTGGTTCTGTTGAGTATCTAGCATCTGCACCTGTTAAGACAACAGTTAACAACATTCGTGCATTTGAAGATGGAGACAAGGTATTCTTACAGACTGTATATAACTTTGCTGGAGCAGGCGAACAAGTAGCGTTTGATATCTTTAGATTCGATGAGAACGGAAAGATTGCAGAGCACTGGGATAACTTGGCAGCTAAGGCAGAAGCAAATCCTTCAGGACATACACAGATTGACGGTACACTAACAAAGAAGGATGTCGATAAAGAACAGACACGACAGGTTGTAAGCAACTTTGTAGGTGATGTATTACGTGGCGAAAATCCAGGTAATTTAACATCATACTTCAATGGAGATAACTACATCCAACACAACACAGAAATCGCAGATGGCTTAACTGGCTTAGGAGCTGCTTTAGAAGCTATGGCAAAACAGAGTATTCAGATGGTATATGACAAGACACACTTTGTCTTAGCAGATGGCGACTATGCATTAGCAGTTAGCGAAGGAACATTTGGTGGTGCACATACTTCTTACTATGACTTGTTCCGTGTAGAAGATGGTAAGATTGCAGAACACTGGGATGTAATGGAAACAATCGCAGATCCATCTACTCACCAAAATCAAAATGGTAAGTTCTAATTAACACCAAAAAGTCTTTGGATCATATCAGTGTGATATGTACCAAAGGCTTTTCTTATTTATGCATATAACGATAAATTGTTGGTTCTGATACATTGAGCTGTTTGGCTACTTCAGCAATACCACCCTTCATGGCAAGTACACCATTCTTCTTTAACTTCTGGATGATATCGATACGATCTTGTAAAGAGATGTTTCCATCATATTCCTGGATTGCATTATGAATCATATCATGCAGGATAGAATCCACAGGTGCATCCAACGATTCACGATAACCCGAAGAAGATTGTTTCAGATTATAGAAACGCTTTAGATTGGTAATTGCTCGATCTAAGTCATTGATCGGTGTCACATCGGAATTTAAGCACAACATACCAATGATTTTCTCATCCCCATTCTTAATAAAGTAAGTGGATGATTTAAATTCTTTACCACGAACGTATCCCTTGTAGTTAATCAGATAATCGCTATTTTTATAGAGTCCTCGATTTAGGATTTCCATACCGAAGTCAGTGAGTGGATCGCCAATGGATCGCTTTGAGTAATGCCCATTCTCAATTGCGATAATTGAACGCTTAGGGTCATTTAAATTATGTAGGACTACTTCGCAAGAAGGTCCACAAAACTGGGCAATAAAAGTCACAAGAGGCTTGTACATTTCTAATATTTCATTATCTAACATGATTGTGTTCTCCTTGAATTTATTCTATTACGAAATGTTGAAAATAGTAATTCATAATCTAAAATCATTCTGCATGATAATTATTGATAAATGCGTATAAGCCCTTTGTATAAGGGCTTATATAAAAATGATAAAATAAAAACATTCTCATTTTAATAAAATCTATTGCACATAATAGGTTGAATATATAAATTATATGTATAAGTATCGATACATAAAAGATAGGATAATATATGAAAAAGACAATTCAATCTTTAAATGCACCAAAAGCAATTGGACCTTACTCACAAGCAGTACTATCTACCGGGGAAGTATTGTTTGTGTCAGGTCAATTACCAATTGATGTAACAACAGGAAGTTTTGCAGGGGAGGATATTCAAAGTCAGACAAGGCAATCATTAGAGAATATCAAAGCAATCCTACAAGAAGCAGGAATGAGTATGGATCATGTTGTAAAGACAACAGTCCTTCTAGCAGATATTCAGGACTTTAAGGCAATGAATGAAATATACGCACAGTACTTTACTGCAGACTTTCCAGCAAGAGCTGCATTCCAAGTAGCTGCCCTACCACAGGGTGCGAAGGTGGAAATTGAAGCAGTCGCAGTGAAATAGAATCAATCACAATAAAATTTGAGGGAAATTTAATTTATGGATAAAGAACAAGATAAGAAACTTAATCTTTGGAATATTGTAGGATTAGGTTTGGGTGGTGCTATCGGCACTGGTATTTTCGTGTTACTTGGTTACGGTATTGGATACACTGGTCGATCAATTGTACCGGTTGTAATCATTGGTTGTTTCTTTATGTTATTGGCATATTGGTATAACTTAGCAATGCCATTAATGTTCATACTGGAGGGTGGCGACTACAGTATGAAGACAATGTTGTTTAATCCACTGATGACAGGTGTCAGTGCATGGATGACAATCATTAATGCGTTTGCGTTATCTAGTTATGCAATCGCATTAACATCTTACTTATGTATTGTATTTCCAGCATTATTACCACATTCGACATTATGTTCATTCGTGTTGATGACTTTATTCTTTTTAACAACAATCAAGGGTTCTCGCTTTGTGACGATATTGGAGAACGTTGTTACAATTGTATTGATTGTTGCTTTAGCACTATTTGTTGTGTTTGGAATTACAAAGGTAGACTTTACAAACTTTTTTAGTCCTACTGCAGATGGAGGATTCTTCCGTGGAGGATTTAGCGGATTTGTAAATGCGATTGCGGTAATGGGTTGGGCATGTCAGGGAACAACAATGGCTCCTGTATCCATGGCAGCAGTTACAAAAAATCCAAAGAAGACAATTCCAGTAGCGATTATCATTATTACAGTCTTACTAGCAATTACTTATGGCTTGATGTCATATGTTGCTGGTGGTGTGTTACCATATGAGCAGATAGCTGGAGCGAATTTAAGTGTTACAGCTGGGGTGATATTCCCTAGAGCTCTGTATTTATTCTTTGTTGTAGGTGGTGGTATTGGTGCAATTGCTTCATCATTATTTGGTGGTTTAGCAATGTTCCGTTATCCATTGATGCATATCGCAGAAGACGGTTGGTTACCAGCTGTATTCAAGAAGACAACAAAATCTGGATATCCTTATTTAACTTATATCGTGTTCTATTTAATTTCAGTATTTCCAATCCTAACAGGTATGCAGTTGGATTCTGCTGTATCATTGGTTATGATTCCAATGATGTTGATGAATCTATATATTAACCTTGTATGCATGAAATTACCAAATGCATATCCTAAGCAATGGGAGAAGCGCTCAATCAAGATGAGTAAGGGATTCTATTATGTATGTTGTGTACTAGGTGCATTCTGTGCAGGTGTAGTCGCATATAACTTATTTAAGACATTGGTATTAAAAGATGCGATTACATGTATTGTCATTATTGTATTGCTACTTGGCTTATCAATCTGGAGATTGAAGATTGGTGCGGTTAAGAAAGAAGATTTAGAAAAGCGTAAAGAGAAGATTATTAAAGCTGCATTAGCTGCTGAAGAATAGGAGGATAATAAAATATGAAGTATGATTTTACGTCCATTATGGACCGACATGGTAAAGATGCGATTGCGGTTGATGGCATAGGTTCAATGCCTGGCTTTACACCAGAGAAACCAGATGAGGGTTTTGATGTAATCCCTATGTGGATTGCGGATATGAATTTCCCAACAGTACCTACCATTCAAGAGGCTATTATTGAGCGTACTAAGCATCCAGCTTATGGTTATTTTCAACCATCAGATGAGTACTATAACAGTATTATCCAATGGCACGAAAAACGTAATGGTGTCACAGGTTTAAGTAAGGAACATATTGGGTATGAAAATGGTGTATTGGGTGGTGTGATATCTACATTGACTGCGTACGCTGCACCGGGTGATGCGGTACTTGTGCATAGTCCAACGTACATTGGCTTTACAATGAGTTTGACGAATAATGGATTTAAGATTGTTCATAGTCCTCTACAGAAGAATGCGGATGGTATCTGGCGTATGGACTATGAGGATATGGAGAAGAAGATTCAAGAGAATCATATCCATGTGGCTATCTTCTGTTCACCTCATAATCCTTGTGGACGTGTATGGCAAAAGGATGAGTTAGAGAAAGCAATGGCTATCTATGAGAAGTATGATGTGACTGTTATCTCTGATGAGATTTGGTCAGATATCATCCTAGATGGTTATAAACATATCCCTACACAATCTGTGAATGCATGGGCGCACGATCATGTTGTGGCATTGTATGCACCAAGTAAGACATTTAATTTAGCAGGTCTTGTTGGTTCATATCATATTATCTATAATCAGACTTTACGTGATCGTGTTCGTGCAAAGTCTTCTAAGCCTCATTACAATGATATGAATGTATTATCTATGCATGCATTGATTGGTGCATATAAACCTGAAGGTTATGAGTGGATTGATGAACTTCGTCAGGTTATTACGGGTAATATCAACTATGCAGTTGATTTTATCAATGAGCACTTTGAGGGTGTTGAAGTGATGAGACCAGAAGGTACTTATATGTTGTTTATCGATTGTGCTAAGTGGTGTCAAAAGCATGGTAAGTCGATTGAAGAGGTTGAAAAGGAAGGTTGGCGTGTTGGTGTTGCTTGGCAGGATGGACGTATGTTCCATGGACCACAATCGATTCGCTTGAATTTAGCACTACCTCTATCAAGAGTTCAAGAAGCTTTCGAGCGTTTAGACAAGTATGTCTTCAACGGGAATTGGTAAGCATATGAGTAAAGTGAATGTTGGCGATGTTGTTGATAACTTCATCTTTGATACATTAGATGATAGTGGGTTGAACATGCATGACGTTGTAAAACAACATCGAAAGACTGCTTTTATCTTCTTACGCTATTATGGTTGTCCACTTTGTCAGATGGATATGCATGAGATGGCTAAAAGTTATTCTGCTTTAACAGATGATGATGCATATATCTATGTGGTGCTGCAATCAGACAAAGAGAAGTTGAAGGAAAGGCTTGAAGGTCATGCTTTACCATATCCAATTATTTGTGATCCTACACAGGCTTTATATAAGCAATTGGAGATTGATGTAGCAGAGGACAAGGCCAAGCTTTTGGATGCCAAGACTGCATTGAAGATTGGCAAGATGAAGCTTGGTGGATACCAGCATGGTGAGTATGAAGGTGAGGAGTTGCAGTTACCTGCTACCTTCATATTAGATAAAGATGCTAAAGCTAGTTATGTATATTATGGTAAGGGTGCAGGAGATACTCCTTCTGTCAATAAGTTAATCAGTTTATTACATGAATAGTAAGAAAGTGGCTGTCACATCAAGATGATAGCCACTTTTGATTGCTTGTTAGATAGAGATATTTATCTAGGACACCTTGATACTTGTCGCCATTATTCTTTACAAATGATTTGATTCCTACATTGAAGATGACATTGTGTACAAGGGATTGGATTGGATGTTTTCTTTGTTTTTGGATATCTATGTAGTATTGATACGATAACGTATCAATTTTTTGTTTCAACTTGGCATCGCTCATTTTGGAGTTGAATGGTGTGTTATAAACAATCTTGCCAGTTAGTAAGCCTCCGGAATATTGGATTAATTTGTTGATTGCTTTGCTGGTATCGTGGCTACCATAGTTTTCACCTGTTGCGACACTGATCGCATATTTTTGTGTAATAGATGTTCGATAACAAAGTGTCCTCTGTCAATGAATACTTTTAATAGACCTGATACGTTGCTGGCATATGTAGGACCTCCTAATATATCAATCCATCACAGCAGGATATCTTTTCTGATAGCATTTCTGCATCGTCCTTCATATAGCATGTTCCTGTTCTATAACAACCACAACAACCGCTACATGTCTTGATATCTAAATCAATTAAATCGAAGTATTCGATATTTACATCTTCATATGAGTGTAGTTTTTCTTCAAAGCTGTGAAGAATGTTAGCTGTCGTTCCTTTTTTTCTTGGGGAGCCATTGATAATTACGATATTCATACTGCTGTCCTTTCTTTCTCAAATTTAAGTCAGCAGTATACCATATATCATTCGATGTAAATATCGAATTTGTAACATAAATAAAAACTCTTTCGATGAGAGAAAGAGTTTTGAGTCGGGGTGACGAGATTCGAACTCACGACCTCTTCGTCCCGAACGAAGCGCTCTACCAAGCTGAGCCACACCCCGTGTATGCATGTATGATTATAACAAAATTAGTTTCGTTTGTGTGGTTTCTTTGAAAGGTAGCGTATGCCTTGGATGGTGGTGATAAGTAGTGCAAGTACAATATACATCAGCAGGAATCCTGCGATACCTGCTAAGATATCATCGAAGTCCATCGTACCTGTATGGGTGATGCCTTGACCGATTTCTATCGCAAATGTAATCACGATGATCAGCGTGAATACGTAGATCCATGTTAGGGTGAGGTAGTGTTTGTTTTTGGCAAGAGATTTGAAGAGTGGATAGATGAGTAGAATCAACAGAATGCCAAAAATACCGATGATAATGAAGTGTAGTTGTTTATCTGTTAGGTTGGTGAGGTATTGATCGTTGAGGGTGAGTATCTTGTTGTGTATTTGGGTGATGATACGTATAAAAAAGTATAGTAGTTTTGTTAGCATATATGTACCTCTTTGGTGAATATCATAACAGATATGTATGTGGGGCTAAAGGGTGAATGGATTTGGGTGATATGTTATAATATACGCATGCAAAAAGTGTTTTTATCATGCTTTTTGGGAGAAGATTATGAATCAAGATGTTAGGAAGATAACCGAAGGGGCAATGATGGTTGGCCTGATTGGTGTATTTATGTTAATCGACAGACAACTACAGGGTACACTCTCTAGTATGTTGGTGTTTGTATTGCCTTTGCCAATGGTATATTATGCAAGTAAGTATTCCATGCGTGATAGTTTGATGGTGTTTGTGGCTATCGTGTTGATATCATTCTTGTTTTCCAATCCGTTTTCTGCGTTTTTCTTCATTGCGGAAGCGGTGATTGGATTGGTATATGGACATGGTATCTATAAGCAGGAAGAGAATCAGAAAATCTTACTTAGAACAATGGTATTAGGTGCCCTTGTAGAAATATTAGCAGTTGTTATCAACGTTGCGATTTTTGGTGTCAAGCTGGATGAGCTTGTACAAGAGATGAGAGTGATGTTTGATACGATGATGAAGGTGGGTTCTGTTGCGATTCCGGCAAATGTGGACATCAATATGATGATTAGAAATGTCTTCTTTGTCAGTACAATGTTTTTAGGGATTCTTGAAGCAGGTGTAACACACATGTTATCGAGAATTTTATTGAAGAGATTACATGTGAAGATGCCACCATCACAACCTCTCTACCTGTATTATCCGCCAAAGTGGATTGGATATGTTGCGGTAGTTGGTGTTGCTGGATATTTGTATGTAAATGGTGGCCGTTTGACAGTGGAACCATGGACATCCATCGTTACTGCATTGGGTAGTTTTTCAATATTGTATCTTGTATGTATGGGTGTGATTGGCTTGTTGGTATTGATTCCTGTATTTATCAAAGCGAATCGTGGTTTAATCACATTGTTAATATTTGTATTAGCATTCACGATGCCGATGGTGATTGCATTATATGGTTTCTTATACATCACATCGAATATTCATGATCGTATAGTAAAGGAGGGATATCATGCAACAAAGAATGAGTAGAATTCGACAGTTTATTTTGATCGCATTGATTATTCAGTTGGTTGTTTTGATTCTTTCAAGGTTATTGTTCCGTTGGAATATTACGGCTGGTATTTTGATATTGATTGTGGAGGCAGGTATCGTATTTTATCTGACGGATGCCTTCCAAACCGCAAATGAGGAAGAGTCGATTGGTCTTGAGAAGTATCTTGGTGGTTCTTATGCGGATGCCTACCTTGTGGGTGGCGTTGGTTTATTGAACTATGATGATAACTACATCATCACTTGGCAAAGTGAATTGTTTCAAGAAAGAGGTTTGGATCGAATTGGTTCAAAGTTATTAACTTGGTTGCCTGAGGTTAACGACATTATCGCTGGGGAAGCGGATAAAGTTGTTGTGCAGATTGATCAGTATAAGTATGAGATTTCCAAACGCGAAAATACGCCAACGATTTATTTCAAAGATATTACTTTGTTGGATGAGTATCGTGGTAAGTATAATGAGGAACATGTTGTCTTAGGTCTAGCAAGTTTTGATAACTATGAGGAGAGCACGATGTATGCGGATGATGCGGATATCGCAAATATCAACGCAACCATCCGAACTCCACTGAATGAGTATTGTCAACAGTTTGGTGTATTCTCAAGAAGATTAAATAACAATCGTTATCTTCTTGTATTAAATGAGAAGATTTATCATGATATCGCAGCGGATCGTTTCTCAATATTGAATAAGGTCCGTAAGGCTTCACAGAAGGCAGAAGTTTCTATCACCTTATCCATGGCGTTTGCCAAGGGTAGTTCAAACTTTGCAGAGTTAGATGAAACGGTTACTCGTTTGATGGACTTGGCACAGACACGTGGTGGTGACCAGGTTGCCATTCAGGTCGTTGGTGAAGATGTGAAGTACTTTGGTGGATCGACCGAGGCTACTGAGAAGAGAAGTCGTGTACGTGTACGTGTCATGGCACATGCATTACGTGACTTGATTCAACATTCTTCGAATGTCATTATCTGTGGTCATAAGAATGCGGATTTTGACTGTATTGGTTCTGCAATCTGCTTATCTAAGATGGCTTCTGCGTTTAATAAGCCGGCTAGTATCATCGCAAAGACGGGTGGTATTGAAGAGAAGTTGGATGCGGCGATGAAGGCGAATGAAGCTGAACTTGCCCAGGATATATCATTTGTAACTGAGGGTGAAGCGATCAATCAGCTAAAGGATGATACGCTTGTGATTATGACGGATCATCATAATATCCTACAGTCTAACGGTGCTAAGCTACTTGAGAGTGCACAACGTGTTGTCGTGATTGATCATCACCGCAGAAGTACAGATATGGGTGTTAAGCCTATCTTAATCTATATTGAAGCAGGTGCTTCTAGTACCTGTGAGCTATTGACGGAGATGATTCCATTTGTATCAAGTAAGGTGGATATCTCTGAGCTTGAAGCGACTTTCATGCTTGCAGGTATGACAATTGATACACGTAAATGGCGTGAGAGAACTGGTGTACGTACGTATGATGCGGCCAGCGCTTTACGTAAGTTAGGTGCAGATCCTCAAGTTGCCTATGACTATCTCAAGGATACATATGAAGAGTTCTCACTCAAGAGTGCAATTATGGGTGCTAGTGAAAGATATGCGGATGGTATTGTGATTGCGGCCGTAGAGAATGAAAAGATTACGCGTTCTATGATGAGTCAGGTGGCCGATAGTCTATTGAGTATTCAGGATGTTAAGGCAGCCTTTGTAATCGCACAGGATAAGAACACTTCGATTGCCAGTATTTCTGCTCGATCGAATGGTGGGATTAATGTACAGTCAATTATGGAAGCGATGCATGGTGGTGGTCATATGACGGCTGCTGCGACGCAGAGAAAAGACGCTACCGTAAGTCAGTTAAAAGAAGAGTTGATTGGTATACTCCAACAACAAGAAAAGGAGACAAATGATGAAAGTAATTCTTAAGCAAGATGTGAAAAAAGTAGGTAAACGTGGGGATATCGTTGAAGTATCTGACGGTTACGGAAGAAATTTTTTGATTGCTAGAGGTCTTGCGGTTGCAGAGTCAAAGGCAAGCTTAGAGATCTTGAAGGAACAAAAATCAGAAGAGGCAGCTTTGGAAGCGAAACGTGAAGAAGAAGCACGTGAAAAGGCAGCTCTATTAGAAAAGACTTTTATCTCCTTTACAGTGAAATCTGGTAAAGAGGGTAGAGTGTTTGGCTCCGTATCTACGAAGCAGATTGTTGAAGCTTTAAATAAACAGGGAATTCATATCGAGAAACGTAAGATTATCGATACAGAACCAATTCATAGTTTAGGTACTACAAAAGTTAAAGTTGAACTTCACAAGAATGTCATCGGTACAATCAACGTGAGAGTTCGTGGAAGTGAGGAGTAAAGATGCCTAGGGTTTTACCTTCTGCCCAAGAGGCAGAAGCCAGTTTGCTGGGTACGATGTTGGTCTATCCAAACGCTTCAAGAACTGCTCTAGAAGAAGGACTATCTTCAGAGGACTTCTTTACAGATGCCAATCGTAGAATCTATCAGGCATGTGAGCAGTTATACCAAGAGGGAACCAAGATAGACTCAACGACTGTAGCGACACGTCTAAAGGATAATGATGCCTTAGATAAGTCCGGTGGTATGGAGTATATCCTCAACTTGATGAACGCTGCAGTTACCAGTGCCAATACGATGACTTATGTCAATTTGATTCGTGATAAAGCGATGATGCGCCGCATGATTGAAGCGGCGGAGAAAGTTGTCGAAGAGGGATTTGGTGGTCAGACGGATTTGAATGATTATCTTGATCGCTCGGAAAAGGAAATCTTGAATGTATCACGTAACCGTAAAGCTGGTGAGTTTAAGAATCCAAATGATGTCTTAAATGAAGTACTTAAGACAATCCGCTCTGCGGCAGAGAATTCCTCTGAGATTACAGGATTAAAGACAGGCTTTAATGATCTTGATCATACAACACATGGTTTACAACGTGGTGATATGATTGTCTTGGCCGCTCGTCCTTCCATGGGTAAAACAGCGGTTGCCTTAAACCTAGCAATGAACGTTGCGTTAATCCCACAAATGTCGAAAGGTGCGATTGCGATCTTCTCACTTGAGATGGGTGCTGAGCAGTTAGCAATGCGTTTGTTAAGTGCCAAGAGTCACATTCAAGGTGATAAGCTAAAGACAGGTCGTTTAACAAACGAAGAATGGAATCGCATCAATGAAGCTAGCTCTGAGTTAAAAGCATCGAATATCTATATCGATGATACCGCAGGTATTAAGATTCCTGAGATATTTTCTAAATGTCGTAGATTACAAGCTGAACATGGTCTTAACATGGTGATGATAGACTATATCCAATTGATCAGTGGACCAAATGATCGTGCTGGTGCAAACCGTCAACAGGAAGTTTCAGATATTTCACGTAGTCTAAAGGCATTAGCACGTGAGCTAAATGTTCCAGTTGTAGCACTATCGCAGTTAAGCCGTACCGTTGAACAACGTGAGGATAAGCATCCAATGTTGAGTGACTTACGTGAATCTGGTGCGATCGAGCAGGATGCCGACATCGTTATGATGTTGTATCGTGAGTCTTACTATAGTGAGGAAGCCAAGGAACAGGCTAGAGAAAGTGGTACAGAACGTCTAGAAATTAATCTTGCCAAGCACCGTAATGGAGCAACTGGTAGAGTGTATGTCGCATTTGAAGCGGATACCAACGCACTCTACAATATCGCAAGAAATCAATCACAATCATAAGGAGGTATGAAGGCATGAAGAACTTGATTGCAGTAGCTACTTGTTTGTTGTTCGCAATTGTTATTGTCATCGTGCCTTCTTTTTTAGACTCTTATAGTCAGGTTGGATTGCAGGAGTCTATGGGTGTTTTTCATCAAGATGTTGTGGGTGTATCTGTTGTTGGCCAACCAGTGTATAAGTTATATGAGGATGATAAACTGGTTGGAATCATTGATGATAAAAGAGTTTTGGATCAGCATCTTGATGATATCTACCAAGATAAGTATGCTAGCATGTTTTCGGATAGTCATTTGAATATCGGTAAGAATATGTATCTGGTAGAAGAGTTAAGTCATGTTGTTTATCAAGATGTGGATGATCAGATTATGGATTATCTTGATCAACAAAATGCGTATACGATTGCTTGTAAAGCAATTTCATTTTCGGATCAACAGGGAGAGTATGCACGCATATTCGTCAAATCAAAAGAGATCTATGAAAATGCTTTACAGAAGTATTTGGGATATTTTGTGGATGAAGATACTTTACAAGTGATCAACAATCATAAGCGTATGAGTGACTTAACTGGATATGGTGATATGACGGTTGGTTATAAGATCAATGAGAATATTCAGATTAGTGATGCGTATGCAAGTGAAGATGAAATTAAGATGGATGAGGAGTCTGTATTGCGTTATCTATCCTATGGGGATAATGAGAATCTAGAGTATTACACAACGGTTGAAGGTGATACCTTAGCTTCGATTGGCTTGCATAATTACGGTTTAACAGCGAGCCAATTACTACTCATCAATCAAGATATCGTAACGGATATCAGTATGCCATTACCGGTTGGCACAAAGATTTGTATCACTTATTTTACTTCGCCAATTGATGTGTATGTATATAAACAAAGTTTACGTAAAGAAGATATCTTTTATGACACATCAATCGTCGAGGATAGCACAGTACCACAAGGACAGACCATTATAAGACAAGCAGGTGCCAATGGCTCAAAGAATGTATTCTATGATGAGACATGGGTCAATGGTGTCTTGGAGGATGGTAAAGAGATTTCCTCGGTCATTACAGCGAATAAACAGGATGAGTTAATCGCAAGTGGTAGTGGAAGTGGTGTTGCGATAGGTACAGGTTCCTTCGCCTATCCTACAGATAATCCACAAATCATCTGTAATTATGGGTGTTATGCAGGATTTGAATCTGTTGATTTTATCAATCGATATAATCGATGGGGAAATATACTAGCAGTTGATAATGGTGAGATCAGTGAAAAGGGATATGATGATGAATTGGGTTACTACATCATGATTGATCATCATAATGGATATACAAGTATCTATGGACACCTATTTGTGGCAAGTCCTTTAGAGGTTGGCACAAACGTGAAGAAGGGTGATGTAATCGGCATGATTGGTATGAGTGGTGCCGCTACAGGACCACATGTGACATTCCATCTATTACAGAATGGTGAAAGTATCAATGCATGTCAGGTGTTAATGAATTGTGAGGGTTTGAGTCGATGATGGAATTTGCGTTATTAGCCAGTGGTTCAAAAGGGAATAGCTTTGTTATTGTGGATGGTACCACAAAGGTAATGATAGATTGTGGTACCACCAAGAAATATCTACTTGGACAACTCAACGACTTAAACATACAAGTAGAAGATTTAGACGCACTCGTGATTACACATGATCACTCTGATCATGTCTCACAGATTAAACACTTTAAATCGTTACCAATCTATGCCCCAGTGATCATGGATGACTATGATACATTTATGGTAAGACCAGGTGTATGCTTTACAATTGAAACGTTGCGTTTTACACCAATTGCTCTATCGCATGATGCGATGAATACCACTGGATATATCGTTGAAAATGGTGTTGAGAAATTGGTATATATCACAGATACGGGATATATCAATGAGAAGTATATTGATATGTTAAAGGATGCGGATTATATCGTGCTAGAGTCTAATCACGATGTTGAGATGTTGATGGCCACCAATCGTCCACAATTCACCAAACAAAGAATCTACAGTGATACAGGACACCTATGTAATGAGGATTGTGCAAGTGTACTCGATAAGATCGTAAGTGAGAATACCAAGATGATAATCTTGGCTCACATCAGTGAACAAGCAAACACACGTAACAAAGCATTACAGGTAACTGTAGATATGTTAAAACATCATGAAGGTGACATGCATGCAGGATTGATTGTATGTGCAGCAGGTCAACATGAGATGATAAGAAAGGGTATAAAAGATGAAGAAATTGATGCCGGCAGTGTTAGTGATACTATTCATTTGGAATCTCATTCTAACGATAGTCTTCTATCAACAAACACAGAGAAATAGCACAACACGTGTACAGATCGATAATATGGATAGTACAAACTACACAACTTCTGATCATACAGAGGCGATCAACAGTGCTAGAAGTAGTGTTGTTAGTGTGGTCAATGAGGATACATACTATAGTGGTGTCATCTTTGCAAAAGAAAATGATGTTGTCTATATCTTAACGACAACCAAGGCTACTAAGAATAGTAGTCCAACCGTTGTGTTTGACAATGATATATCTGTACAATCTGCGATTGTTGGCGAAGATACAGATAGTGGAGTTGCACTGTTACAGGTATCTGTGGCCTTTGATGTCAAGGTATTTAGCACGCTGGATACGCTTGCGCTTATGCCTGGTGCTAATGTAGTAGCGATGAGTGGTAAGAATTTGCATACAGGCTCTGCAACATACAGTGGTGGTATGATTTCTGAACCAGGTAGCTGGCGTACAATTTCGAATACACGTTGGTTATCATCCATGATTGAAATGGATGTCACCACAACAACAAGCCAAGAAGGCGGTGCCTTGATTGATTTGAACGGTACTTTAATTGGTATGGTGGTACCACAACCAGTACAATCCAATTCTCGTATGGGTTATGCATTGTCTATCAATGAGTTGAAGTTGATTTATACATCACTAAAGAATAATGGTACAGTTACAAGAGGCTCTTTTGATGTAATGATGAAGGATGTCTCTGGCATGCTTGCATATGAAAAGAGTGCATACAACATCAGTATTGATACAAGAAATGGTGTTTTTGTACAGTCATTATTGGCTGATCAAAGTGGTGAAGACAACCTGATGGTTGGTGATATTATTACCGCAATTGATGGTGTTGAAGTATCGTCCATGAGTGATTTAATGGGTATTCTTTATACACATCAACCGAATGATACTGTACAGGTTACAGTTGTACGTGGTGGTCAAAGTAGAATGGTTAGTGTGGTGTTAGAATGATTAAAATCATCGCCTGTGGCAAGGTGAAAGAGAAGTGGATGAAGGATGGTATTGCGGAGTATACGAAGCGTATTCGTCCTTACGATAAGATTGAAATGATTGAGGTTGCGGACGAAAAGGCTCCAGAAAGTAATTCTCCTGCTGAAAATGAGCAGGTCAAACAAGCTGAGGGGGAACGTCTTTTAAAGAGTATTCGTGATGATGAGTTTGTCATCTTGTTAGACCTGGCAGGGCAGGATATTGATTCTGTGATGCTTGCTAATAAGATACAGGATTGTTATAACCAAGGGAAAAGTAAAATCACATTTGTGATTGGTGGTTCCCTTGGTTTAAGTAAAGATGTAATTCAAAGAGCGAATTTTCGTTGGCGTATTTCGAAAGCTACTTTTCCGCATCAATTATGTCGTATTTTAGTGGTGGAACAGGTGTATCGTAGTTTTCGAATACTACACAATGAACCCTATCATAAATAAATTTCTTGAATAGAAATATTGTATCGTTTGACAATTTCTTGTGTTGTAACCGCTTGTAAGTCAATACAGGATGTTATAAAATACTGTTAGTAAGTGAAATTATCAGGAGGATAAACCAATGAAAGAGATTACTGTTACAGTTATAGATCCAGTAGGACTACACGCTCGTCCTGCTACGGTTGCTGTAAATGCTGCAAGCAAATTTAAGAGTGAAGTGAAAGTTTCCTATAAGGGACGTACAGTTAACATGAAGTCCATTATGGGTGTTATGTCACTAGGAATTCCTACACAGTCTGAAATTACAATTTCCTGTGAAGGTGACGATGAAGATTCAGCTGTTAAGACAATTGAAGACGTTCTTCGTGCACAAAAGGTTATTGCTTAGTAAATAAACAATGAGAAAGGTGCTTCGTGCATCTTTCTTTTTTATAATCATTAGGAGGTAAGTGTATGTATAAAGATGAGTATCAACGTTGGTTGGATTCTGATTTAATTGATTTTGATTTACATGCGGAATTGGCTAGTATTCAAGATGACGAGGAAGCAATCAAGGAGAGATTTGCGGTTGCCTTAAAGTTTGGCACAGCAGGTTTAAGAGGTGTTCTTGGGGCTGGTTTAAATCGTATGAATATTTGGGTTGTACGCCAAGCAACACAGGGTGTAGCGGATTGGGTACTTACACAAGGTGGAAGTCAAACGGTTGCGATCAGTTATGATAGCCGTTTGAAGGGTTGGACGTTTGCCAAAGAAGCTGCGTGTGTACTTGCGGCGAATGGGATTCATGTACGTTTGTATGATGAATTGATGCCGGTACCTGCATTGAGTTTTGCGACTCGTTATTATCATTGTAATGCAGGTATTATGATCACTGCTTCTCATAATCCAGCTAAGTATAATGGCTATAAAGCGTATGGTCCTGATGGATGTCAGATGACGGATGAAGCTGTTTCTGTTGTCTATGATAGAATTCAAAAGACTGATGTTCTAACGGGTGCCAAGTATTTGTCATTTGCTAAAGGGGTACAAGATGGCTTGATTCAGTTTGTAGAGGATAATTGTAAGCAGGCACTCTATGAAGCGATTGAATCTAGACAGGTAAGACCTGGGTTATGCAAGCAGGCTGGTTTAAAGTTGGTATATTCACCATTGAATGGTACTGGCTTGGTACCGGTAACGCATGTGTTAAATGATATTGGTATTTCGGATATTACAATTGTACCTGAGCAGGAATATCCGAATGGATACTTTACAACCTGTCCTTATCCAAATCCTGAGATTTATGAGGCGTTGAGTAAGGGTGTGGACTTGGCAAAACAGACTGGAGCTGATTTGATGTTAGCAACAGATCCTGATGCCGATCGTGTAGGGATTGCGATGAAGTGTCCGGATGGTTCTTATGAGCTGGTATCTGGTAATGAGATGGGTGTCTTATTGTTGGATTATATCTGTGCTGGCAGGATTGAAAAGGGCACGATGCCAAAAAATCCTGTGGCTGTGAAATCCATTGTGTCTACGCCTTTGGCGGATTTGGTTGCACAACATTATGGTGTGGAGCTAAGACACACACTGACTGGATTTAAGTGGATTGGTGATCAGATTGCCAAGCTTGAAAAAGATGGACAAGAGGATCGTTTCATCTTTGGCTTTGAGGAAAGCTATGGATATCTTGCGGGTAGCTATGTACGTGATAAGGATGCGATTGTCGGTTCGATGTTAATCTGTGAGATGGCTGCTTATTATCGCAGTATCGGCTCATCTATCAAACAACGTTTAGATGAAATTTATGCAGAGTATGGTCGTTACCTGAATGAAGTCGATAGCTATGAGTTTGATGGTCTATTTGGCATGGATAAAATGAAGTCTATCATGGATGGCTTACGTCAAAATGTACCAAGTGAGTTTGCGGATAGAAAGGTTGTTTCCATTGTGGATTATACCCAACCTGAAAAGACAGGTTTACCATATGCCAATGTGTTGATTTATCAATTGGATAATGGTGGAACAATCATCGTTAGACCTTCTGGTACAGAGCCTAAGATTAAGACTTACTTTACAACGAAGGGTAAGACTTTGCATGAAGCACAGAGTGAAAAGGCTACATTGGCAGCTGCTTTACAGCCTTTATTCAAATAATGTTTACAAGTCAGGGTTGGTTTCAATCTTGGCTTTTCTTATATCTATTCAGTATATGCAGTGTTAAAATGAAGATAACTAATCATGGAGGCATTTATGGTGCAAGATCGTATTCTAGAGGAGTTTTTTCAGGGTCATACAAGTCGTGCCTATGAGGTTTTTGGTGCAAATTTTATAGATGGTGGCGTGCAGTTTACGGTGTATGCACCACATGCGGAAGTTGTTTGGGTTGTGGGTTCTTTTACGAATTGGGATGATCACCCTATTAATATGGAACGTATTCACTCTAAGGGTGTATGGTCTGTATTTGTGCCTAATTTAAATGAGTGGGAAGTGTACAAGTTTAAGATTCAAACCCGTAGTGGAAAGATTTTGTATAAAGCAGATCCTTATGCCTATTATAGTGAAACACGACCAGGAACTGCTTCTAAGCTTGTGGATATCAACAAAATTCAGTGGGAAGATTCTTCATGGATTCAAAGTCGTAGTTTAAATTTTGATCAACCTTTGAATATCTATGAAGTGTATGCTGGTGGATGGAAGCGCAATGGGGAACATCCATACTCGTATGATATGTTGGCGGATGCGTTAATTCCATATGTGAAGCAGAATGGTTATACGCATATTGAGTTGATGCCACTGAGTGAGCATCCTTTTGATGGATCTTGGGGATATCAGGTCAGTGGGTATTACGCTTTAACATCTCGTTATGGGAATCCTGTTGAGTTTGGTCGATTTGTCAATCGATGCCATCAGGCAGGGATTGGTGTCATTATGGATATGGTACCGGTTCACTTTGTGAAGGATGATTTTGGCTTACGTTACTTTGATGGCGAAGCTTTATATGAGTATGGGGATGAGGCAAATGCGAATTCGCAATGGGGTACGATGAACTTCAATCTTTGGAGTGAGGTTGTACGTTCGTTCTTGATTTCATCTGCTACCTTCTGGGTGGATACCTATCATATGGATGGTATCCGTATTGATGCGGTTTCAAATTTGATCTATTGGGATGGAAACCGTGATCGTGGTACAAATCAAGGTGCGATAGACTTTATCAAGCGTTTAAACTACAGCATCCATCATGAATTTCCTGGTGTGATGATGATTGCGGAGGATAGTTCTGACTTTGCGAATGTGACGGCTTCTAGTGATAAAGACGGTTTGGGCTTTGATTATAAGTGGGATCTTGGTTGGATGAATGATACTCTTCATTATTATGAGACAGATCCTTTGTATCGCTACTATGACCATAACAAGTTGACATTCTCAATGGCTTATTTCTACAGTGAGAAGTTCTTATTGCCGTTTAGTCATGATGAAAATGTGCATGGCAAAAAGACCATCGTAGATCGTATGTGGGGTAGCTATGAGCAGAAGTTTGCGCAAGCTAGAAATCTATATGCATACATGTATGCCCATCCGGGTAAGAAGTTAAACTTTATGGGCAATGAATTAGGTTCTTTTAGAGAGTTTGATGAAAGCAGGGAATTGGATTGGCAACTGTTACAGTATCCAATGCATGATAGCTTTCATCAATATATACAGAAGTTAAATCAGATATATAGCAGTTATGATAGTCTGTATCAAAATGATTACCGCTATGATGGTTTTAAGTGGATTGATGCGGATAATAATGTACAAAGTGTGTATTCTTTCTATCGTCAAAGTGATAGCGAATGCCTTGTATGTATCTTGAATTTAAGTGGGAATATGTATCAAGATTTCTATGTGAATGTGCCTTATAAGGGTTACTATAAGGAGATTATAAACTCTGAGGATAGCAAGTATGGTGGATGTGGTTTGATACATCCTAGGGCGATTCGCTCATGCAGGCATGAAGGTAAGGATTGTATCAAGGTGAATTTAGCACCGTTTGTGGCTATCTATTTTGTGATACGTAAGAAGTAAGAGGTGTTAGTGTGTCTATATTGAATGCATATTTAGATGATTTTGGAAAAATCACAGTCACGATTGATCGTAGCTTTTATCAAGGAAAATCGGATCGTTTTCAAGTGATTGGAATGGGTGGATACTTTGAGGAACTAACGATTGATGGGATTGAATCGCATGATCGTTATATTCTATATCGCTTGCGAGGACTCAAGGAACCAAATTTCCGTATGGATTATCAAGTGCGGGAGAGTCATGGTAGATACACACCACTGATTGCTCGTTTGATTGTTAAGCGTGATCAGTTCCAAAGAATGTTTGACTACAACAAGGATGATTTAGGCTCTTTTTATACACCCGAAAAGACAACTTTTAGGGTGTGGGCTCCAACCGCAGTCAATGTAACTTTAGAGATGGATGTGGATGGTGTAACATTCATGCAGGCAATGGAACCTAGTGAGATGGGTACCTGGACCACATCCGTAAATGGTGATTATAAAGATGTGACTTACAACTATCTTGTGGAAAGAAATGGTGAAGTTGTTAAGGCTTTAGACCCTTATGCATATAGCAGTAATGACAATGGTAAAGCCAGTGCAATCATTGATACTTCTAAGATTGATGAAGTGAAGGATTATCCACTGGATGATCATATCACTGGTGTGGATGCGATTATCTATGAGTGTAGTGTACGTGATATGACAAGTGATCCATCCAGTGGAATTAACCCAGGTGGTAAGTTTGTTTCATTATGCCAAGAGAATACAGAGTACATGGGTTTACCTACAGGACTATCCTATCTAAAGTCACTAGGTATTACGCATGTACAATTGATGCCAATTACAGATTTTAGTACAGTGGATGATTTTCATCCGGAGGTGAACTATAACTGGGGATATGACCCTAGGCAGTTTTTATCCTTGAAGGGTAGTTATAGTACAAAAGCGGATGATCCATATGCACGCATGATAGAGTTTAAGAAGTTGATATCTTGTTGTCATAAAAATCATTTAAGAGTGAATTTAGATGTTGTATTCAATCATGTCTATGATGTGGATGAATCTGCTTTTGATAAGATTGTGCCGTATTATTATTTCCGTTATAACGAAGAGGGATATATGTCTAATGGTTCCTTCTGTGGAAATGATTTTGCGTCTGAGATGCCAATGGCATCTAGATACCTTGTATATGTGATTCAATCATTGATGAGACTTTATCATGTGGATGGTTTCCGCTTTGATTTGATGGGTATCTTGGATGTGGATACGATGAATCAAATTCGCTATGAGGTGATGAAAATCAATCCTGATGTGATGATCTATGGGGAAGGTTGGGATATGCCTACGATGTTAGACCAAGACAAGAAGGCAAATATACTCAATCAATATGAGTTAGCACACATTGGTTTCTTCAATGATTATTTCCGTGATGTGATCAAGGGTAAGACCAGTGAGAATGATAAGTATGATCAAGGATATGCAACAGGTAATCTTGGCGCTGGTTTTGCGACATTAGCAGCGTTAACAGCCAATGTACTAGATCATCCACACTACAAGCGATTCACATCACCAGATCAGTCAATCAATGCGTTTGAAACACATGATAACAGCACTGTGTGGGATAAGATGCATGCATGTTGTAACAATGAGGATAGAGCGACGAGAATTCGTCGTCAAAAGTTGATGTTAGCAATCACACTTGTATCACAGGGTATACCGTTTATTCACTCTGGATTTGAATTTTGTGGTACAAAGAAGGACAATCATAATTCATACAATGCACCAGATGAGATTAATCGCTTAGATTATAAGAGAATGGAATACTATCAAGAGGTTGTACGCTATTTCCGCAAGGCTGTAGCGTTGAGAAAGTCCTTATGTGAATTTTGTCTGAAAACTGCGGATAAAATCGCTGAAAAAGTTAGAGTATGGGTTGCGGATGATGCATCTGTATTCTATGATATTGCAGGCTCTAAGGAGAGTGATCACGTGGTACGTGTCATCATCAATCCATCCAGAGAAGATCGTTTCTATCATTTCGATGAGGAATGGAAGGTCATCTTTGATGAAAATGGTAATGGTATAGATGATGTATTACAACAGGTAGCAGTACCTGCACTCAGCCTTATAGTATGTAAGAGGTAGAAAATGGGATTTTTAGGAAATATATTTGATAGTGAGAAAAGACACTTTCATAAAGCAGAAGTTCTAGCCGATAAAGTAATGAAGCTAGAAGATGAATACGCAAACAAGTCAGATGAACAGTTGCGTCAAACAACAACTTTACTACAAAACAAATTAGCATCAGGTGCTTCCTTACAGGATGTATTACCAGATGCTTTTGCGAATGTTCGTGAAGCAGCACGTCGTGTACTCAATGAGTTTCCATATCGTGTACAGGTACTTGGTGGTGTGTTATTACACGATGGTGATATCGCTGAAATGAAGACCGGCGAGGGTAAGACACTAACCGCAGTTATGCCTATCTATCTACATGCGCTTGAGAAAAAGGGAGCACATGTAGTTACTGTCAATGAATACTTAGCTAAACGTGATGCCCAGTGGATGGGACAGGTATACACCTTCTTGGGATTGAGTGTTGGTTGTAATTTACATTCTTTAAACGCAGATGAAAAGCGTGCAGCATATGCATGTGATATTACCTATACAACAAACTCTGAGTTAGGCTTTGATTATCTACGCGATAATATGGTCATGGATAAGAGTCAACGTGTATTGCGTGGTTTGCATTATGCAGTATTGGATGAAGTAGATTCTATCTTAATTGATGAAGCACGTACGCCACTGATTATCAGTGGACCAGGTCCAGTACTTGACCAGCATTATCTGCAAGCAGATCGCTTTGCGAAGAGTTGTAAAGTCAATGTGGATTTTGAGATTAATCGTGAAGATCAAGCAGTTGTATTGACGGAGAATGGAATTCGTAAAGCGGATAAGTCCTTTGGAGTTGATAATATCTACGATGGTACACACGCAGAACTTGTGCACTATATACAGAATGCCATGCGTGCAAACTACCTGATGAGTAAGGATGTAGAATACGTTGTTGGTGATGATGAAATCATTCTTGTGGACGCATTTACAGGACGTAAGATGGCTGGTCGTGAGTTTAGCGATGGATTACACCAAGCCATTCAAGCAAAAGAAAATGTCGGTATTAAGCAAGAGACGATTACACTAGCGACAATCACGTATCAAAACTTCTTCCGTCTATATGATAAGTTAAGTGGTATGACAGGTACTGCAAAAACAGAAGAAGATGAATTCTTAAACACCTATAACATGCGTGTATATCAAGTACCTACCAATCGTCCAATCGCAAGAGTGGATGAAGAGGATAGAGTATTCAAGGATAGACACTCCAAATATGAAGCAATTGTCCAGGATGCCCAAGAGTTATACAAAAAAGGACAACCTGTATTGATTGGTACGCTTTCCATCGGTTGCAATGAAGCGTTAAGCCAAATGTTAAAACAGAAGAACATTCCCCATCAGGTATTGAATGCGAAAAACGATGCGGATGAAGCAGAGATTATCGCCAAAGCAGGACAGAGATTTGCGGTAACGGTTGCGACAAATATGGCAGGTCGTGGTACCGATATTAAACTTGGTGAAGGCGTCCTTGAACTTGGTGGACTTGCGGTACTTGGTAGTGAGCGACATGAAGCGAAGCGTATCGATAATCAGTTACGTGGACGTTCAGGTCGTCAAGGCGATCCTGGTTTCTCTAGATTCTATTGTGCGATGGATGATGATCTGATCGTGCAATATCACTCTGAAGAAAGTGCGCCAATGATCGATCGCTACATGCAGGATAAAGAGAGCGAACAAAAGATGAGAGTCATGATTGATCATACGCAAGAAAGAGCAGAAGGATTACATTTTGATATGCGTAAAAATACATTGGACTATGATGATATTCTGATGGCACAAAGACACTTAATCTATGGACAAAGAGACAAGGTTTTAGATATGGATGATATGAATATTCTGATCCATGAGCTAATCAAAGAGAATGTAGAGATGGCAATTGATGGCTATCATCAAATGCCAAATAAACATGAAGCTAAACAAAAGCTTGCCCAATACCTATCGACAATGGGTATTGATGGTAGTAACATTGTTGAAAGTGTCAATCGTGATACAGCTGATTTATGTATTGAACAGATTGAAGCTGTCTATCACGACCATACAAAGGATATCGATCAAGCACAACTGCAGAGTATGGTGAAGTATATCTTCCTATCTACATTGGATAGAGAGTGGATAAAACATGTGGATGTGATGGAACAATTGAAGCGCAGTATTGGTCTTAGAAGTTATGCGAATGTTAAGCCGATCGATGCATATCGTGATGAAGCATTTGAAAGATTCAATTCTATGATGCAGAATATTTCCGAACAGACTGTGATTGCTTTACATTCAATTCAATCACAGCCTGATGAAGACATGCAAGCATGAGTTTATGAAAGAATACTGAATTCAGTATTCTTTTTTGTGTGCCAGACATGGCATATATCTTAGAGGTTGAAAGGTACTACTAACCAAGGGATGTAGTCCCTAAGGTTTAGCCGAATTCAAGGGTATCCATCGTGAGGTGGAATCTGAAGGAAGAATTAGGCAAATTGCTGGCCCGAGGATCACTCATCAGTGCGAAGATTCTAAAATTAAAAGGTCTGTTATCACTAACAGACCACTACCAACAAGTGCATAGTTATTAAGTTTTGAACCGCCGTATACCGAACGGTACGTACGGTGGTGTGAGAGGTCGGAAGTTTTAAAACTCTTTAAAACTTCCTCCTACTCGATTGCTTATGGCAACTATCAAGCAATTATTTGTTTACAAAGTGTTTGGGGCAATTTACAATCACGATATTAAAGGAAATATCATGAGTTTATTTACAATTTTTACGCTGCTTGCGTGTACATTACTACTGTTGTTTATCATTGCCAATCCATATGAAGATCATACGGTTGATCGTAAGTTTGTGATTGCGATTATCTTGATACTAGCACTGCTTCCAATTAGGCATATGAACAATCTTATGCTACATTACCGTATCCTACAATGACTCGTAGAGTATTGAGCGCTGCCGGATATATCGTTAAGAATATGATTACGTACATCGTATATCTCATTGTTCGCCGTAAGACATTCCAGCATGATTATCTATTTGTAATTCCACTAGCGAGTAATGTATTACTCTGCTTAATCAGTATCTATTATCCAGTGATATTTCGATTTAATTAAATGAATGTGTTCATGCGTGGTAGTCTATATTTCTATCCATTCTTTATCAATCTTGTATATCTTTTGATGACACTTGCTTTTTCGATTCGTTTACACTCTCGACAACGAACGATGGAGGTTGTGATTTTTGTTCTCCTTATCCTACTGATTGTCTTGGCTTTATTCTTAGGTTTGCAACCTGTATATCAAGACTTGTATTTGTTGGTGATGCCAGTGTCTTTGATTTTCTATTATATGTATTTACATTCCCTACAGTATAAGGTTGATTCATTGACGGGAATGTTGAATCGTAACTGTTATGACATTGATATCAAGCGATTTGAAAGAAAGGAACATGTGGCAGTGATTGTAGCAGATGTTAATCGCTTGAAAGAGATCAATGATACATATGGACATCCTGCAGGAGATATCGCTTTAAAGATGGTTGGTAGTGTACTACAGAAGCACTTACCAATCTCTGCGATGATCTATCGTCTTGGTGGAGATGAATTTGTTGTACTTTGGCAAAATGCAGGAATTAGCCAAGTAGAAAACGCAATTTCAAAGATTTGTCATATATTAGAAAGTCTTTGGTATTCTGTGTCCTTTGGCTATCAGATTCATCATAAAAGCCAAGGACAACTACACGATGCGATTATACAAGCGGATCAGATGATGTATGAAAATAAGAAATAATTAGAACTGGAGAAAGTTCATGGATAATACAATTGAAGTGTTTTTGTTTGGTGAATTTAAGATGTGTTACCAAGGCATCACCTTATCA
Source organism: Erysipelotrichaceae bacterium (assembly GCA_022767445.1). Lineage (GTDB taxonomy): Bacteria > Bacillota_I > Bacilli_A > Erysipelotrichales > Erysipelotrichaceae > Bulleidia. The sequence continues at coordinate 6,068 of JALENJ010000043.1, read as the reverse complement.
CAAAGCGATATTCACTCAGACATTCTAACCAAGTATCTAACGTACTTGTTGTACAACTATAAGGATGTGGTAAAAAGCCAACGTTTAGATGATGTATTATGGATGGGTGAAGATTTAGCTAATCCTAAAAATACCATCAAGAACTTAATGTATCGCTTGCGTAAGCTACTAAAAACATATTGGCCAAATACCTCATTTTGGTTAACAAGACACAATGGGTATGTATTAAATCCACAACTCAATGTAGTGTTAGACACAAGCTAGTTTGATTATCTATTAACCCAATCCGATAAACAAAAAGAAACATACGAATCTTTACTCAAGATGTATCGTGGTTGTTTCTTGGAGGGTATCACTGGTCATCATTTGATTATTACAACACGTGTATATTATGAGAATCTATATTTTGATGTATTGGATAAGTTATGTAAGATCTATGATGATCATGGTGAGTATCAAAATATAGAGCATATCGCGAAACAGGGTATTTATGTAAATGCGATGGAAGAGATATCTTATTATTGGTTTGTATATGCATGCATGAGAGAGAATCTATTATCGCAAGCAAGTACGACATACCAAGAGGCGATCCATCGCATTTACAAAGATGATGAAACAAACGCATCTGATGCATTCCGTTATTTAGGGATACAACTAAAAAGTGGAAATGCATTACTGCCAAGTGATATGAGTAAAGTGATGCGTATATTAAATAAAGAAGCGAGTTATCATGGCATGATGTATTCACTGGCTGCTTTTGTAAAGATATACAAGCTTGTACGAGAACAGATATTGCGTACACATAAGAAAGCAACATTACTACTGGCAACGATACATGTATCGAATCAATTGCATAGTAATCCTCAACAGCAACTCAGTTTTATCATGAAACAAATTGAGAAGAAACTACTACTTACTACTCGCTCTAGTGATGCGATTACAAGATACAGTGAAAATCAATATTTGATTTTGTTGGTATCTTGTAAAAGAGAAGATGCTAGTATCTACAAAGACAGACTAATCGATCATTGCAAAGAAAATCATCTACTAGATTTTCATTATTTCAAACTACAGTGGGAAGATACAGAAATTGGATAGGTAACTATCCTTTTTTGATGTTGAATATTCTAAGAGAGTATTCCTTGTGACTAAGTTGTGATCAGGAGTTTTTATACTTACAGTAGATTTAATTGATTTAAATCTACTAAAGTTTATATATGCAACAAAAGACGATGGAAATATGAATACTCCAAAAACAAATGATGATACAAAAATTAAAATTTGCTTATGCCTGTTGATTGCAACAACAATTGGGATTAGTATTATCTTAAAGAAAAGGCTGATGATAAAAGATAGTGATGTATAAGCCAAGTCTCTCGATTAACTACAAGTTTCATACAAAATCATTGCATCGTATATAGTGTTTTCAAAAATAAGAAAGAAGGGTATCAAATTATGAAAGATTATGTAAGCTACTATAGGAGGCTCAATTGTTACGTTGTTAATTTTGAAACATGCATGCGTAATATTGGCAAACGTTATGGTGTGGACTTCACAAGCATGAAAGTCTTATTTGGTGTCGAAAAAGATGAGGGCACACGTAATAAAGAAATCGAGAGAAATGTAGATGTAGATAAGGCAATCGTATCTCGTTATCTATCTAAATTGCTAGAGGCTGGCCTGGTTGAAATTCGCTATTCACAGAAGCACTTTTCTAAGATGGTCAAGATGACTGACCTAGGAAGAAGATGTGTTGAAGATGTCTGTACGGAGTTTAGCAACCGTGAACCACAGGTTGATAAAGAACGTAACTGCAAGGTGAAGATCGAAACACTCTAACATGACGATAACCCTGTAATTGGATGTTGGTATAGCTGGTTACAGGGTTTTTGTTATATTTGTAATTTTAAAGAATTTATTAAAGTGAAAATGGTACTAGTATTTTGTGAATTTTTGAACTATTATGAATATAACATCGGAGGATAAAGATAATGAAGAAGTGGAGTATTTCACTGGTTAGCGCTGTCTTAGCAACGTCTTTATTAGGCTGCAACAACGCTGCCAACACAACAGCTTCCAAGATGAAGGCTGGCACATATACTGCCAGCGCAGTTGGAATGAACGACAAAGTAGTAGTTGAAGTAGAAGTAAGTGAAACAGAAATTAAGTCTATTAAAGTAACATCCAATGCAGAGACTCCTGGTATTGGTGGTCAGTTAATGGACAAGGATGGAAAGGTCGTTACCACTGGTGGTGTATCTCCTGTTGATTTAATTCCTGAGGAGATTGTGAAACACCAAAGTTTGAAGGTTGATAATGTGACTGGTGCGACAATTACATCTGCTGCGATTAAGCGTGCAGTGAAGGATGTGATTGAGCAGGCTGGTGGTAGTGCAGATGCCTTTGATAAAGAAGTAGAGTATGAAGGCCGCCAAGATGGGGAAGCGGATGTTGTAGTAGTTGGCGGTGGCGGAGCAGGTCTTGCGAGTGCTGTAGAATTAGCTGCCAATGGTAAGACTGTTACAATTATTGAAAAAGCAGGTGAAGTTGGTGGTGATACGCTTGTATGTGGTGCCATCTATAATGCACCAGATGAGGTTATGCAATCGAAGGTTGAAATGAGTGATGCGGTGAAATCAACCATCGAAAAGGCATTGGCTGAAACACCTGTTAGTGATGAACATGCGGCATTACTTGCGGAAGTTCAAGCACAATGGGATGCTTACAAAGCAGCTGGAAGAACTGACTTATTTGATTCCAAGGAGTGGTATGCATTACAGACTTGGATCAATGGTGATAAGGTTGGTAGCTTAGACTTAGTAAAAGTACTATGTTATCAATCCTATGCTGGATATGAATGGATTGAACAATTAGGTATGCAATTCAAAGATGCGGTATCTCAGGGTGCTGGATCTCTATGGCAACGTACACATACATCTAAGATGAACATGGGTACTGGTTTTATCTCTGTATACGCTGATCAAATTGAACAGTATAGCGATAAGATTACACTCATCAATGAAGCAACTGCAACTGAACTCGTTAAAGATGGTGATAAGGTAACAGCAGTAAAAGCAACTGATAATCATACAGGCAAAGAGTTTACAGTCACTGCCAAGGATGGTGTAGTTCTTGCGACAGGTGGATTTAGTGCAAATCCTAAGATGGTGCAAGAATACAACACAACTGGTAAGTGGCCAGATCTATCCAAGATTGCGACTACAAACCGTGAATCATCTTCTCAAGGAGATGGAATTACAATGGCGAAGAATGTTGGAGCATCACTAACAGATATGGATGAGTTACAGTTGTTATATCTTGGCAATGTAAAAGATGGACAACTAACAAAATATCCTCCACGTTGTGTAAATGGTACAGACCAGGTTATCTTCATCAATAAAGAAGGTAAGCGCTTTGTACGTGAGGATGGTCGCCGTGATGAGATTTGCTTAGGTGTTCTTGGACAACCTGATCAGATGTTCTACTTTTTAGAGAGTGGCGATGGTGCTGGATATAAGGATATCAAGGATCCTTCATGGCGTAGTGCAGATGGATTTACATTTGATTATCTCGTTGAAAATGAATATATCTATTACGCTGATACTCTTGAAGAGTTAGCTGAAAAGCTAGAGATGAATATCGAAGACTTACAGGCTACTGTTGATACATTCAATCAGAGTGTTGATATTGGAACGGATGAATTTGGACGTACTTTATTCTCTTCTAAGTTAGAGAATGGTCCATGGGTAGCTACACCTCGTCAGGCTTGCATTCACCATACAATGGGTGGTGTTACAATCGATACTGAATCCCGTGTATTAGATGAAATGGGTCAACCAATTATGGGCCTATATGCGGCTGGTGAAATCACTGGTGGTATCCACGGTGCAAATAGATTAGGCGGTAATGCAGTAGTAGATACTGTTGTATTTGGTAAGTTATCTGCTGATACATTATTAGCTGATACAAAGTAGTAAGTGATGTTTGAAGGCCACTCTTTGAGTGGCTTTTAGTATGCTTAGGTATACAACTTCGTGATTTTGTATACTTCTGTTATACTAATTTCAAGGAGAATGAAGAAATGAAAATAAGAAAGCTTATTCTTAGCATGGTTGTGTTGGCACTTGCGTTTGTTTACCAACCAGTGCATGCGGATGATTCTGCAGACTTCGATCAATTCATGAAAGAAGAGTTCGTACAGATGATGGAAAGTGATTATACGAGCTTGCATTTCGCATTAATTGATTATGAAAAATATGGTATTCAAAAGCCACAACCTACGATTGGGGAGATTCCAACATTAGACAATACGAAGGATATTGAAGATGTTGAGAAATCGATTGAGGGCTTAAAGAAGTTTAACTATGATGCTTTAACAGAAGAACAGCAACATGACTACGATACATACATGTACTATCTGGAGAGTAATCGTAAGTTATTGGATTATCCAATGTTTAACTTCTATTTCTTACCAAATAGTGGTATTCAAAGTAACTTAATTACAAACTTTACAGAGTTTGTGTTCTATCGCCGTGAAGATATCGATGATTATTTATCAGTATTAGAGAGTGTACCTGCATTTATTGATGGTGCAATTGAAGTAACTCGTACACAGGCTTCACAGGGATATTTCATGACAGATTCTGCACTTGAATCTACTTTAGAGGGTATCGAGAAGTTTGTTGAAAAGAAGGATGAGAATCCTTTGATTCAAATCTTCAATCAGAATATTGATAAGTTTGATGGCCTAAGTGATCAAGAACGTGCAGACTACAAAGAAAGAAATCGTGACTTGGTATTAAATAGCTATATTCCTGAATATGAAAAGTTAGCTGATGAATTACAGTCTTTCTATGGTAGTCGTACAGCCACAAGTCTTTATGATATGCCAGATGGAAAAGAGTACTATCAAGCTTTATTGCGTTATAAGTCAAGTTCCTCCGCAACCTTGCAGGAATTATATGACCTAACAAATGCACAGTTAAAGAAGTTAGTAGATGAGTATACAACACTGTATCTAAAATCTGATGAGTCTAAGCTTGAGGAAACTCTTGAGGAAAAAGATCCTACAGAAGTACTAACCTCTCTTCAAAATCAATTACAGGAGTTTCCTGAAGGACCTAAGGTTTCCTTTACGGCGAACTATCTGGATCCATCTGTAGCGAATGATGGTATTGTTGCGTATTATATGCAACCACCAATTGATGACATTGAAGATAACATTATCAAGATCAATGGTGATAATGTCAACTCAACAAATGAAATGTTTACAACATTAGCACACGAGGGTTTCCCAGGACACCTATTCCAGATTACTTGGTACTTGAATACAAACCCAACACTACTACGTACACAGTTAAGCAATATTGGTTATACAGAAGGTTGGGCAATGTATGCGGAGGATGTATCTTGGGCATATTCAGATTTGAATGATGAAGCCAAAGAGATGAATCGTATCAATACAAACTTGAACTATATCTTACCAGCACAGGCTGACTTCTTAGTAAATGGTATGGGTTGGGATGAGAAGAAACTAGGTGATTATTATCAATCCCTAGGATTGAATCCTTCTATCGCTAGTCAGATGATTGATACTGTCACACAAGAACCAGCAACCATTGTACCTTACGGTATTGGTTTGGCTTACTATCTTGATTTCCGTGATCAGGCACAGGCTGCTTATGGTGATAAGTTCAATGTTGTAGATTTCAACCGTGTGTTATTGACCTATGGCGATCGTCCGTTTGATATTGTACAAAATGACTTAACAAACTATATTGGTTCTAACAGTGCTAGTACATCTTCTGTTACTTCCAATCCTGGATTGATTGGACTTGCAGGAGCAGTCGGTGCAGCAGTTGTAATCGTATTGTTTATCTTATTAACACGTAAGAAGAAATAAATCACATAAAGAGTAGAAGGTGAAAGTGATACAACCCTAGTCAAGTAGACATGGGAAATATTTAAAATTCTCATCGATCAACAACCCGTTCCAATTTGGTTTGGGTTGTTTTTTATTTCTTCTATAATAATTTCTTTTTGATGTTTCTTCTTTGATTCAATTTCAT
>JALENJ010000016.1 GCA_022767445.1 Erysipelotrichaceae bacterium | reverse complement strand
AAGTAAAAAAGAATATGTAGACCCTTTTAAAGGGTAAGCCATAGTGTGCAAACACGGTTGTCAGTCTTTTACACAAGACCCTTAAGGGTCGAAGTGTGGTAAAGGCCCTTATAGGGTAGCCTAAAAACCGCACGTTATACGTGCGGATTGTTATTGTTTTGTTTCCTGTTCATATTTATCATAATAAGTCTTTTGAATATCATCACTAAGAGGTAATTTCTCACTAGGCTTACGACTACGACTTACAATCACATAACGAGTGATGACGAGGATAAACATGAAGAGGGCAACAAAGATGGCTGTTATTGGCATACTTGTTAACTCCTAACAAAACTATTATAACAGTCAATTGCATGATATTCTTAAAACATGGAGGAAGATTATGGATAATCGAATTGTATTATTTGGAATATTAACACTGATAGGAATTATCCTATATGTCATATGGGTATTCTTTGCACAAAGACAAGTAATGTATATGTCATTGCTTTTGTATCGCCAAGGAGATGCAGATAAATACTTAGAGGAATTAGAATCGCCAAGCAGTCACTTTTTCTTTAATAAAAAGCTACGTACACTTATGGCAATCGATGCAAATCTAGTCAAAGGTGATGCAAAACAACTCAACCTATTATTCGAAAAGGCAAATGCATATAAACTAAAATCAACTGATCGAATATTAGTACAACAAAAAGAGCTACTTTTCCGCATCACACGTGATGAGAATGAACAAGCACAAGCAGTATATGCTAATATACATTCTACTTATGAAAATCTAACTGAAAAACAAAAGACAAAATATAAAGAGATACTAACAGAGATTGAATATCCATATGCAATCCACGTGAAGAAAGATGGTAAGTACGCCTCTGAACTCATGGAGAAAGCCAAGGTTATCAGTGAGGCAGTACCTGCAGGAATCTGCTATATCAGAGCTGCACAGTCCTACTACCTAAGAAAAGATTTTGATCGTACACAACATGCATTAGAAAAAGCAGTAAATAAGCTTAAGGAAACCAGCTACTATGCCCCGATGCAAGACATACTCAAGAGTAGAGAGTACAAACAACTGTTAAGCTATCGTGTTTAATAAGTATGGTATGATAAAAGCAAGGTGAAAGCCTTGCTTTTTCTAAGGAGTGAAACAGTGAAAAAACAGCTACTGCTAATACTAGCCATATTCCTAACAGGATGTATACGATTAGACGATATTCAAACAGGTTATCAATCCAATCCAATCTCACAACAGACAGAAACTAAGAAAATTGATTATGAAGCCATCCAAGAAAGTGGCTATGCATACTACTTCGACCAATTAACCGAAGAACAAAAATATATTTACTCAGACTTACATGATGTAGAAGTCAACCGTTTATCAGAATTAAACTTCGACGAACCAGTAAGTAAAAATGATTACTTTACGGCATTCACTGCGTATCGCTATGATAATCCACAAGCCTATTGGATGATGCATTATCAATACTATACAGACTCATTCGGCGATGTTGTCAGTAAAGTAGAGTTTCAGATACCAAATAATCTTGAAGAAGAACTGACACAAGTCAATCAGATTGCGGATTCTGTTGTCGCAAGTGCCGCAACACTTCCAAGTGAGTATGAGAAAGCCAAATACTTCTATGAGTGGATTATCAATCAAACTGTTTATCAAAACAACGATCGCGATCAAGACTTTACAAGTGTATTCCTATTGCAAGCTAGTGTATGTGAAGGATACGCAAAAGCATTCCAGTACTTATGCAAGAAAGCTGGAATCGATTGTTCCTATGTGCGTGGTAATACAACCAATGGTTTGCATGCATGGAACTTTATTAAGTTAAATGTTCAATACTATTGGGTAGATGCAACCTGGGGAGATCCTATCTTTGAGGATAGTAATGAACAATCACTAAACTATTATTACTTCTTTGTGCCAGATGAAGTATTATATCACTCACACTTGACAATAGATGGTAATGTCATGGTGAACATGGAAGAATCAATACCAGCATTTACATTTCCAAAATGTACAGATAACTCACTATCCTACTATGTACAAAATGGTTTGTATTATACAACATATGACTATGCAAGCATACACGAATTAGTTCTTACAAAACTTGCTCAAGATAGTACTGCATATATTGAATTCCAGTTTTCTACAGAAGATGCTTACCAACAAGCACTCTATGATTTATTTACACAACAATATCCACAGATACAATCAATACTCAATGAAATCTATTACTATGGATATCAATATGTGTATTACTATAACGATGATGTCTATACCATTGGGTTACAAATGGAGTAAAAGAAAAGAAACCATGTATGCATGGTTTCTTTTTAGAACTTGATTTCCTCTTGATGAGATCCATAAATGTATTCATCAACAGTATAGATGACTCTGTCTTTGACAAGAGATACAGGATCATTGTGTAGTTTTCCTTCACGTACTTTTGTATAAGCGATAGGCATAAACTGACTGAGCAATCCCAGTGGAACACCATCTTTGAAGTTTTCAAATAGAATCTTTTGTGCTTCTACAACTTCCTTGACTGGCATATAGTAACGGGAACGATCGCTGAATGAGAACTTACGCTTATAAGCAATCTCTTCCTCACTACCGTGATAGTGTTTGATAAAGTACTTTGGATTTTTTACCATTGCTTCATCAAGAACTTCAATGAAGTGGCTTTGTTTTTCAGGATGATCCTTGAGCATTTCCTTCTCTGCATATGCAAGTGAGAATAACGCTTCACGCATCATATATGTTAAGCCTGGTCCAACCTTTAGAATACCAACACCATCCTCGATAAGTTCACGAAGACTGATCTTTGTTTGATAGTCTGTAGAATGTCCTTCAAAGACAAGATTATTATATTCTTTGATGGATGCCATTAATGCAGTTGCCTTAGAGCGATCATATGGTGTGCAACCTGCATCTTTTTCCTCAACACCTGGTTGAACAACAACACCGATAACCTGTTTCCAAGCCTCATCTAAGTTATGATCATGGAAAGCTTTTTCAAATGTAGCGACAGTCTTCTTAAAGTCCTCTACTTTTGTGACTTGTAGACCTGTTTCAACAGCCTCTTGAGAACCACCTGGAATTGGTACTTCAGATCCTACGATATACACAGGATGTAAAGCATCAGGATGTGTCTTAAATAACTCCTGGTATGCTTCTTCTGCTACGATAGCTAGCTGTGCTCCACGTCTTGCGATAGTCTCATCACTCAATCGCTCATCAGGATTATCACTAGCGACCTTCATCGATGTATCGATATGAATCTTTGTAAAACCCGCTAGTACGAATTGACGGATGAGTTCAGAAGCCTCTTGCATAGCCTTATCCTCTTCATACTGTGTGAAGGTTAAAGGTCCAAGGTGATCACCACCTAAGATAATGCGATCCATAGGTAGATCTTCTTGCTTTGCAAGATCTTCAACAAATGCCATGAAGTCTTTAGGCTTCATACCAGTATAGCCACCGTATTGGTCAACTTGGTTTGCGGTTGCTTCAATTAATAATACAGAGTTGGTCTCTTTTGCACGTTGCATACATGCACGTAATACTAGAGCGTTTGCTGTACATGCGGAATAGATGCCAACAGCTTTCCCTTGTTTTTGTAATTGAACAATATGTTTCAATGGATGTTCTCTCATAAACAAATCCTCCTATGAAGATTATAGCGCAGTTAGTTGGTATTAATTGTTAAGGAATTTGCATTTTTAGAGGATATAATGGTATAGGTGATGAAATGATTAGAAAATATACCCAACAAGGAAAGAATCATGTCAATCAAGATATTTGTGATCATCAAGATTATGTAGTGTGGATGATAGATGGAGCAACACCCTTATTTGGTGACGACTTGCTAGGTGGTAATGATGTACAAAGGACGATGCAACAAATATCACAACAATTAAAGATTCAGTCTAAGAAATATGATACGTTATCACAGATATTATTCCATGCCTGCAAAGCAGTAGAACAAGAATATCAAAACACGATTTCAAACTATGAACAGATTGAGAAGTATAAGCTACCTACATTTGCATGTACGATGATCAAGATTCATGAAGAAACAATCGATTGGTATGCGATAGGTGATTGTGAAATCTATCTAGATGGAGAAGTATATACGGATGATCGTTTTGCTAGAGTCAACCAACGTAACCAACAACCAACAGATGATAAGCTCATACTGCTTCAAAGTTCTAGAAAGCTATTGAATAATGATAAAAGTGAAGAGGGATACTGGATAGGATCGTTAGATGGCAAAGGAATCATACATGGAAAAGGTGGGATTTTACCATATGATGGAACATCACCAATCTATCTATATAGTGATGGGATGTCTAAAGTATTCGCTGATAAACAATTATTGAAAGAGAAAATACAAGTTGAAAGTGAAGCGTTTATAGAGTATATTCATGCCAATCGGCATAGAACTACAGATGATATAACGATGATAGAATACACAGGAGAAAAAGATGATTAAAGGAATTTTATTTGATTATGATGGTACATTGAGTGATCGAGTGACCTCGGCATATCGCATGTATCGCTGGATGGTATCAGAAATTCTACCGGATATGTACCATGATAGCGTAGACTTTGAGCTTATCGTACAAAGATGTATGTTGTGGGATGAATTCGGCACAATCCGCAAGGAACACGTTTTAGAGATGTTAAAGAAGAACTATGCACCAGATTTAGACGTACCTGCTTGGAAAGAGAAGTGGTATACAGAATTCCATCGCTTCCAAGTAGCGATGCCAAATAGCCATGAAGTCATTCAAAAGCTAAAAGAGAAATATCGCTTGGGTATAGTGACCAATGGAGAAGCTAGATCACAGAGTATCAAGGTAGATAAACTGGATATGCGTAAGTATTTTCAAACTGTGATTGTCAGCGGTGCCTTTGGTAAGGATAAGCCTGATGTGTCTATCTATCAACAAGCAGCGAAAGATTTAGGCTTAGAGTGCAATGAAATTGCCTTTATCGGTGATACATTCTCTACGGATATTGCCGGTGCATTAAAGGCGGGTATGTTGCCGATTTGGTATTGTAACGAGCATCGTGGCGTTTCGAATCTAGATGTAAAGCAGGTATCAAGCTACCAAGAATTAGAGGATATATTCCTAAATCATACAGAGTGGAATCAATAAAATATGGGGGTCCTTAACAGGTTTGTTAAGGATCTTTTTCT
>JALENJ010000033.1 GCA_022767445.1 Erysipelotrichaceae bacterium | reverse complement strand
AAAAAAGGATATCTTAGTCACCAGCTATGATGACATAGATATCCTTATTTTGTATATGATTAACCCACAACTGATTTCGTTGCGCATTTTAGTCAAACCCACGACTAATTTCGCTTAAGCCAGAAAATAACGACATCAATCACTGATGTCGCTATCTAAAGTTGTCGTGAACTGGTAATCTGGATAACGTTCCTGTATATCCTGAACAATACGCTTATATAGTGCTTCACGATCATCACAATTAAAGTCAATGACAATATCAAAACGTATTTCATTCCCCTGCACAAAAAAGCCATGTATCTGAATTACATGCTCAAAAGATGTAACAATCCTACGGATATCCTTATAGATGCGTTTCGCATCATCATCCTTCGTATTGTATGCATACACACTAACACCCGTCACGAATACATGCGTTTCATCAAAAACCTTGTCTTCGATTCTACGTTGTAGTTCATCAATCTCATCTGCAGTCATCGTATCATCCACTTCAATATGCAGCGATGCTAGGTTCTTATTTGGGCCATAATTACTTAAGAATAAATCATATACACCATGAACTTCTTCAAACGTCATGACAATCTTTTTAATTTTACTTGTTAGTTCCTTATCTGCACGTTCTCCTAAAATAGAGGATATCGTAGAGGCCGCAATCTCATAACCCGCTTTGATAATCATAATAGATATAACAACCGCAAGATATGAACTAATATCGATATTCGTAACAATAAATAACAATGCCGCAACAAGTGTACTTGCAGAAATAATGGAGTCCATACGACTATCTTCACCAGAGGCAATCAGTGAACCAGAGTTCAATCTCTCTCCTGTCTTCTTCACATACATGCCCATAAAGAATTTAGCTAATACAGCCACAAAAATAATAACTAATCCAACTGTTGTATACTCTGGTGTACTTGGTTCTAAGATACTCTTGATTGCCTCCACAAATGAAGTGATACCAGCATATACAATGATCAAAGAGATCACTAATGCACTGAGGTATTCAATTCTGCCATATCCATACGGATGCTTATAATCTGGTTTTTTAGCAGCTAGTTTTGTACTGATGATAGTAATAATGGATGAAAAGGCATCTGATACATTATTCACTGCATCCAATATGATTGCGATAGAACCAGACAAAAATCCAACCATAACCTTAAAACCTGCTAGCATTACATTTACTATAATTCCTAAAATACTTGTACGAACAATCTCTTGATTACGATCCATATTCTCACCTCGAATGTAGTTATTCTAACACCATTTTCAAAATCTGTTCTGATTATTCAGCCGTTTTTTCGTGTTGTAATAACCAACGCTTCCTCTCTAAACCACCTGCGTATCCATGAAGACTACCATCTTTTCCAATCACGCGGTGACATGGAATAATAATCGAGATTGGATTATGACCAACGGCTGTTCCGATTGCTTGGTTTGACATGGATGTTTTTCCTAACTTCCTACAAACAAGTTCATTTATATCACTATAACTTCTTGTTTCTCCGTATGGAATTGCTAACAAGCATTCCCACACAGCTTGCTGGAACACAGTTCCCTTAGGAGAAATCTTCAGAGTCATTTCTGGATTTTTACCAGAAAAATATTCATCGAGCCACTTTACTGTTTTTCTAGCCATCGTAGAAATAGAAGTAGAAAATTCTCCCTGCATATCAGCTCTATCATATTTTTGACCATCAAACCATAAACCGATGAGAGTATCAGCTTCTATTGCAATCGTGATGTTTCCTAATATGGATGTATATTTAACGAATTCAACCATAGTTTACTTCCCTTCTTTGTGATTATATATCAAGTGTTCGCAATTAGACCATAGTTGCATATTCAAGTATAATAGTACCGCTAGGAGATGATACTTATGTCACTTTCTGAATACACATTAGCTCGTAAAAAAGGCAAAGCCGACGAGGAAACATTAGCAGTTTTAAACAACAGTATTTTCAGCGATCTACCCAAGGTATATGTAGGCATCTTAGAAATTCCTTTAGACCTAGTGGTAGGTACAGTCACTTCCTCAAGAGCTACATCCTTTACCGAAAATTGGATGCCAACTTTAGATGAAGATACCGAGTTTGCCACAAAGTGGTCTAGACTATATACTGCACAGATTGAAGAAGGAATCCGTGAACCAATTCAAGTTTATGAATACATGCATGCATTCTTTGTCAAGGAAGGAAATAAACGCGTATCCGTACTGAAGTACTTACAAGCGCCTTCCATCATGGCAGAGATTACCCGTATCATGCCTGTCCATAATGATTCACAAGAAATGCAGGTGTACGAAGAATTTTTAAGATTCCAGAAAGTCACAAATTTATATACACCATACTTCACAATTCCCGGAAGTTATCAACTTCTCGCAGATATGTTAGAACAGAACCTAGAAACCAAATGGCCACAGGGTCTTATCCATACCTTCCAAGGTGCCTTCTATCGTTTTGAACTTGTCACAAAGGGCATTACACAAAACCAGCCATCCTTTAATATCTCTGATGCATTCTTAATCTACTTATCGATCTTTACCTTTGATAGTTTGCTAGATAAGAATCGTATTATCCTACGTCATCGTATTGAACGTATCTTAAAGGAATTCAATCGTAGTGAAAGTAACGTAAGTCTTGAGTACAAGGCAAAGTCACAATCCATCCTTTCCCTACTCAACTTCCGTAAACAATACTATTCCGAACACAAACCACTAACGATGGCCTTCCTCTATCCGGCTGATGATTTAAATGATTTACAGACAGCCGTAATCGAAAGTGGAAGAACCTATCTGAACAACCGCTACGAAGGTGTCCTTAATACCACTGCCTATACAGGTTGTTCAGACACAAAAACAACTGAGAAGATCATCCAGCAAGCGTGTCAAGACCATGAATGGATTATCACTACAAGCCCACTCTTATTAAAAGATACATTAAAGGCTGCTACAGACTATCCTGATCATAAGTTCATGAATCATTGTACCCCCCTTGTATCACATATTATCAATACCTATGCATTACGTAGCTATGAGTTATTCTTCCTAATGGGTATCTTAGCAGGCATGGTACATGATCAGCGTCTCATTGGCTATTTACCCTATGATAATGAAGTATCTGTGATTGAACTCAATGCATTCGCACTTGGCGTATCATGGACCTCCCCAGACGCAAAAGTGCATATCTTAAAAGAACCATGCCAGAATGCGATTATCATGGATAATCGTTCCACAACACATAAACCGGGTTTATACCGATTCGAAGAAGCGCAAGAAGAATGTCTAGCAGCACCAATTTACAACTGGTCACTCTTCTATGATTTACTTGTACAGGATATTTTGACACACAAGGAAATCAGTGAACAAAGCTATTGGTTAGGCTTATCATCAGGTGCAGAAGAACTATACCTACCATCATCCACATCAACTACAATCTTGCGTAGTATGAATCACTTTATTACCGCAATCAAAGAAGGTACAATTGTTCCATTTACCGGTCCAATTGAAACCTGTACCGGTAAACAAATCATTGAAGCAGATAGCACCTTACAACCATTGGATATTATTCGAATTAACTGGTTAAACAATAATATTGTTGGAGAGCTTTCTTCTAACAATATCCCACGAGATGAATTAACGGAGATTAAAACAACAGATGAAGATACTAGTCATTAGTGATCAGATAGATCCCTATCTATATGATTACTACACACCAAATAAATTAAAAGATATCGACCTGATTATCTCCTGTGGAGATTTACCAGCAAGATACCTTGAATTCCTTGTAACAGTCGCAAGTAAACCGCTCTTCTATGTCCATGGCAACCACGATACAGCGTACTTACAACATGCGCCAGAAGGATGTGTCGATATAGATGGTCGTGTATACGAATACAAAGGATTACGCATTGCAGGACTTGGAGGATGTATGAAATATAACGATTCTCCTTTCATGTATACCGAAGCCCAAATGCAAAAACGCATCAACAAACTCAAGCCAAGCCTTTGGATTTCCAAGGGAGTCGATATTCTCGTGACACACGCACCTGCCGAAGGCTATGGTGACCTAGATGATCTACCACATACAGGATATGCATGCTTTAACGAATTACTTGATAAATATAAACCTGCATACATGGTACATGGACATGTACACCAAGAGTATGGACAGTTTCAAAGAGAACTTATACACGAAAGTGGCACAAAGATTGTCAACGGTTACCAAAAGACAATCATCGAAGTAGAACCTTCTGAACACACAGAGAAGTCATTCCTATATCCATACTTTGTCACAAAATTCTAATTGTAAAAATGGTATCCAACACACCGGATACCATTTCATTTTGTATATATTACTGAATCATTACCCCATCATGAAGAATATAGTATTCACCAACAACTTCTTCTATCTTCTCTTCTGTATCACCAAGTACATAACTGCCATCTTCCATTAGATAGAATACATATCCTCGACTATCAGGATAGGTAACATCCTCTAGAAGTCGAAAGCCATCCACTACATCATTCTTCCAAGAAGAATAGTGAGGAAGAATGATCTTCTTTGTTAATCCTAATCCACGCACAAATCGCTTGTATGTTGGATCAATTACTTCACCTTCTAGTTCTGGTTGGGCATAGACAAGCGTAGCACTATTCATACTGCCAGCAGAACTGCCAATCCAAATTCCATTAAAGTCTTGAAGATGTTTCTTCAAATCAATCTCGTGGAAGAAAGTATTCTGTGTCGGAACATGGCCACCCATTGCGATAATCATATCTGCCTTATTAATAAGCTCTTTTATACGCTTTGCACTACTACGATCTAAGATATCAAACCCCGATAAGTATAAACCATGTTTATCCATGACATCCACAATTTCTTGTGCATAGTGTCTTGTCTTTTCGATATCATCAGGTGAAGACGCAACAAGTAATACGTAGCATGGAAAATGAACATGCTTTACCAGATCTTCAACCCAATGATATTCATTGTGAAGTTCCATCTTTGAATAATCAACTAAACCACTGCATAAATAATATCTCATATTAGTTTAAAAATGGTTCATCCTCATCTTCATCCCTATAAGGGTCAAAACATTCTTTCTGCAATATCTCCTCAACCTCTGCTAGCATCTTTTCATAATAGTGACAGCCCTGATTGATTTGGAATTCATAGCCTTCTTGTGCACCTCTCAAAAGAGTATACGCAACTTCATAATCGCCTTCCTCTTCACCAATTGTTAAGAATCTCTTACCCATCGCAAACAATACACTTGGATAATCTAATCTAGCAACTTCTGGCAATTCATTTAAAGAATGGAAAGCAGTCATTAGATAGTATTCCGCAATCTCATCATTTTTCTTTACGCCCTTGCCATGTTCATACATTGTGCTTAACTTATATAAAGCATCTGTATTCTTAAAGCGTGCAGCCATCTTAAAATACGCAAACGCAAGTTTAAGATCCTTCTCACAACCTCTACCATAGTAGTAGCAATATCCAAGATTCGCTAGTGATTGAACATTACCCATCGATGCCGCAATACGATAGTATTCAATAGCAGTTTTATAATTCCCATCGCGATAAAAATCAGCACCCATCGAATTAAAATAGTCTCCATTAAAATCTTCAAGAGCTACTTTATTCTCATTCTCAAATTCAATTTTCATATTTTAATCTCCCTGTCCAAGTAGTAATGAACATTCTTTTCCAAATTATATACCCAAAGGCAAAAATAAAGAAGGCATCTCGTCCATGCAAACCAAGATGTCTTCTACTTGTACATGCAAATATTTACTTAGCGCAAAACAGTTTTCTAATGTTGGTAGACATTCTCCACGTTCCCACTTGTAAACTGCCTGTACGTCTGAAAAACCAAGGTAATCTGCTAGCTCACTGGTCTTCACTTTACGTTCTTTTCGCAAACGACGGATGTTATCGCCAGTAGCACTTAAACTAACGATAGGATAATTCATAATTCCATCACCTCCAATATATTTCATAAAGATGGTACATCAATATACCATCCTTTGACATGCATGTAAATACCAATGTGATATTAAAAGTGAAAACACTGTAATGGGCTTTTCTTCACCCTACATCATCATTGCAAAAATATTGTTATCCTACAGAGAGAAAAGAGGCTGTGCAAGGTTAGCAATTCCCTACATCTCTTCCCTAGACTTTCATCACGAAGCTCTGGCGGGATTGATTACCCACACTTTTCACCCAACTCTTCAGCATTTGTTCTGTGATCTTATTTTTTCCTGACTCAGAACCTGTCTCTAGGCTACTAAGAGAATCTTCTTCCATATCTTATACACGAATTTCTTCGCTTCACGACAGAGTGGATTATTGGCTATTCTTAGGTTTATATATAACGCCAATATATACCTCACTAAGATTCAGGTACTTTATTCAAGTAACCCTCTATTCTTCCACCGATATGTATTCTGGACTATATTGCACAATGATGTGTGCCATCTGTTACTTTCAGGAATTGCACCCTTCATCTAGTATTACTACTTTAATGCGGCCAGCCGTAAGAAAGTATCCTTTCTCTTAGCCCCGAGCTTCATTCCAGATACCCCAGCAGGTTGAGCAAACCATCTTCACTGAGATATTACAGTATCTTCACTTTTGACACCATCTCACTTGGTACAGTTATTATTCTACCTACCGCAACCATCATCCGCAATAAACCTGTAGTTTCATTTTTATGATAAGCAACCCACTAGCAATCCACAGTTAGTTAGTGTAAACTAATCATAGATAGGAGATGTAGATTATGAGAAAAACGATATACAAACGCATCTTATTCTTAGAAAAGCTATTTAGCAAAATAGAAAACAAAAGTAATTAAAAAGATTCTGCCAAAGAATAAAATATATAAGCACAGGAACAAGATGAATAAAGGGAGATACCTAGACTAGTATTGATCAGATATCTTCCTTTTTAATTCCATATTTCTTTATTACTAAACTGTAATTTCGATTTGATTCCCTTCAATATCAATGATAGAGGATTCATAATATCCATCGCCAGTTGTACGTGGACCACTGGCAACTTCAAAGCCATCGTTTCTTAATCTTGATGTCAATAAATCAACAGCTTCTACACTTCCAACAGAGAAAGCAATATGTGCATATCCCGTACGATTCAGTGGTTTGGCTAAATTATCCATCTTTGGTTTATTCATAATCTCTAAACGAGACCCTTCATCAAAAGAAATAAAGAATGATCGAAAGCCTGTATTTGGATTATGATAACCATCATTTGCTTTTCCAGCAAAGTACTTTACAAAGAAATCTCTTGCCTTCTCTAAATCATTGAAGTACATTGCGACATGTTCTATTTTCATACATCTAAACCTCTCTTTTACTTGATAATATTCTATATAGCTTTTCTGTAAATTCATCTAGCATAGGAAGATTATTACTTTCAATATTGATTTTCTCTCCATTTCTTAAAATAAGCTCATATCCAAAATATTTTGCCTTAGCAAATAGAGAGTTAATCACGTATGGTCGAATAGCAAATAACTCATGAAAGAAGATAATTCTTTCCTCTTTATTTCTTTTTAATAGAATTCCGTTCTCAAATAGATTTACTTCTGACCATAAGTCCATTTCCGTTGGTAGAATAAACTTTCTTCTAGTCTTGACAGTACATCGTAATTCTCCAAGTGTATTCTCCTTTAATTTACTGATGTCATAGTCATCTAGTACTATTGTTTTCAAAGTATATGTTAATCCGACTGATGGGCTAAACATTTTGACAATACAGAAAATGCCAAGAATGACTAATATTGCTATGTATACTATCTTATCCACGATTTATCTCCATCTATTCTTTAATGTGCTTTACTACGATTATATCTACTGAAATCTACTTCACCTGCATTCATTTCCTGTCCATCACAAATTAGATATGCGATTATTGCTATTTATTTCAATTTCTTCCTTCGTCATACCTGTAAGTTTCGTTACCCATATACCCACAATGTCTGAAAGTACTGAATCGCAAATATACTCATTTTCACCATCAATGTATTTACAAGAAAACGATGGATTCCTTGTAGCTGCTTGATAAAAACCCATTGCTAAATCTGCTAATTTTTTGGGGTCAAAAGGAAGACTTAACTCTTTGGCAATATCAGAACGAATCCTATCCCAGTCCTTGTTCTCAGCTTTATAATTTTTTCGTGTTGTGAATATATATCCATCACAATATTTTGTTAGTATGCTTGGGTTTTGATAAAGATGTTTACAGTTAAAGTCAAAAAGATTACCCGCGTGAATCAAAAAAGTTAGAAGTCCCTCTAAGTTCTCAGCAATTCTTCCGACCTCTCCTTCGCTACTGATAAATCCTATACTGCCATCAGTCAAAAAGACAAATTCGCCACCACTACCATCTTTAGCAAATGCTTCACATGGTATGGAATATATTCCCTGATTACTTGAAAACTGAGTTTCTTGACTTTGCTTGTAAAAATAAATATCACATTCGCTCATAAGTAAAATGTTAAGTGTTTTATTCTCCTTGATATATTTGAGTAAATCTATCATTTTTCACTCCTCACAAATTGGAATTTATACATGTATCATTTAGATTTCTTCTTAGAATAAAGTAAGCTTTCTAGCATAGCCAAAACTAATGATAATGATTTATCATTTTATCTTAAATATAAAAGTACTCATATATCTACAAACCTAGACTTATCTATCCTCTTTTAGCAAATCGTAACTATTACGTTACCTTTTACTTCCAATATTCTTTTGTAGAATTCTTTGAGCTTTTGAAAGTAGTCCATTTGATACAACCCTAGTCAAGTAGACATGGGAAATATTTAAAATTCTCATCGATCAACAACCCGTTCCAATTTGGTTTGGGTTGTTTTTTATTTCTTCTATAATAATTTCTTTTTGATGTTTCTTCTTTGATTCAATTTCA
>JALENJ010000011.1 GCA_022767445.1 Erysipelotrichaceae bacterium | reverse complement strand
TATATGGAAACAGTGGAAGACCATACGGAAAAGAAGAAGAACACTCATGATACTAGGGGCACCAAGATGGCTGGCGGAGGGACTGTCGAACTCGCGCAAAGGATGCATGGCAATCGCCAAAGGCGGACTAGGGTCACTCATCAGTGCGAAGATTCTAAAACTAAAAGGTCTGTTATCACTAACAGACCACTACCAAAAAGTGCATAGTTATTAAGTTTTGAACCGCCGTATATACCGAACGGTACGTACGGTGGTGTGAGAGGTCGGAAGTTTTAAAACTCTTTAAAACTTCCTCCTACTCGATGTATTTGCTCTTTATTTTTGATATACAATTTTACCATTAATGATTGTCATATATACATCTAACGAACGACAGTCTCTTGGGTTAATATGCAGAATATCACCATCAATAACTGCAAAGTCTGCAAGTTTCCCAACTGTAATTGATCCCAAATCATCTTCACGGCAGAAGTCATATGCACCACCGAATGTCCAACTTTCCAATACTTCATATGGGGTTAAACAATTAGCCTGGTTGAATGGAATACCACCTTCAGGAAATAGACCTGTGACAGAGTAATAAATAGATTCAGGTATATGATCGATAACAAGTGGGAGGTCAGTCCCACAGCATAGCGGGACACCATAATCTTTCATCTTACGCCGATTCCAATAATTTTTTCCACGCTCTAAGCCAATCTGTTTTTTAATCATTCCGACTTTATCATTGTAACTAGTGATTGATTGAATTTGAGGATAATATTCGCAAATAATACCAAGTTCTGCCATACGTTTTAAATCAACTGGATCACTAAATTCTGCTTCCGTTATAGCATGGCGATTTATTAGTTTATTATTAGCATTTTTTTCGCATTGACTAAAAATATCTACAGCTTTAGCTACAGCACCATCGCCTTGAGCATTTAGTGAAAATCGAGTACCAAGTTTATCGGCTTCAAGTACTTCATCCTGAATTAACTCCCAATTAATATCAAGTTTACATTTATAATTTTGATTCTCGTATGGTTGCTTTAGCAAACCATTTCCTTGGGAAATAGATCCATCTGTCATACGATTGAAACCTGAAAATCGAATAAAATCAGAGTTGTATTCAGACATCATTTTCTCTGCATATTCAAAGTTTGCATTCGAACCTACTGGTTGTGACATAAAATGTACACGAAGATTTAATTCTTCTTCTGATTCAAGTTCTGATAAGATATTTTGGAATCCACTAAATTCATCAAAACCAATTTCTTTTACAGAAGTAATACCGCGTTTATTTAGCATAGCCATGTATTTTTTGAATAATGGTTTAATAAAATTCTTATCATGAAGTATTTCGTCTAATAATTTCCAAAATGCTTCATTGCAATCTGCTGTTAAATCAAATCCATAGTGATTGATTGCAGTTGTATTTAGCCAAAAATGATCACCACTTGTAGAGAATATGACAATGCGACAATTTGGAAATAATTCTTCTAATTCTTCTGGACTTGGAGTGGTAAAATTATCAGATATCCCATGACCGAAGATATGATCTTGATGGGAATGACATGTTTTTAGAACCTCAATAACGTCTCTTTCTGTTTTGGCATTTGAAAGATCAATACCGATATATCGCAAGGACCAACCAGTAAAGAATGTGTGTGCATCAAAGAAACCAGGCAAAATAGTTTTGCCGGAAAGGTCGTAAATCTTATATTGATTTTCTAATGAAGAAGGGATAAAACCTTTTTCAACAGCATGAATTTTATTGTTATGAATAACAATATAGCCATCAATAACACCATGTTGATCAGAACAAAAAATACGATTTGATTTTAAGATATAGTTGTTAATATACATTTCTCCTCCTTGGTAAAAGCCAAAAAAGCATATAAATATATATGCTTAGTGCAGAAATTTAGTATAAAGTGTATATACTAAATTGAATATAGCACAAAAAATAAACAAATTACAATTATTCTGATTTAAAAGTTT
This sequence comes from Erysipelotrichaceae bacterium, assembly GCA_022767445.1. Lineage (GTDB taxonomy): Bacteria > Bacillota_I > Bacilli_A > Erysipelotrichales > Erysipelotrichaceae > Bulleidia. The sequence continues at coordinate 9,941 of JALENJ010000011.1, read as the reverse complement.
CAAATCCATACTCTGCTTTATCACATGGCATATAGGATGTTGTAAACTCAACAACAGTTCCACTTGAATCATGGCCAATATATTCAAGGTTATAGATATAACTATCAGAAGGGATATCCATAATTTTAGTTATTGGATGGAATGCTTTCTGAATAGTCAGTTTTTGCTCAAATGAAATTGGAAAATGTTCCTTCTGTTTCATATAGTCATAGAGAGATGCTTTTGAAAAATCGTGGTTCTGAATATCATCAAAATATTTGAATGGAAGATAGCAGTATTCAAGAGCAATACTTTCGCTATCAATCTTGCGTAAACGATGTAAGGCATATATTTGTTCGCCGTGATTTAAATTAAGTTTTTTTTCAATATAGGTTTGGTCTTTAATAATACCCTCTTCTAATATGGTATTTTTTAATGTTAAGCCATGCTTGTTTATAAAAGCACCCAGACCAATACTTTTACCTGTGGAATGGTCATTTAAATATAAAATTTTATTTGCAATTTTTTTTGTGACGAAAGTCCCATTATTTTTTATCCGAAATAAATATCCTTCATCAATTAAAGCGTTGACTGCATGCTTAACAGTCATGCGATTAATGTGATAGAGGGAAGACATTTCGCGCTCACTAGGTATTTTTTCACCGGGCAAATATTCACCATCTTTAATACGCTGGATAATTAAATTTTTTAATTGAATATATAAAGGAATTTGGTAGTTCATAAATTTCACCTAAAATAATTCAAACGAGAAGCGTTCGTACTTCATGTAACTTTCAGTAAATGCAACAATATGATTATGGTCATCATAAATACAACCAGATAATAAAGCTACATGCGCGTTATTAGAAAGTTCTAATGCATCACGATAACTATTTTCGGCCTCAATAACGCGGATTCGCTGTGTGGTCCTAAAGAAGTCAAAGTGATATTTATCTACTAAAATATCGTTCAAGTTTTCGGGACTGGATTTATAATCCATTAAATCAGGCGCTAAGCTTACAGGTATAAAACAGTAATCCATGCATACTGGCTCATGATCGGCAATCAATAACCGTTTAATTTCAAAAAATTTAGTACCAAGTGGCAAATTGGTTTCTCGACATAGATATTTGTCGCCTTCAATCTCAACAAATTTAAATAATTTAGTTTCATATGTAGATGCATTATCTTTAATTATTTCCGAAATCAGACGAATTGCATTAACATTTTTTATAATCCGCTGTTTGGCAACAAAATAACCAATCTTAGGAACAACGTAAATAATTCCCATCTCTTCCAAAATCTTCATAGCTGACCGGAGCGTCAAACGCTGAATAGAAAATAATTCACATAGTTCGCGTTCACTTGGAAGTTTATCTCCAAATTTCAGATGGTGATCAGTAATATACTGCCGGAGTTCATTACTGATCATAATATCCAATGTCATAACTTTCATGAACCTATTTTAACAACTTTACATACATTTTATCAAATACATATATGTAAGGGGTTGCAAAGATAAAACTCACTGGTATAATAAAATTAAATAGTGGTATATATGTAAACCAAATGCAGAGATGGGTTATAAAGTGTAGATATGCCACAAGAAAAAGGAGGATACATAATATGTCTAATCAGAACACCCAAGATTTGAAACGCAAACTTGGATTAGGTGCAGTGATTGCACTTGGTGTTGGAACAACAGTAGGATCTGGTATTTTCTCATCCTTATCAGAAGTAGCTGGAGCTGCCGGAAGTAGTTTGACGCTAGTATTAGCATTTTTAATTGGTGGCTTATTACAGATTCCAGCAAATTTTTGCTATGCGGAACTTGCATCAGCATTCCCTGAAGATGGTGGACAATATGTCTATTTCCGAGAAGCTGGTTCTCGTCCGTTAGCTTTCTTATGCGGATGGATTAGTTTCTGGGCTACAGACCCTCCATCAATTTCAATCATGGCTTTAGCAATTGCAAACTATTTAGGTTTCTTCTTACCGGTTCATGGATTAATTCTGAAATTGGTGGCTGTTTTGTTAGTAATTATATTCATGATTATTCACATTCGTAGTGTTGAAGGTGGAGGAAAATTTCAGACTATCATTACTGCTTTGAAGATTCTTCCTTTCGCATTAATTATCGGAATTGGCCTATTCAACATTAACTCTAATTTATTCTTATCAGGGCAACCACTACAGGGTGCAGCAACTGGATTTGCAGCACTATTAGCAGGAATTTCTGCAACAACATGGTCTTACGATGGTATGGGTGCAGCTTGCTACATGTCGGGTGAAATAAAGGATCCAGGTAAGAACTTACCAAAGGGACTAATTTTAACTGCTGTAATCGTATTAGCGTTATATGTTAGCTTAACAGTAGTTTCTTCTGGTTTATTGTCAGTTGAGGAACTAGCCGCTTCAGAAGCACCAATTGCTTTATTAGCATCTAAGATTCCATTAATTGGAAACGCAGCAGGTGTAGTTGTGGCTATTATGGCTATTATCGTTGTAATTGGATCACTTTCAAGTTGCGTTATGTTCCAACCTAGAATTGAATATGCAATGGCGAAAGATGGTTTATTCTTTAAGCATTTTGCACAAGTACACCCAAAATATGAAACACCAGCATTCTCAATCGTTGTACAATGTATCGTTGCTATTATCTTAATTTTTGCGACAAATTTGTCTGATTTATTAGGGTACTTTACATTGGTAGCACTATTAAAGAATTTCTTAACATTTGGAACAATCTTCGTATTACGTAAAAAGGAACATTACAAACCAGTATACCATATGCCAGGTGGAGTATTAATGCCTATTATTGCAATGTTTATGACAGGCACTCTCATTTGGTCAACATTCATTTGGGCTCCAATACCTGGTTTGATTTGTGCAGGCTTAGCAGTAGGAACAGGATTACCAGTTTATTATTTCTGGGAAAATCAAAACAAACAAAGAAAAAATGAGGCTGCTGTATGAAATTAGCAGCAATTGGAAGTAACTGTGTTGACTATTATCAAAATATGAATGGGGGTACCGCCTTTCCTGGCGGTGGCCCCGTTAATATGGCTGTGTATACAGTGCGATTAGGAGGAAAATCCTCATATATTGGTCCTGTAGGAAATGATGAATTTGGACATGTAATGTACGACGCAATTGAAAGAAAAGGTGTTGATGTAAGTCACTTGCAATTTAAAGAAGGAAAAACAGCAGTCACACAGGTTGAACTTATTGATGGAGAACGAATTTTTGGTGACTATGATGAAGGTGTTCTATCAGACTATCATTTATCTGAAGATGATATTTCATTCATATGTAAACATGACATCGTAATATGCGATCTCTGGGGGAAGGTTGAAGGTTACTTTGAGGAGTTACACCGTAAAGGAATTCTAACAGCCTTTGACTGTGCAACAAGACCAGATGATGAAGCGTGTAAAGTTGCAATTCCACATAGTGATTATGTATTTTTCTCTAATGATGAAAGTTCAATAGATCAACTAAAAGACCGGATGAAGGAAATCTATAATAGAGGGCCTAAACTCGTTATAGCAATGCGTGGCGAAAAAGGCAGTCTGTGCTTTGATGGGATAAATTATCATGAGATGGGTATTGTTCATTGTGATGATGTAGTGGATACGATGGGGGCAGGAGATAGTTATATTGCAGGATTCCTAAATGCAATCATACATGGTAAGTCTATTATTGAAAGTATGCGTGCAGGTGCAGAAAATGCTACTGAAACAATAAAATATTTTGGAGCTTGGTAGATGGCGATCATCAGAACAACATTTTATTCCACTGCTTTAAAGGTGACAACAAACTGCAATATTTTAATGCCAGATAATTCAAATGATGTAACACCAATTAACAATGGACAATATAAAATTTTATATCTATTACATGGTTTATCTGGAAATGCTGAGGAATGGCTTCGTTTTACAAAATTAGAATATTACGCAAAGAAGTTCGGCTATATTATCGTTTTACCTGAAGCAGGTAGAAGTTTTTATACAAATATAGATGGAATTCAATACGCAACATATATTGCCGAAGAACTTCCTAATTATCTAAAGCAATGGTTTAAGATACCAACACAAAAAGAAAATACTTTTATTGCAGGAGAAAGCATGGGTGGTTATGGAGCGCTAAAGATTGGTATGACTTATCCGAGTCAATACCTAGCAATTGCGGCTTTGTCCCCTGTGATTCATCTAGGAGAATTGCGTTGCTTGGTTGAAGATAAGATATTCGAAGAGATGGATACGACGGAAATAGATAGAATAATTAATCAAAAAGATTATTTTGATATCTACAAATATCTAGACCATGATTCAAACAAGGTTTACCCATCTATTATTCAACTCTGCGGAACGGAGGATTTCTTGATTGAGAGCAATCGTAAGTTTTATGGATTTGCAAAGAATAAGATAGATATCACTTATCGAGAGTTAGCTGGTGATCATGAGTGGCCTGTATGGGATATTGCAATACAGAAAGCTCTACAATATTTTGAGAAATATGACATTGATCACTTCAAACTATATTGAGAAAGGGAGAGATTAGATATGACAATAACAGATTTATGGAAAGAAGACGAAGGTGCTAATCTCCGTAACTTTCATGAAGATGAAGATTTAAAAAGCGTAAATGGTGCTTTAGCACTACGAAAAGATATTGAAAAAATTATTGATCAAATTTGGAATGATGGATTTGATAATATTTTCTATATTGGTATTGGAGGAACATATGCTTCCGCAATGCAGGTCGAAGTATATATGCGTGGTAGGAGTAAATTACCTGTCTATGTAGAAAATGCAGCAGAATTTCTAACAACAGGGAACAAGCGATTTACTAACAAATCGATTGCAATAATATCATCTGTATCTGGTAATACACTAGAAATGATTGAACTTGTAGATAAGGTACATGAAATTGGTGGAAAGATATTTAGTTTTATTGATACCCCAAATACAGTTTTAACGCAACCGGATAAACAAGATTACCTAATTTTATATCCGAAAAATGAGCAGCTAAAATTTTATATGACAGCAAATTACTTTATGTTTAAAAATGGTGAGTTTGCTGAATATGAAGACTATAACCAAAACATGGAAGAGAATTTGGCAAAGGTATTAGTTAATGTAGAAAAGCAAGTAGATGCATGGGCATATCACTATGCCAAACAGAAAGTTGAGTTTTTGGATAAACATCCAGATTTACCACACTATTTTATAGGTGCAGGTAATCAGTATGGTGCAACATATTCCTATGCAATGTGTTATTGGGAAGAGCAGATGTGGATACGAACAAAGTCTATTAGTTCTCCTGAATTTTTTCACGGTATGCAAGAAATCATAGTAAAGGATACACCAATTACCTTATTCATTGGCGAAGATGAACAAAGATCACTATCAGAAAGAGTTGCAAGATTCTTACCTCAAGTAAATGCCAATTACGTCATTATTGATACAAAAGAATTTGAATTGAGCGGAATTAAGCAAGAATATCGTGGTAGTATATCCCATCTTGTCATGCATGCAGTTAACAATCGTGTGGATGCATACATGGAAAAGTTCTTAAGACATCCGTTAAGTATTAGAAGATATTATCGTCAGTTCGATTATTAACATAATTTTTGAGATAAACAATAAATATTATCGGTTTAGCCGATAATATTTATGTTTCATATCATATTTTTAATATGCAGAGAAACATCAGCTTTCATAAAGAAAGATAGGAGAGAATTTTATGAAATTTGGGTTATTTACATGCGGATATCAAAGATTTGATATTGAAAAAGCATTTCAAGATGCGCAAAGATTTGGATATGACTATGTTGAATTATGGGGTGCAAGACCGCATGCATATCCTTATGATCTTGAAATATGTGCAAATAGAATCAATGAATTAATAAAAAAATACAACATGCCTGTAACTGTATATACACCAGAATTAAACGCATATCCATTTAATTTGATGTGGGAAAATGAAAGCATGCGTGATAATTCTTTGGAATATGTATATAAATCTTTAGATTTTGCAAAGTCCATTGGTGCAGAATACACCTTAATCTCAGCGGGACATGCTGGTTTTGAAGCTACTGAACAAATAATAAAACAGCGTTTATATGATAGTTTAGAGAAGATAATAGCGTATGCAGAAAAAGTTGGCATAAAAATTGTGTATGAACCATTAACAATTTATGAATCAAATGTAACAACTACGTCTAACCAACTACTGGAATTATGCAACCACTTTAATTCTCCGTATTTCTTTGGTATGAATGATATTATTGTACCGTATATACAAGGAGAAAATATAATTACATTTAATAAAAAACTAGGAAGCAAATTAGTACATATGCATATTGTTGATAGTGATGGGCAATCTGAAGATCATTACTGTCCAGGCTACGGAAATTTGCCTTTAAAGAACTTTATGCAAGAACTCATAAAGAGTGGGTATGATGAAACGGTTACTATTGAATTGGTAACAAAGTATCTAAATGAACCTAGTATTTATGCAAAACTAGCAATTGATAACTTAAAAGAAGGACTATAAATATGTGGATGAATGATTTATGTAACAAAGATAAAGTCATTATAGGAATGCTTCATCTAGACGCATTGCCTGGAGATCCAAGATATGCAGCTAGTGATAGTCTAGATATAATTATTGAACATGCAAGAATGGATCTAAAATCACTAATTGATGGTGGTGTAGATGCAGTATTAATATCAAATGAATTTAGTTTTCCGTATCAAAGAAAAATGGATTTTGTTACTATTGCATGTATGGCAAGAATTATTGGAGAACTGAAAAAAGATATTACAGTTCCTTTCGGAGTTGATGCTATATCTGATGGAACCGCGACATTGGAACTTGCTAGAGCTGTAGATGCGGATTTTTGTAGAGGTACGTTCTCGGGTGTGTATGTTGGAGATGGTGGCTTTTATAATAACGACATTTCTAAACTCTTAAGAAGAAAAACGGAACTACATTTAGCTGATCTAAAGATGCTTTATTTTATTAATCCAGAATCTGACAAGAATTTAGATACACGAGAACTAACTGAAATTGCAAAATCGACAGTATTCAAAACGGGTGCAGATGGTTTGTGTATTTCTGCAAGTGCCGCAGGTGAAGATGTAAATGAGACACTAATTCAATCTGTTAAAGATGCGTGCCCAAACATCGCAGTATTAGCAAATACTGGGTGTAGACCAGATACGATTGCGTCTAAATTAAAGTATGCGGACGCAGCGGTTGTAGGTACGTACTTTAAGATGGACGGCAAATTACAAGATGATAATGGAAATAATATAAGAGTAGATGTAAATAGAGTTAAAGAACTTATGGATGTTGTTAATCGAATCAGAAAGGAATAATAAGATTATGGCATCAAAATATTTTGTTGGAATTGATGTAGGAACAAATGAGACAAAGGGTATTTTGGTCGATGAACAGGGGCGTGAAGTTGTATCAGCATCTACAACGCATGGTGTTGATAATCCAAAACCAAATTATTTCGAACATGATGCAGATAAAGTTTGGTATAAAGATATCTGCATTATCTCTCAAAAACTATTAAATCAATCTAAAGTAAATCCCGAGGATATTAAATGCATAGGGGTTAGTGCACTTAGTTCAGATTGTTTACCGGTAGATATACATGGGAAACCATTACGTAAAGCAATACTATACGGAATAGATGCGCGTGCAATGGCTGAGTGCCAAGAATTAACTGATAAATGGGGAGAAAATAAAGTTATTGAACTTTTTGGTAGGCCTTTGGGAGCTAGTGATATTGCGCCTAAAATCTTATGGATAAAAAATAATGAGCCAGAGGTATATGCTAAAACCTATAAGTTCCTAACTGCCTCATCCTACATAACTTATAAATTAACAGGTAACTACGCAATTGATAACTTCTTGGGATTAGCAAGTTTTAATCCACTATATAATCGTAATGGTTCAATTAACATGCAATATGCAGATGGAATATGCACTGCAAGACAACTTGCGGAACTCAAAAAAACGACAGATATTGCAGGGTATATTACTGATGAAGCTTCAAAAGATACTGGATTGGCAATAGGAACAGCAGTTATTACTGGTGGGGATGACTCTGGTGCAGAGGCCATTAGTAGTGGCGTCATGGCGCCTGGAGATATGCTGATACAAATGGGTTCGACAGCATATATGATTTTATGTACTGATAAATTGTATGATGATGAACGCCTTTGGCGTGAAGAATTTATAGTTCCTTATACGTATGATGTGTCTGCAGGAACAAATACATCTGGTGCATTAACAAAATGGATTAGAGATACTTTCTATCTAGATAAAGTGCATGAACAAGAACAAGGTGGTATTAATGCATATCAAGCTATGATGCAAGATTTAAAAGAAATTCCTATTGGAAGTGAAGGACTCGTTGTTTTACCTTATTTTGCGGGTGAGAGAACGCCAATCAATGATGCACATGCAAAAGGTGTCATTTTTGGATTAAACTTAGCACATACTCGTAAACATATTATGAGAGCAGCGTATGAATCTGTGTGTTATTCGATTAAACATCACTTTGAAATTTTTAAGGAGTTACAAATTCCTATTAATCAGATCATGGTAACAGGTGGAGGCACGAAAAATGAACAATGGATACAAATGCTATCTGATGTATTAGGGATTAGACTACAGACACCATCTGTGACTATTGGTGCATGTTATGGTGATGCACTTATGGCAATGATAGGAGCAAATCATATTAATAATTTTACAGAAGCAAAAAAACTAATCGATATAGGTAAGGTATATTATCCAAATTTAGAAAACACATTGAAGTATGAGCCATATTACAAGATATATATTGAATTATATAAACAAAATAAAAAACTAATGGCCATGATGGATAAGATAAATCAATGACGTAAAAAGTCACATTCTATTTCTGACAATGTGACTTTTTTCTTCGAATCCAAAATAAGGAAGAAACACAAAAGTTTTATGGAATTAATATTTCTGATAAATATATAGCTAGTAAATCGTCAACATAATAATGCAGATTTAATCAATAAAATTAGCCAATTTCATTAATAAGCCCTCAGCTTATTGATGGAATTCATCGACAAACTGGCGCAAATGAAGCTATGATAGAAAAATATTTGCAAAAAAATTATCCAAGCGGAAGTATTGGAGCATTTATGACTTCATATTTTGAAATGGCTTTTAAAGGTAAAGATGCAACAACAGAAATCGTTATTAGTGTTTTTAAATATAAAGTACAGCATCTAGGACAAACGGGTAGTAAGTCTGCACCAGATATTTTATTAATCTCCGATGAGGATGGGTATCAATCAATTATTGATAATAAGGCATACTCAGAGTACTCAATTAACGGAGATCATCATAATAGAATGGTGCATAATTATATTAGAAATATCAAAAATTATAGTTCCTGTGAATATCCAATTGGATATTTTTCATACATAGCTGATATGTACCCAGAATCCTGGACACATATTCGAACTAGGCTGAACACATGGATGCCATCCTGTATTGCACAGGTGTCATCCATTTTGTTTTTGCCTGAATTCTTCTACTGCAGCTGTAAACTCTTCGAATGATTTAAAATCTTTCTCATATCCATATTACAGTTATCATAGCAGTTCCCTTTCCGTGACATTGATTGAATAATTCCATGTTCAGATAATTCTTTTCTGTAGACTTTATGTTGATATTGCCATCCTTGATCAGAATGAAAGATGATTCCCTTAATTGAAGGAAACTTATCAAATGCCTTGTTTAACATTCTTTTTACTTGATCAAGATTGGGACTTGTAGATAAATCATAAGAGATAATTTCATTTGTATTCATATCTAATATTGGTGATAAATAGCACTTTCCCCACGTGAAGTTAAATTGAGATACATCAGTTGTCCATTTCTGGAGAGGTGCTGTT
>JALENJ010000070.1 GCA_022767445.1 Erysipelotrichaceae bacterium | reverse complement strand
AATAATAAGGGGATGGCTGACTGTTTATCACCGGGAGTATCTTCTGATATCCCTATCGGAATTACGTCAGGCCATCTGTATCCCTTATTATGAAACAAGCGCAGATAACTATCTATTATCTACGCTTCTATAGTACGAAATAGGATTTTATTTGAATACTTTTCTGTCATCTTAAAAAAGTAAGGAATAATTAAACCGCATGCTGTATAAATTAAAATAATTGGTGTTATTAATTCTTCAGATAACCCAGATGATGCAATTTTTAATATATACATAAAGTTAATAATAATAAAAGACAAGCCAATCAAAGAATTAAGAATCAAAAATATGAGCAAATTTGAATTTAAATTCTTTAATATTTCTAATAATTTAACTTTTTTAACCGAAGTTTCTCTATCTTCCATTAATTGAATTTCATTAGGAGATAAAGATAAGAAAATCAGACCAACAATAGAAAAGAGTAATGATACAAATATTAATCCATTAATTTCAATTCGTTTATATAGCAAGGAAAAAAGAATTGTACTCACTATAAAACCTGCAGATCCGAAAGCAATAAATTTTGCTTTTTCCTGTGTATATAAATCATTATCCGAATCACAAAAAGAATGTATATACGCATCGATTGTACCGGATGAAAATGTAGCTGCGATGGCTTCTATAATGGTTTCTAAAAGAAAAAATGTAATACCGAAACCAATTAAGAATATCAATTTGCATAAACAAAGTAATATCTGATTTAATATCAAAGATTTTTTATATCCTATCTTATCTGTTAAGATTCCAGATGGAATTTCTAGAAGAAAGATAAGAAAAGATAGAATTGCTTGTAGATAGAAGAACCATGATAAAGACACTCCTTTATTAAGACGAACAAGGATAGCAACAGGTGCATAGAGGACCATACCGTTACAAAAACTTAATAAATCTATCCATAAAAATTTCTTAGTTTTCATCATTATAGCTCCGAAGAAGTTCATTTAATTTTGGACTAAATACTTCTTTAATAAATCCAGAGAAAGATTGTTTCTTATAAGAACAGTATTTTGTGAAATTAGCATGATGGGATAATTGGCATCCACCACAATAGCCACCGATGCTACAAGAAGAGCATTCTCTGTGAGATGATGAAGTAATGGAATGCGGAGTATAATTTTCTAAATTTTGCATAGAAAAGTCAAAAATACTGAATTCTGGTCTTCCAACCGTATAAGTACAGCGGTAAGTTTTTAAGTCGTTATCAATATAGAAAACATTATCTAACATATACTTTCCTCCTCTTGTGATTCTTTTATTATAATAAAAGAAAAAAATATATATCTTAAAGTTATATATGAATTTCCTATTTTTGGTATGAAAGATTATTAAACCAGTAAATATTTTATAAAATATTTATATAAATGCGGGAGGAGGTCATGAGGTTTTAGAATAATATAAAAACAATAATACAAGACTGATATGTACCCTCCTTACTGTTGTCCAGTAAAGAGGGTACATATCAATTACCGTTGTTATTTGGCATCTACGATGAGGTTGGCAATCTTCTTAGCAAACTCTACAGGATTCTTGATAGGGAGTCCTTCAATTAATAATGCCTGATCATAGAGGACATCAGTATACTCTTTGAGTTTATCACTTGAAGTCTTGGATACTTCTTGTAGTTTTGTAAAGATAGGGTGATTTGGGTTAATCTCTAGTATCTTTGTGGCTGTTACTGCTCTATCTTTGTTCATTGGATCGTTTGCTAGGAAACGTTCCATATCTAGCGATACACCCTCATCTGCGACGATACATACAGGATCATCTACCAGTCTTGAGGAGATGCGTACTTCTTTAACTTTGCCATCTAGAGCATCTTTCATGGCTGTTAGTAGGTCTTTGTTTTGTTCGGTCTTTTCTTCAATCTCTTTCTTTTCTTCTTCGCTATCCAAGTCAAGATTTGCCTGGGAGATGGATACGAAGTTCTTTTCTGCATAGTTTTGTAGGATACCAGTTACGAACTCATCTCTTTGATCAAGGAAGTATAGTACCTCATAGCCTTTCTTCTTTAACTTAGGCATGATAGGTGATTGTTCGATTTCATCGATAGAGGAACCTACCGCATAATAGATGGACTTTTGTTCGGTAGGCATACGGTCTGTATATTCTTTGAGTGTTACATATTTGCCTTCTTTTGAGGATCTAAACATGATGAGATCTTGAAGTTGGTCTTTATGTAGACCATAGTCTTGATAAATACCATACTTGAGGTTGAGTCCGAAGTTATCGAAGAATTTCTCGTAGTTATCACGGTCATTCTTCAGCATGTCTTCAAGTGAAGCTTGAATCTTCTTCTCAATTGACTTCGCAAGTAATTTCACCTGTCGATCTTGTTGGAGAATTTCACGAGAGATATTGAGGTTTAAATCATCACTATCGATAATACCTTGTACAAAACGGTAGTAATCAGGCACGAGATCCTTTGCCTTATCTAGAATGAAGACGCCCTTTGAGTATAGCTGTAATCCTGGCTCAAAGTCTTGATAATAGAAGTTGTATGGAGTCTTGGATGGGATGAATAGAAGGGCAGTATAGGACAATGTACCTTCTACACTGTAGTGAATGACTTTCTGTGGGTCTTCCCAATCATTGAACTTCGCTTTATAGAAAGAATTGTATTCCTCTTGTGTAATGGAAGATTTGGATTTCTTCCAGAGTGGAATCATTGAGTTTAAGGTTTCCAACTCTTTAGTGTCAATTGTTTTTTGATCGTCTGTTGGATCGGGGATGGACTTTGTGACTTCCATTTGGATAGGGTATCTTACGTAGTCTGAATATTTCTTTACAAGCTCACGGATCTTGTACTCTTCAAGGAATTCGTCGAAGTTTTCTTCTTCGCTATTATCCTTGAGGTCGATTGTGATTCTTGTGCCGATTTCTGGTTTTTCAATTTCGTTAATTGTATAGCCATCTTCACCTGTACTAGACCAGCTATATGCTTTGTCGCTAGCAGCGGATTTTGTTTCTACGAGGACGTGCTTTGCGACAATGAATGCACTGTAGAAACCAACACCGAATTGTCCAATGATATCAACATTATCAACGTTCTCTTCGAGTTGTTTTCTAAACTCAGCGGATCCACTTCTAGCGATTGTACCAAGGTTTTTCTCTAGTTCTTCTTGGCTCATACCAACACCAGTATCTTCAATGATGAGTTGGCGTGTATCTTTGTGGATGGTGAGGGTAATCTTTAGATTGCTGGAATCTGTTGCGTATCGATTATCTGTTAATGAGAGATAGTGACGTTTGTCTAACGCATCGGATGCGTTAGAGATCAACTCTCTTAAGAAGATTTCGCGGTTTGTATATATTGAGTGTATCATCATATCTAACAAACGTTTGGATTCTGCTTTAAATTGTTTCTTTGACATATAGTATCCTCCTTAGCACTCTTGTGCTTTAACTGCTAATATATAGTAACACTGAATAAAGCTCATTTCAAATTGAATTGTAGGATTCCAGTTTAACAATAACTTTATATGATTTATGTATGATGATAGTAGTGTTATCACATCGTGATAATAAAGAAATCCATTTATACTGGAGAAATATACAAACTATAGTATTTCTGTAGATTAGTATCTAATCCAGTATAAATTTCCTATATTTGAAATATGAAATCAATACAAGAAACGTTACAAGTGATTGCGTATCAAATGCGAACCCTACGAATTAATCATCACATGACACAGAAACAGATGGGTAAAGTCTTAAATGTTTCAGCACAGACTGTATCCGCATATGAAAATGGAGCGATACGTCCAGATATTGAGGTAATTATGAAGTATGCAAATTACTTTAATGTTGATGTGACGAATATCATCAGTATCAGCTCTGCAGAACATACATCGGAGGTATTTCCAACTCAATCAGAAGTGCAGATGTTTATGGCATATCGAAGACGACCAGCATGGATGAAGAAGGTGATTCGTGAACTATGCTTTAACGGTACAGAGTATCGCACTGCTGAAGAAGAGACGGAATACGCAAGCATGTTAAATGAACATGAAGATAAATATCATAAAGAGTAATTTTGATATGAACCCTCTTACGAAAAGTAAAGAGGGTGTTTTTGCATTGAAGATTTGAAAAAAGAAATTCTAATTGGACACCAAGAAATTGAGCGAGATAAACTAACATCTTTACAAGATGTAAGAAAGGAATATGGTTTTGATTAATGATAGACGATACAGTATTTACCTTACTGATCAAGCCAAAAAGGACTTAAGAGGAATTCACAAATGATGGCAAACGATACCGCTACATGCCAATCGAGAATTATCTAGATTTCTATTACGTTAACAACCACGAGGTGTTTGTTGCAAGAATTCTAAACCTCAAGCAAAATTATTCATCAAATAATAT